>NC_018015.1:0-325052 GCF_000265525.1 Thermococcus cleftensis
AGAATTGAAACTTGGGGTTTTTGCAGGTGGGGGAAGTGTTGCCCCATGTTGCAATAAGACTCTGGGAGAATTGAAACATTAGTATCACGGGCAGGCTTATCGCCCCTGCTACTAGTTGCAATAAGACTCTGGGAGAATTGAAACTAGAGTATCACTTGCTCCACGCCATTGGCTTTAGCCTCAGTTGCAATAAGACTCTGGGAGAATTGAAACTAAGCATTTTTTGCGTTCGTGTCGTATGTAGTCTTAAGTTGCAATAAGACTCTGGGAGAATTGAAACCTGGCAACAGCATAAAGTACTGCCCACCTGTTACCAAGTTGCAATAAGACTCTGGGAGAATTGAAACGGCTGCCCCCTGGGTACTCTATTACCGCTGCCGTCCTAGTTGCAATAAGACTCTGGGAGAATTGAAACAGTTTAAGAAGGCCGTTTACGACGGAGAGGGCTTTTGTTGCAATAAGACTCTGGGAGAATTGAAACGTTGGCGGCATGAGCGTGGGCGAGGGCATCGTGAACGTTGCAATAAGACTCTGGGAGAATTGAAACATAATCCTTTTGTTTGTATAGTTCACTACTCTTAATGTGTTGCAATAAGACTCTGGGAGAATTGAAAGCTTTCTCTTGCAAAGTCGAGCAAGTCTTTGAGATACTGTTGCAATAAGACTCTGGGAGAAGAGAAAGCCTTCCCCTGCCAACTATTGCGGGCAATGTGCGCTATAATAGGACCGGCTAGAATCAAAGCATTCCCCGCTTAAAGTCAGCCCCTTCGAAGTGCGGAAATCTTTTATCAAACCGCCGGAACTTTTTTTGGTGGTTGCATGAGGGCCAGAATCGTCGAGCGCTTTAAATTTGAAGCGGCTCACGCCGTGGTCATAGATGGAAAGCCCGAGGAGCTTCACGGCCACACCTTCAGGCTCGAGGTCGCGGTTGAGGGGCCGCTAAGGAACGGCTACGTCATGGACTTCCTGGAGCTGAGAAAGCTCGTCGAGGAAATCCTTGAGGAGCTGGACCACCGGAACCTCAACGGCATCTTCGAGAATCCTACAACCGAGAACGTTGCGCTATGGATAGCAGGGGAGGTTGAGAAGCGCCTTTCCAATGGCGTAAGACTAAAACGCATAGTCCTCTGGGAGGGCGACGAGAACGGGGTGGAGTTTGAGTTCTGAGAAACGTTTTTATCCACCTCCTGAGAGCTATTATTGGTGATATCATGTCTGAGGTTACCTCTCAGCGGGCGCTGGAACTGCACTCTCATCTCCTTAAAGAAGCCCTCGAGCTCAGGAAACTCATTGAGAACAAGAAAAAAGACGTCCGACCGGGAATGCTCGGAAAAGGGAACGCCGAGGAGTTTAAGAGATACCGGGTCGAGGTGTACGAGCGGTGATTTTCATAGACTCCAGCGTTTTGTACAACTACCTGGTAGAGACGAGCCTTACCCATTACGCCGTTGAGATCCTCGAAGCAAAGGAAGGAAAGCTGACATCTGATATCGTCGTTGATGAGCTGTTTTACGTCCTCATCAGGAGGCTGGGGGAGAAGGAGTACGGTGCGAGGTCGGTGTGGAGGGTCAAAAAGCTCCTCAAGGATGACGAGGAGTTCAGGAACAGAGCTTCTGATGTTATCTCGGACATCCTGGCGCTTCTGGATGCAAAGGATGTTCTCCTGGTTTCAGACTCAAGGGACTGGCTGACGGTTGCCACCCTCGTTCGCGACTATTCTCTCCTTCCCCACGATGCAAGAATTCTGGCCACTGCCTTAGAGTACAACTGCGATAGTTTAGCCACCCTCGACGAGGACTTCGCGGGCGTGGGAGAAATAATCCGCCTCCTCCCAGGGGATTTCTGGGGAGAGGGTTAAATCCCCTCTGAGCGCAGGAAACCTGCGTAGGGAACAGACCGCTTTGAGGGCTGAGATTAGATAAAGAAACGAGCGACATCGACATTCTGGTCGACTTCTGTGAGGTCCCATCCTTCCTCAGGTTCATAGAGCTTGAGGAGTACCTTGAAGAGCTCCTTGGTGTCAAGGTTGACCTCGTCCTCAAGTCCGCATTGAAACCCGGGATAGCCAGGCACGTGATGCGGGAGGTCGTGTACGTTTAATGCTCCCTTGCCTTCACTTCCCCCACGCTCTCCGTAAAGGCCATCCCGTTGGTGCCCTTGTCGAATGAGAAGCCATCTGGAAGGGACACCTTCACCGGGACGGCCCGCTCCTTCTCCTCGCTCGGGCTCCAGCTTATGAGGTCGCCCTCCTCGACGTCAAGCGCTTTTATAATCCCCACGGGGCCTTCGATTATGTATTTGGCCGGCTTTCTGGGAGCGTAGAGGCGCCACTTCCTGGCGGTCTTGAAATCGACGACGCGCCTCGTCGAATCGAGCCATATCACGTCTATATCGCTCAGCATGAAGAACATGTGGATCGAGGCGTTGGCCTTGGTCTCGGCGGGAAGGATGAAGACAAGGGCATGGTTGACGTGCCTTACCAGCATCAGCCCCCTAAAGCGCTTGAAAAAGCTGTCGGCAAGCTTTACGGGCCCGTGCCACGTCCGCTCTTTGGTCTCGTTGATGAGCATGTTCTTCTCTCGCGTCGGGAGTTAATAACCCTAACGGCGAAAAACTTTTAAATACAAAAAGTAACTAAAATATGAGAACGGGCCGGAGGTGGTGGGCATGGCGAAGGTAAAGAGAACCCCCGAGAGGATACAGGACGAGATAAGGAGCTACCTCGGGGAGATAGAGTACCTCAGGAGCCAGGTCGGGGTCATCGACGCAACCATAAGCAACCTCCGCACCGTCGATGCGACGCTTGCCTACATCAAGGAGAAGGGCGAGGGCAAGGAGATATACATCCCGCTCGGCAGTGGCATAGCCATCAAGGGCAAGATAGAGAAGCCTGACGATGTCATAATGGACGTTGGGGCCGGCATACTGGTCGGGGCGAGCATCGAGGAGGCGAGGGAGAACATCGAGAAGCGCATAAACGCCCTGATGGAGCTGCGCCTTGCCCTGCTCAGGAAGATAGAGGAGGACGGCAGGAAGGTCACGGAGCTCCTCAAGGAGCTTGAGAAGATGAAGCCCGAGGAGAAGAAGGAGTGACCCTTCCTCTTTTTTGGAGGGTGGACGATGGAGCTGGTGAGGGCGTACGAGAAGGAGCGTGAGCTCCAGAGGCTCAGGGAGCTGAGGGCCTCGCTGGAGCTCAAGCTGGCGGAGGTCAATGAGGCGAAGAGGTATCTTAAATCCGGGGACAGGAAACTCTACCGCCTCCTCTCGGGCCTCCTGGTGGAGGTGAGCGGAGAAGAGGCGAGGGAGCACCTTGAGTCAATAGAGATGGCCTACAGGCGGGAGCTGGAGAGGCTGAAAAGGAGAGAAGAGGAGGTACTCGGGGAGCTCAGGGACCTCAGAGCTCGCCCTTCTTAGCCTTCTCCCCGAGCTCGAAGCCCTTGCGGAGCGCCCTTAAGTTTATCTCCTCGGTGCCCTTTGGAACGGCGTCGAGAACGGCCTTCTCTATCGCCTCCCTGCTCACGACCCCTGTCCAGGCGGTTAGGATTCCGAGGGTCAAGATGTTCATCGTGAGGCTCAGCCCGGTCGTTTCCTCGGCTATTTTGGTGAGCGGAAGCGCTATGACGTTGAGCTTCTTCTCGAACTCCAGGTCGCGGTGCGGGACGAGCTCTTCCTCCACAATGATTCTCGCGCCCTCCTTTACCGTGTGGAGGTACTTGTTGTAGGCCTCCTGGGAGAAGAAAACCGCACAGTCCGGCTTGAGGGTCTTGGGGTAGTCTATGGGCTCGTCGCTTATGACGACCTCCGCCTTGCTCGCTCCACCCCTGGACTCAGGGCCGTAAGCCTGGGTCTGCACCGCGTAGAGGTTCTCGTAGACGGCCGCGGCCCTTCCGAGGATAACGCTCGCCAGGATAACTCCCTGGCCGCCGAAGCCGCTGAAGAGTATCTCCTTCCTCATTCCTCCCACCCCATCATCTTCTTGGCGCGCCTCTTGTACGCCTCGTACTCCCTCACGAGACCGGGCCTGTCCCTGTCCACGAACTCGCCGATGACTATCTTGCCCTCAAGCTCCTCCGGCGGCATCTTCTTCGCCTTCGCCAGCGGGACGGTTATCTTCTGGTACCAGCGGAGAAGCTCTGGAGCCGTCTTCATTCTGTTCCTCCTTCCGAAGCTTATCGGGCACGGAGAGAGGAACTCTACCAGCGTGAAGCCCTCCTTGCTCAGGGCCTTCTTTATGCTGTTGATTCCCTGGAGGTAGTTGAAGACGCTCCACCTGGCCACGTAGTTGGCTCCGGCGGATACAGCGAGGTCAGCTATGTCGAAGGGGTTCTCGAACTGGCCGTAGGGAGCGGTCGTTCCGCGCAGGCCCTTAAGGGCGGTCGGCGCGACCTGGCCGCCGGTCATTCCGTAGGTGAAGTTGTTGATGAGTATCACCGTGACGTCGAGGTTTCTCCTTATAGCGTGGATGAAGTGGTTTCCTCCGATAGCTGCCGCGTCACCGTCACCCATGAAGGCTATTATCTTAAGGTTCGGGTTGGCGAGCTTTATGCCAGTCGCAAAGGCCAGAGCCCTGCCGTGGGTCGTGTGGAGGCCGTCGAAGTTGACGAAGCCCGGAACACGGGAGGAACAGCCGATTCCACTGACCCAGACTATCTCGTCCGGGTTGAGGCCGAGGTCGTCTATCGCGCGAAGCGTGTACTGCAGGGCCGAACCTATTCCACAGCCTGGGCAGAATATCGTCGGGAGCATGTCCTTCCTCAGGTACTTGTCTCGAATATCGTAAGCGGACTTCAGGTACATTCAGCCCACCACCCTCTCGACTATCTCCATCGGAGTGTGAACCTCGCCGCCTATCTTGGGTATGAGCTCAACCTCCGCCTTCCCGTTGGCGCCCTCTTTGACGAGGTGGTAGAGCTGTCCGAGGTTCATCTCCGGGACGTATATCTTCCTCACGCGCTCGGCAAGCTCCTCTATCATGTCGAAGTCGAAGGGCCATATCGTGTTGAGCTTCAGCAGGCCCGCCTTGATTCCCTTCTCGCGGAGAATCTTAACCGCCCTCACGCCGGACCGGGAAACGATGCCCGTGCTTATTATCGCTATCTCTGCATCGTCCAGCTCGAAAGTGTTGTAGGTTATGATATCGTGCTTGTTGTTCTCTATCTTTCCGATGATCCTCCTTATGAGCCTCTCGTGGACCTCCGCCTCAACAGTCCTAGGCCTTCCGCGCTCGTCGTGGGTCAAGCCGGTGACGTAGGTCTTGTAACCCTTCCCGAATATGGGCATAGGCGGAACGCCATCGCCGTGGAGGTCACCGAACGGGAACTTCGCCTCCTCCTCATTCGCAGGAAGCTTCCTCTCGACCAGCTCTATCTCCTCCGGTCTTGGGATGTAAACGCGCTCGCGCATGTGGGCTATCTCCGCATCTGTGAGCAGAACGACCGGCGTTCTGTACTTCTCCGCCAGGTTGAAGGCCCTTATCGTTAGGTCAAAGGCCTCCTGAACGGTCGATGGGCTCAGAACGATGAGCGAGTGGTCGCCGTGCGTTCCCCATATGGCCTGCATTATGTCTCCCTGGGCTGCAAGCGTTGGCTGGCCCGTGCTTGGCCCCCCGCGCTGGACATCGACTACAACTATCGGGGTTTCGGTCATTACCGCGTAGCCAATGTTCTCCTGCATCAGCGAGAACCCCGGGCCACTCGTTGCCGTCATCGCCTTCGCCCCTGCCCAGGAGGCGCCTATTATCGCGGCTATGCTCGCTATCTCGTCCTCCATCTGTATGCTCACGCCGTCCACCAGCGGCATGTAGAGGGCCATCGCCTCGAAAATCTCGCTGGCGGGTGTAATCGGGTAGCCTGCGTAGAAGCGGCAACCAGCGAGGATAGCTGCCCTGGCTATGGCCTCGTCGCCCTGAATGAAATCGCTCTTACCGACCGGAAACGGGTATCTCATTTCGATCCCTCCTCATAACCAACCCTGAAGGCCTTGATGTTTATCTCTTCCGTCCCCTTCGGAACGCGCCTCTTAATAGCTTCCTCAACGCTCTCTTTCTTCACGACGCCTGTTTTCGCAACGAGGTAGCCGAGGGCAACCATGTTGACCGTCAGGGCCAGCCCGGTCGTTTCCTCGGCGAGCCTCGTGAAGGGTGCACCTACGTAGTCCCTATCCGGCCTGACGAGATCGGTTTCGATGATCAGGAGACCGTCCTTCCTGAGCGAGTCCTTGACCGTGTCGTAGCCGAGCTGGTGGAGGGCAACCAAGACGTCGGCCCTCGTTACCATGACGTCGTAGATAGGCTCCTTCGAGATTATGACGTCGGCAATTGAGTGGCCGCCGCGCGAGGCCGAGCTGTAGTCCTGGGTCTGGAGGACATTGAGGCCCTCTATCGCAGCAGCTTCACCGAGTATGACGCCGGCGAGCACAACACCCTGGCCTCCTATGCCAGCGAACCTAATCTGCATGCCTCACACCTCCTTGAGCCCGAAGTGCTCCTGCACCTCGTCTATCAGCTTGTTGAGCTCCTCCGTGAACTCGGGCCTCTTTCTGTTCACTAGCTCTCCTATGATGAACTTGCCCTCCAGCTCCTCTTCGCTCATGTTTCTGGCCTTGCTAACCGGAACCGAGTTCTTCAGGAACCAGCGGAGCATCTCGGCTGGCTCTTTCATCTTGTTTCTCCTTCCGAACTGGACGGGGCACTGCGAGATGACTTCGACGAGCGAGAAGCCCTTAACCGTTAGAGCCTTCTTTATGCTCTCAATGAGCTGGTAGACGTGGGCGGTGGTCCATCTGGCGACGTAGCTGGCCCCGGCTGCCGCTATCGTCTCCGAAATCTTCAGCGGGTGCTCTATGTTCCTGTAGGGGGTTGTCGTTGTCTTGGCTCCAAAGGGCGTCGTTGGAGCCACCTGTCCGCCGGTCATTCCGTAGATGAAGTTGTTGACGAGGATTACCGTTATGTCTATGTTCCTCCTCGCTGCATGCAGAAGGTGGTTCCCGCCTATGCTCGCCAGATCGCCGTCGCCGCTTATGACGACGACCTTTTTGTCCGGCAAACCGACCTTGACGCCGGTCGCGAAGGCTATCGCCCTCCCGTGGGTCGTGTGGAGGGTGTCAGCCAAGAAGTAGGGAGAGGCTATCCAGGCGGAGCAGCCTATGCCACTGACGACGACCAGGTCCCTCGGGTCGAGCTTGAGCTGGTCTATCGCGTTTGCAAAGGCGTTGAGAACGGTTCCACCGCCGCAACCGGGACAAAGAGCGGTGGGAAGGGCCTCCTTCCTGAGGTATTTAACCATCGGGTAGCGGGAGTAAATCTCGGGCATCAGGCAACACCCCTTATCTCGCGCAGAATCTCTTCAACTGTTAAGGGCACACCGCCGATCTTGTTGATCCCCTTCAGCAGGACGTCGTCGTTGACGTAGCGCTCGACCTCGAGAATCATCTGGCCGAGGTTCATCTCCGGGACGAGAATTGCCCTGGCGCGCTTTCCGAGTTCCCTCATTCTCTCACCGGGGAACGGGTGGACGGTCTTCGGCACGAAGAGGCCGGCCTTTATCCCTTCCTCCCTCGCCCTGAGAACGGCTCCGAGGGCTGGCCTTGCGGTGACTCCCCAGCTGACGACGAGTATCTCGGCATCGTCCGTGAAGTGCTCCTCGTACCTCTCGTAAACTTCGCGGTTCTTCTCTATCTTCCGGTGGATTCTCCTCACGAGCCTGTCGTGGACCTCCGGCGTGTAGACGTCCCTCAGTCCGTTCTCCTTGTGGGTCGAGCCGGTGACGTGGGTGAAGTAGCCGTGACCGAAGAGGGGCATTGGAGGAACGCCGTCGCCGTGCGGGTCGCCGAAGGGAAGCCTGGCCTCCTCCTCGTTGGCGGGAAGCTTGCGGTAGGTTATCTCCACATCATCAACGTCGGGAATCTTGACGAGCTCGCGCGTGTGAGCTAAAATCCCGTCGAAGAGGACCACAACAGGCGTCCTAAGCCTTTCGGCGATGTTGAAGGCCCTTATCGTTTCCCAGAATGCGTCCTGTCCGCTGGTCGGCGAGAGCGCGACTATCGGGTGGTCGCCGTGGGTTCCCCACCTGGCCTGGAAGAAGTCGCCCTGGGCACCTTTCGTCGCCTGTCCTGTGCTCGGTCCGCTCCTCTGGACATCAACGAGAACGAGCGGCGTCTCCGTCATCACAGCGTAGCCAAGGTTCTCCTGCATTAGGCTAAACCCTGGTCCGGCCGTTGCCGTCATGACCTTGAATCCGGTCCACGAGGCACCTATCATAGCGGCTATGCTCGCTATCTCGTCCTCCATCTGGAGGTAGTAGCCGTGGAGCTTAGGAAGCTCGCGCGCCATCGTCTCCGCTATCTCGCTCGACGGAGTTATTGGGTAGCCTGCGTAGAAGCGACAGCCGGCGAAGAGCGCGCCGTAAGCGACCGCCTCGTTGCCCTGCATGAAGTAGTTGCCGGGCTTGTAGAGCTTTCTAAGGAGCCTGACCTGCTCCGGCTCGTCACCGCGGATTATCATGCTCACCACCTTACCGCGATGGCGAAGTCCGGGCAGAGGAGCTCACAGAGCTTGCACTTGACGCACTTCTCGGCGTGAACCGGAACCGGATAATGCACGCCCTTCTCGCTCAGCTCCTTGCTCCACTCGAAGACCTTCCTCGGGCACATCTCGACGCAGATTCCACAACCCTTGCAGAGAAAAGTGTCCACGTCGATTTCAACAACCCCTTCCGCCTTCCCGGTAACGAGGTAGTTTTCCTTCACGACCACGGTCTTTCCTTCGACATCTGCCATAATCATCACCCGCGATTTGCTAACCCCGTTTACGTTTGTCAAAATTTAAAGGTTTCGTGGGCGTACAGGAACGTACATCAGGGAGTCACGGGGGACGTTATAAACGAGCCGAAAAGAGAACGGTTAAAGGCTCAAAAAACGAAACGGCTTCACCAGGTTATCAGTTGCCAGTCCAAGAGTCCGTTCTCGACGATGTAGCTCCACTTTTCGCGACACTCGGGCTTGAGGTTCTCGATGTAGCTGATGTCCTGCGTCGCGGAGAACTTCTTTATTGCCTTTCCAATGGCCCTATCGTAGTCGGTGAGACAGTTGTGGGGGCCCCTTTTGGAACCGGCCCCAACGGGGTCGCTGAGGATCCTCTTGTTCGGGAAGCGCTTCTTAGCCCAGATAATGACCTCGACCGCACTCCAGAGCCAGGGCGGGCGGTATTCACCTTTTTCCCAGAGCCTCTCGTAGAGGGTTCCCTTCTGAATGTCCGTTATGTTTATCGAGAAGGTGTCCGTGTATGGCTCGGCTTTGATTATGCTCTCCCTGACGTCCTCTATACCGTCTCTCTCGCTCAGGAAGATGGGCTTGAGGAGGAGGTAGGTTTTGACCCTCGCCCCTGCCTCGTGTGTTATCTCCGCCGCCCTAACGAAGTCCTCGAAGGTGTTGCCCTTGTTGATGGAGACGTCTGCTATATCATTGTTGGCCGTTTCGAGGCCGATAGCGACCTCAAAGTGCTTGTCGGGGACTATCTCGGCCAGCTCCTTGACTGCATCGTAGCGAACCAGCTCGCTCCTGCTCTCTATGACTATCTCCTCGACGTTGTCCATCTTCGCCAAGATCTCAAAGATTCTCCTCCTCGTCTCGGGCTTCAGCTCGCCGTTGTCGAGGAATGAACCCGAGGTGAACATTCTCACGGCGAAGGGGCCCTTTTTGCCCTCGATTCTCTTGAGGGCCTCTTTAACGTAGTCCACTATCGCGTCCTGGCTCCACCTAACCTTGGGAGCGGCCGTTGGATATGCGCACATGTAGCAGGCCTGGTTAATCCTGAAGCGGTAGCAGCCGATGGTCGGGAGGATTATGAAGAGCGCCGTTCCCGGCTTTCCAGCGACGTTGTCCTCGCTCGTCCAGTAGGTCATTCTCCCACCTAAGAGCGGGTGGTGAATAGGGTTTTTAAAGGTGAGGGAAGGTTTAAATCGGTCCAGGTTGAGTTCCATCTTGGTGAGAAGATGGAGGAAGTTACGGAAGTCCACGTTGTGATTAAAACTTCTCAGAAAAACGCCGAGAGGCTCAAGATTGAACTGGCGATGCTTCAGGGGAGGTTGAACGTTGAAGAGGCACTTAAACGCGCCAGAGGAGCCATGAAGGGAGCAAAACCCTGGCAGGAGCTGGAGGCGGAAATGTATGATGAGCTTGTTCCTTGACAGCAACGTGTTTGTTGAGTACTTTCGTGGGAACCAAGTGGCGGAGCAACTCGTTGAGAAACTGTTTACGGGGAGATACCCCCTTTTCATAAACGACGTTGTTTACAACGAAGTGCTGTTTATGTACCTTAAACACAAAACTGGCAAGAGCTACTGGGATCTAAAAAAGCACCCGGAGCTGGTTAAAAAGGCAGGTAACGAATTCGTGGACTCCATATTGCCTCTTCTTGCGTTTCCTAAGTTTCTGGACACAACGAACGAAATAATTGTGGAGGCACTTACGATTGTAACAACCCACGGCCTTCTCCCAAGCGACGCTTTAACCCTCGCAACTGCAAAATACTATGGACTCGATGGCATAGTAACCCTCGATTCCGACCTGCTCAAGGTCGCACCACGCGAGGGCCTCTCGGCGATTTCAAGAGCTGAGGACCTGAGGTGATTCCATGAGAATCCTCCTCACCAACGACGACGGCATCTATTCCAACGGTCTGCGCGCGGCGGTGAAGGCCCTGAGCGAGCTCGGCGAGGTCTATGTCGTTGCTCCGCTCTTCCAGAGGAGCGCGAGCGGTCGGGCGATGACCCTCCACAGGCCGATAAGGGCCAAGCGCGTGAACGTCCCCGGCGCGAAGATAGCGTATGGCATAGACGGAACACCGACCGACTGCGTGATTTTTGCCATCGCCCGCTTCGGCGACTTTGATCTGGCGGTCAGCGGGATAAACCTCGGCGAGAACCTCAGCACGGAGATAACCGTCTCCGGAACGGCCTCGGCGGCGATAGAGGCTGCCACCCACGGGATTCCAAGTATAGCCATAAGCCTTGAGGTCGAGTGGAAGAAGACCCTCGGCGAGGGGGAGGGGATTGACTTCTCGGTTTCAGCACACTTCCTGAGGAAAATAGCAACGGCGGTCCTTGAGAAGGGCCTGCCTGAAGGGGTGGACATGCTCAACGTGAACGTCCCTAGCGACGCCAGCGAGGAAACAGGCATAGCGATAACGCGCCTCGCGAGGAAGCGCTATTCTCCGACGATAGAGGAGAGGATAGACCCCAAGGGCAACCCCTACTACTGGATCGTTGGCAGGCTCGTCCAGGAGTTCGAGCCGGGCACGGACGCCTACGCTCTGAAAGTCGAGAGAAAGGTCAGCGTCACGCCCATAAACATCGACATGACTGCGAGGGTTGACTTTGAGAACCTTCAAAGGCTTCTGAGCCTGTGAATTTACGTTCTGATATCACACCGTGTTACACAAAGTGGGGAACAGGACTCAGCTTCGTTTTAAACATCTTCGTTAAACAAAAGGTTTATTTTGGGATTGGAGGATATATCCAATGGTGTTCCCCCTGAAGAAGTGGTGGTTCATGATGGACGGGACATGCGCGAACACTATCTTGCATGGGGCAACTGGGGCTCCGGGACTCACCTTGTCAGGATAGTCCCAAAGAGGAGGTGAGCCAGTGAAACTTAGAGAATTCCTTCTTCACATTTTTGTCCTTGCCTCAGCAACGGCGTGGGAGCTTTTCCTCGCATACAACGCACCCCGGCTGGACGACTACTACATCAAAGGCGGAATGATTCATCTGAGCAGTGGAGTCATCAAATGCTGGAGGGAGTACTCACCATCATTAACTTTTGTCATTCTCGTTCTCCTCCCCGCTCTCGTCTTGCTCGTCATGTATCTCCTCTTCAAGAAAGCCACCCTGAAGAAATCGGGTCTCGCGATTGGAGTGCCCGTTCTGCTGGTGGTTCTCGTCTCTCTCATAAACCCCGATAGTTCTCTCTTGATCCTGCCCGTCATCTCCGTCGGCGTTGGTGCTGTGCTCGGGGAAGAAAAAGGAGAGAAGGCGTTGCTCGCTATCGAGGGCCTTTTGCCGGGTTTTGTTGTGATTACGATAATACTCAGCGGGCTTGCGGTCAGCTGCTGATGGAGGGGAGAGGGTTTTGAAAATACGGGTGAGGAGAACGGATAAAGCCCTCTGGGCGGTCCCAGCCGTCCCGAGCTTCATCGCCGTCTCGATTGTGGTGCACATGGGTCTAGCAGTGAGTATATGATTCACCCCTCCCCAAAAATCCTCTCCACGAACCACTTCTCGTCGAAGGGCTTTAAGTCGTCGTAGCCCTGGCCGACGCCGACGAAGAGTATCGGCGCCCCAATCGCGTGGCTTATGCTCAGCGCCGCACCGCCCCTCGCGTCCGCATCGAGCTTGGTGAGGATCACCCCGTCTATCTTAACGGCTTCGTTGAACTGCTTGGCCTGCTCCACCACCGCGTTGCCCGCCAAACTGTCGCCCACGAAGATGACAAGGTCTGGTTTGGTAACGCGGACTATCTTCTTCATCTCGTCCATGAGGTTCCTGTTCAGCTCGTTCCTCCCGGCGGTGTCTATGAGGACGACATCAACACCCCTGGCCTTCGCGTGCTGGATCGCGTCGTAGGCCACCGCCGCCGGGTCGGCGCCGTAGGAGTGCTTTATGACCTTCACCCCAACGCGCTTCGCGTGCTCCTCGACCTGCTCTATTGCCCCTGCTCTGAATGTATCGCTCGCCGCTATGACAACGCTCAGACCGTTCTTCTTGAGCCAGTGGGCGAGCTTGGCTATGGTTGTTGTTTTCCCGCTCCCGTTGAAGCCGACGAAGGCTATGACGAAGGGCTTCTCCTCCTTGGAGCGTATCATCTCCAGGAGGTCAATCCTTTTCTCGGGCGTGAGAACCTCCAGGACGGCCTCGCGGACGGCCTCCTCAACTATGGCCTTCTTGTTGGTTCCTATCTTGACCTTCTGGCCAACGAGCTTTTCCTTTATTCTCTCCTTCAGCTCCTCGACGGTCTCAAGTGCAACGTCCGCCTCGAGGAGCTCTATCTCCAGGTCCCAGAGGGCGTTCTCGACGTCCTTCTCGCTTATCTCGGTCTGGGAAACCTTCTCCACGAATGAGCCTAACTTCTCTTTCAGCTTTCCGAACATTGCTCCCACCGGGAGAGGAGAGGGGGAGGCGGTATATAAAGCCCTCGGCGATAGCTGGTGTCATCACCGCTCAGACCCGAAGCCACTCGTCATCGGGCGCTCCACTGTTCATGCCATATCTCTTAATAAACCGCGCGCTAGTACCTCCTCACGTAGGTCTTGCTCTCCACCACCCTGCCGTTTTCGAGCCTCATCACATCGACCCTCTCGAAGCCCACCGTTTCGCGCTTGTAGGCGATGAGGTAGTCGATGTGGTTCCGGATTTCATAGCGCGTTATCGAGTCCTTCACGTACTTGTGCTCGTAGAGGAGCACCAGCTTGTCCCGGTGCTTCGCCAGCCACTCATTGAGCCTCTCGCGCTCCGCCTTGGGCCGCGATAGAGGGTCCACCATGAGGTAGACGTCGAAGTCGTCGCTCTCGAAGGGGCTGCCTATGTAAGCATCACCCCCCACCTGGAACGGAAGATACTCTGCCAGCACGCGCCTTCCTGACTTGCTCCAGGCATTGATGTATATCCTCGCAAGTCTCTTCCCGTCTCCAGTTATTAAAACGGCTCCCGAGTCCAGTTCGGCTATTCTCTTCAGCATTGTCATCACAAAAAACTTTTACTCAATGGTTAAAATTCTTTCTCGAATTTTCGGTTTTTACGTGACCGCAAACTATATATTCCGTACGGAGTTATACCTTTGAAAACTCGCGGGGTGTTACCATGAAAAGGTGGTTGAGTCTGTTTTTAATCGGCCTTCTGGCCATAAGCGTCGTGGCCAGCGGCTGCATTTCCCCCGGTGGAGAGGAATCCACCAAGGGCGCCATCGCCATCGTCTATGACGTCGGTGGCAGGGGTGACCTGAGCTTCAACGACATGGCCTATCTCGGTGCCAAGAGGGCGGCCGAGGAGTTCAACCTTGACCTGGTTGAGATGCAGAGCAACAGCGAGGACGACTACGTGAAGAACCTCGAGACCCTCGCCGCCCAGAAGAAGTACCTCGTCATAATCGCGGTCGGCTTCATGATGACCGACGCTGTCAAGCAGGTCGCCGACGAGTACCCCGACCAGAAGTTTGCAATCATCGACGGCTACATTCCCGACAAGGACAACGTTATGAGCATTCTCTTTAAGGAGAACGAGGGTTCCGCCCTCGTCGGTGCTCTCGCTGGTCTCATAGCGGCCAACGACGGCAAGGACAAGGTGGGAATCGTTCTCGGAATGGAGATACCGGTTCTCTACAAGTTCGAGGCTGGCTACCGCTTCGGCGTTAAGTGGGCCGAGGACTACTACAAGCAGAAGGAGGGCAAGGACGTTGCCATAGACGTCCTTTACCAGTACACCGGAACCTTCAACGACGCCGCCAAGGGTAAAGCCGCCGCCAGGGCCCAGCTCGCCCAGGGTGCCTGGGTCATCTACCAGGTGGCTGGAGGCACCGGCCTCGGCGTCTTCGATGCGGTTGCGGAGGTCCTCGACTCGCAGGGCAAGAAGATGGGACCGCCCTTCGCGATAGGCGTTGACTCCGCCCAGGACTGGATAAAGCCGGGAGTCATAATAGCCAGCATGATGAAGCGCGTTGACGTCGGTGTCTACACCGCCGTCAAGGACGCCGTCGAGGGCAACTTCAAGGGTGGCATAGTCGAGCTTGGCCTCAAGGAGGGCGGCGTTGGGATAAGCACCGTCGATGACGTCATGGCGATGTTCGACTCCCTGCCTGAGGACACCCAGCAGCAGAAGCTCAAGGATCTCGGCTTCAACAGCAGGGACGAGCTCAAGCAGTACCTCGAGCAGACCAGGGCCCAGGTTCCCGACTGGGTATGGGACGCCGTCAAGGAGCTCCAGGACAAGATAGTCGCCGGCGTCATTAAAGTGCCCGCCCCGATGGACCAGGAGGGCATCCAGAAGGTCAGAGAAGCCAAGACCTGGCAGGAAATGATGGAGCTAGCCAGCTGAGTTTTCCCCTTTCTTTTCTCACCTTTAGGGAGGTGCGGCAATGGAACGGACACCGATAATCGAGATGAAGGGAATCGTCAAGGTATATCCCGACGGCACGAAGGCCCTCAAGGGGGTTGATTTGACCGTTTACAAGGGCGAGATTCTGGGTCTCCTCGGCGAGAACGGTGCCGGAAAGACCACCCTTATGAAGATCCTCTTTGGAATGCTCCACCCCACCTCTGGTAAAATCCTTATCAACGGCGAGGAGGTTCGCTTCAGAAGCCCCTCCGATGCCATCGCCCACGGCATTGGTATGGTTCACCAGCACTTCACGCTCGTTGAGGTTTTCGACGCGCTTCATAACATAATCCTCGGAATGGAGGGTCACGGACTGTTTTCCAAGATAGATGTGGATAAGGCCCGGCAGAAGCTCCAGCGCCTGATGGACGACCTTAACTTCCAGGTCCCCCTCGACGTCCCCGTTGAGGACCTTCCCGTTGGAGTCCAGCAGAGGATAGAGATACTCAAGATGCTTTACCGCGACGTCGATGTCCTTATCCTGGACGAGCCCACCGCTGTTCTCACCCCGATAGAGGTCGAGGAGCTCTTCAGGGTTCTGAGACAGCTCAAGGAGGAGGGCAAGACGATAATCTTCATCAGCCACAAGCTCAACGAGGTCATCGAGCTGACGGATCGCGTTACCGTCATAAGAAAGGGCGAGGTCATAGGTACCGTTGAAACCAAAGATGCAACCCCCCAGCTCCTGGCCAAGATGATGGTCGGAAGAGACGTGGTTCTCAGGATAGAGAAGCCCCCCAAAGAACCGGGAGAGCCGATACTCCGCGTTGAGAACCTTAGGGTCAAGGGCGACAGGGGAGAAGAGGCAGTCAAGGGGCTGTCCTTTGAGGTTCGCGCGGGGGAGATATTCGGCATAGCCGGTGTTGAGGGCAACGGGCAGACGGAGCTCATCGAGGCCATCTCCGGACTCAGAAAGGTCGAGGGAGGGAAGGTCTATCTCCAGGGCAATGACGTCACGGGCAAGGGTCCGAAGGAGCTTTACGACCTTGGAATGGCCCACATACCCGAGGACAGGACGCACATGGGCCTTATCCTCGACATGACCGTCACGGAGAACTCGGTTCTGGGGCTCCACTGGAGGAAGAAGTTCCAGCGCTTCAGGGGAGTTATCCACTGGGGCAAGGTCAGGGAACACGCGAGGGCGCTGATAGAGCAGTTCGACATCTCGGCCCCCGGGACGGAGGCGCCGGTGAAGAGCCTGAGCGGTGGAAACCAGCAGAAGCTGATCGTCGCGAGGGAGGTCAGCAAGGAACCGGTGTTTATCATCGCCGCTCAGCCCACTAGGGGAGTAGATGTCGCATCGACCGAGTACATAAGGAACTATCTAATCAGGCTGAGGAACGAGGGCAAGGCCGTTCTGCTCGTCTCAGCTGACCTTGATGAGATCCTCCAGCTCAGCGACAGAATGGGGATCATCTACGAAGGTGAGTTCATGGGAATCGTGAAGCCCGAAGAGGTTACCACTGAGGAGATAGGAATGATGATGGGAGGTATCCGCTATGAGGAAATCAGGAAGTGAGCTCATCGGGTCGATAAACCTCCGTCCCTTCGTCGAAAGCCTCATAGCGATATTCGTCGGCTTCCTCATCGGAGGAATCGTCCTCCTAGCCTTCGGCTACAACCCCTTCGAGGCCTACTACTGGCTCTTCCAGGGTGCTCTCGGCTCGACGAGGGGCATAGCCTCCACCCTTAAGTACGCCACGCCCATAATGCTCACCGCGCTGACCTTTGCCATAGGCACCAGGACGGGAATATTCAACATCGGTGCTGAGGGCTCCTTCTACTTCGGCGCAATAGCCGCGGTGATATTCACCAACATCTGGCCCAACATGTGGTTCGGGCTGGCAATGGGAATGCTTCTCGGAGCGCTCTGGGCACTTCCTGCAGCGGTTCTCAAGGTCTACCGCGGAGTTCACGAGGTCATATCCACGATAATGCTCAACTGGATCGGCTGGTTCTTCGTGCTCTGGCTCATAGTCGGACCCTACGCTAACCCCAATGACCCCAACAAGACGATAAGGATTCCAGTCGAGGCCAGAATGCCTGAAATAGGCTACGGCCTTTCAATAGCTATAATCTTCGCGGTCCTAGCCTCTGTGCTGACGTACTTCCTGCTCTGGCACACCACAACGGGCTTTGGAATGCGCGCCAGCGGAATGAACGAGAGAGCAGCGCGTTATGCCGGAATGAACCCCAAGAGAGCTGTCATGTGGTCCTTCCTCATCGGCGGTCTGCTCAGTGGACTCGGCGGCGCGATGAAGATAATGGGCGAGGGACCGACCTACGCCATAAGTCAGGGAGGAGCGAACATCTACGGCTTCGGCTTTGACGGAATAGGCGTTTCTCTCGTCGGCAGGAACCACCCGCTTGGCATAATCCTCGCGGCGCTGTTCTTCGGAATGCTCCGCGCGGGAACGGCACTGATGCAGGCCGAGGCCCAGGTTCCGCTCGAGATAATCAAGGTCATACAGGGAATAATCGTCATAACCGTCGCCGTGCCGAGCCTTTATGATCTCGTTAAGAAGGCCTTCCACAGGGGGGCTGCCCAATGAGCGCAGGTGATGTCCTCACCATACTGTTCACCTCCCTGATGGCCATGGTGCCGATAGTGCTCACGAGCGTTGGCGCCGCATGGAGCGAAAGGGCTGGAGTGGTCAGCATAGGCTACGAGGGCGTCTTGCTCATAAGCGCGTTCTTTGGGGCCATCTTTGCCGAGCTAGCCGGAAGCGCGGTGGTCGGTCTCATCGGCGGCGTCATAGTGGGAATCCTCCTCGGAATGCTCCACGGAGCACTCACGGTTTACCTCAAGGGCGACCACGTCATACCGGGCATAGGCATCAACCTCCTCTCGCTTGGTATAGTCCCCTTCGGAATCCTCGCCTACTGGGGAACCGCCGGTCAGCACCAGCTCCCAGAGGACGCCACGATGTGGCACCTGGCGACCCCCTATGGGGAGCTCAGCCCGATGGTCCTGGTGACCATAATAATAGCCGTGGTGACCTGGTGGGTGCTTTTCAAGACCCCCCTCGGACTGCGTGTCAGGGCGGTGGGTGAGAACCCGGAGGCAGCGGACGCTCTCGGAATAAACGTCGAAAGGTACCGCTTCTGGTCCACGGTCTATGGACACGCTTTGGCTGGCCTCGGCGGGGCCTTTATGAGCGTGGACTGGCTCGGGCTGGTGCACAAGACGATGTCGGGCGGCAGAGGTTTCATAGCCCTCGCCAACATGGTCTTCAGCGGCTGGAACCCCCTCATCTCGCTCATCGGTGGCTGGCTCTTTGGGTTCTTCGAGGCGCTGGCGGCTTGGCTGGCACCGAAGCACATAATCCCAGGGCAGTTTATCCTGATGCTGCCCTACATAATGACCCTCATCATAGTGGCGGGGATTATAGGCAGGGCCAGGCCGCCGAAGTGGGACGGAAGGCCCTACAAGCGCGAGTGATTATTCCATTTTTCATTTTTCCGGCCAGGAAAACAAAAAATGAAGTCACTTCTTCAGAACCACCCCCAGGGCCGTCCCGAGGACGAGCCCCACCACGAGGGAGACCAGCACGTATCGCCCAACGTCCTCCCTCTGGACGGGCCCCGTTTCGGGCTTTTCTCCGCCCAGCGCCTTAAGAACAGCTGCGCTGTTCTCAACCAGCACTTCCGTGTAGGGCCTGTCGCTCCAGAAGACCGTTATCTCTGCCAGTGGCTTTCCGCTCTTTGCCGCCAGCTCCCTCGCCGCGTCCTTCATCTGGTCCGGGCTGTCCCTGGCGTAGACTATGAGATCCGCTCCCTCGGCCGCTGGCACGAGGTCGTCCACACCTATCGCCGGAACCTCCTCCTCGGGCTTTATGGCGGCGGTTGCCTTTATTCCAAGCCACTCGATGGCGTACTGGTCAGGGGGCATCTGAATGACCGCGGTTTTGTTGCCCTCAACCAGCGCCCTGTAGGCTTCCACTATCGCCCTAACCCTGCTCTCGAAGTCCCGGTACCTTGCCCTGTAAAGCTCGGCTCCGGAGGGGTTAGCCTTCTCGAGCGCCTTCTCGGTTGCCCGCGCTATGGCCAGCGCGTTGGTGGGGTCAAGCCAGACCCCGTGGGGATTGTCTTTGTTGTTGTACCAGTACTCGGGGAGATAGCGGAAGCCCTCGCGCCTGTAGTCGTCGAGGAAAAGCGCCTCCCCGGTTATTGTTCCCTCATCAATCAGTTCGGCTATCTTCTTCTCCACGGGCAGGTGGCCGCCGGTCGTCACTATAACACTGGCCTTTCCGAGGAGCTCTATCTGGCCCGCGGTCAGCTGGTACTCGTGCGGATCCGCCCCGGGAGGAATGAGGTAGACGACCTCAACGGAGTCTCCGAAGGCGTCCCCGACTATCGCGGCGAGGGGGGCTATGCTCGTCACCACCAGGGGGCTTTCGGGTGATGCCCGGGACAGGGGGACGAGCGCGCCCACCAACATCATCGCGGTGAGAATAACCACTGCAATCCTTCCCGCCCTCATTTTCGGTCACCCGAATCCGGTTCGCTCACGTGCTTTAAAAGCTGTCGGAAGCTTTAAATACCCGTCGTCCAAAATACCACCGGGTGTCGTGATGAAGCGACTGTGGGCTTTAATAATCCTTGCACTCCTCATTGCAACCACCGCGCCGCAGGCAGCCGGCTACAACGTGACCGGAAAGGTGAGCGTTGAGATAAGCCCCAACTCGGAGCTGCTGAGCGTCGTTTACTACCTCGCCTTTGGCCGGGGCGACCCCTTCGTCATAGACCGCGGGGGCTACCTCGATGAGGTTGATCGTTACTTCGCCCCCTACAGGAACC
This sequence comes from Thermococcus cleftensis, assembly GCF_000265525.1. Lineage (NCBI taxonomy): Archaea > Methanobacteriati > Methanobacteriota > Thermococci > Thermococcales > Thermococcaceae > Thermococcus > Thermococcus cleftensis. The sequence goes on from NC_018015.1 coordinate 19,944, forward strand.
ACCGCGCGGTTCAGATGCTGCGGGAGCACCTTGAAAACACCTCTTCCATCTCGGAGAGGGATCTTAGGCTGTTCTACACCGAATACTACCTCCTTCTCTGCACGGAACCGCCCGAGCTCCAGCCCTGGGGAAACATCGACGACCCCTGGACGCTCGACTTCATCGAGGCCCTGAGGGACTTCGCCAGGGAGAGCGACTTCATGACCTTTTACAGAACCCACCAGGATTACTACTGGGAAGACCTCGGGATATACACGAACGCGCTCTCGCTCCTGCCACCGGACGAGTTCATGGGCCGCTACACCGACGTTTCCAACGTTCGTTTCGAGTTCCTGCACCCGTTCCTGGTGGCGATACACGGCCACAGCTTCAATCCCCTCAGGGACGGCGTCCAGATATACGGGGCCGGGGGAATGGTGCCGCTCGTGAGACGCGACCCCCAGAGGACTGCCTGGAGCTACAAGACGGCGAGGGACACGATGTTCGGCCTGCCCCTCAACAGGGACTACGTGAACAACACGGGCCTTGACGAGCTTATCTACCTGGGCTTCGTCTACCACGAGCTTGGCCACGACATTACCCTGCCGGGTCTCTACGCCAGCTACGGCGACACCTACTCGCTGGCCTACCTGGAGGACACCATAGAGGAGGACATGCCCTACCTCGCGCGCTACGACATTCACTTCTGGGACAGGACTGGAATGATATACGAGGGCTTCGCCGACGGCTGGCTGGACTTCGCGCTCTCCAACGTGGACCCTGACTACGCGGCTTTAGCAGTGTGGCTCCAGAGGGCCTGGGGCGAGTTCTGGATAGACGAGGTGCTTCAGCTTTACAGGAAGTACACGGCAATGAGCGTCCAGAACTCCGTCCCTCTGGGGGAGTACGTGGACGAGATGCTCGTGGACCTGAGAACCATGATTCCTCCAGATAAGGCGTGGGAGCTTTACAGCGAGCGCGTCCCGGTTACACCGCTGAGGGCCTTCGACAGGGGCGCGGTTGAGGGAGAGGTCATAGTCGTTTACGGAACCCAGAATCCGGATCCCTCTGGAGTGGAGAGGGACAGGGAGACGGCCGAGGCCATAGCCGAGAACCTCAGGGTCTTTTACTCCCAGTGGGACGGGACGGTGGAGGTTTCGATCAAGGCTGACGTGAACGTCACCGGCGATGACCTGGGATCGAACCTGGTGCTGGTCGGAGGGCCTTACTCAAACTCGCTCGTCGATGAGCTGGACGAGCGCTTCCCGCTGCGCTTCGTCCCTGTCGGGAGCGACCGCTGGGTGCTGGAGAAGAGCCCTGACTGGGAGGTCCACTCCTACGTCCTGACTGGGGACGAGGAAGACCCCGTTATCACGGGGGATCTCGGCAGCATCACGGGAACCGCCGTGATAATGGCCGTGAGGAACCCCTACAACCGGGCGAACTACATCGTCTGGGTGGCAGGGGAGAACAGGAACCTGACAGCGCTTTTCCAGAACCCGACGTACTACCTGAGCAGCTACGAAATATGGAGTGAAAAGGGAATAGAGATGGGATTCTACGTTCAGTCTCCCTGTGCTTCCTGAGGTTCTTCCCTTTCTTCCGAGTCGCTCCTTATGTGGGGCTTGCCGATAGCTATTGTGAAGCCCTTGAAGGAATCGTCCTTCCTGTTGAACTCTATCGCCAGGGGGAGGCCGTTGTCCTCGTTGAATACTATCCTTACGATCCTTGCCCTTGAGTGGTCGTTCAGGTAGTTCTCCTTCAGGCTCTCGTAGTTGTCTATGACCTCGTCGATGCTCTCGCTGTGCATCTCGTAGATCTCCCTTGCGTAGACGCTGTGGTTCTTGATCTCCCGAACCTTCTTCTCCCGGTCCAAGGTACCACTTCCTCAGGCTTTGCGCCACTTGCCTTCCCTGAACTTAAAAACCTTCCTGCGCTCCGCCATGCGGAGGGCTTCCTCCAGCCTGCCCTTAGGCACCTCCATGCCGTGAAGCTCCCTGAACAGTTCGATGATTTCATCAGTGGTCAAAGCTTCCTTCTCCTCAAGGAGGTTGCCAACGAGGTTGATCATGTCCTCGACGAAGTTCCACGGGAAGACTATCCACGCCCAGTCGATCTCCTCGCCGTAGTAGTCCGGCTTGAAGCGGGAGCCCTTGATCGTGAGGAGCGTGGCGACCCTTATCTCAGCGGGCCCCTTGCCCTCGATGTAGTTCTTGGCGAGCGTCAGGCTCTCGCCCGTGTCACTGATGTCGTCGACGATGAGGACCTTCTTGCCGCTAAGGTCGTAGCTGGTGCCGTACCTGAGCTTTGCCTTGCCGTCAGGGGTAGCCGTGACCCCCCAGTGCTCGACCTTGAGGCTAACCAGGTCCTTGACGCCGAGGTAGTCGCAGTAGAGCCTCGCCGGAACCCAGCCGCCGCGGGCGAGGCCGACTATGACGTCTGGCCTCCAGCCGTCCTCTAGAACCTTCCATGCACCTTCCTTGGCCCATCTTTCTATGTCCTCCCAAGAAGCGAGATACGCCGGAAACTTCTTCATTTGGATTTCCCTTAACGGAGCAGGGGGAAGGTTATATTTAAGCGTTGCGGCAGGAACTTTGACGTAAAAGTGGCAAAAGGCGGGGCGATTGGCCCGTCTTAATTAGCCCGTCCCGCCAGCATCACGCTCGGACACCCGCGCTAGGGATAGGGGGCGCTGTCGTCCCGGATATCCCGGAAATCTACTCTCCGAAGCCCTGGGAAATTGGTTTCGAAGGTTTTGAAATCGTTACGTTATGTTACAGTTTGGCTGAAATTCTATAACGGATTTTCCCCAGAGATCTGGAGGAGCAGGGAGACGGCAGAAAGCTGACGCTGCCTTGTGGCGATTGTTTCTTTCCAGATTTAATCGGTTTTCTTGGTTTTTTGGCTCTTTTAGCCCTTTTAACAGCCACGGAAATTGGGTGTGTGTTTTTGTGCATTGGGAAAATTGGGCTGTTAAAGGCGAGTTTGGGGGTTAAGCTCTCGTACCGGTCCGTGGATTCGGGCTTTCTATCGGCCGGTTTCGGTTAGGTTTCCGGAAAGGCCTAAATATTCGAGACTGCATAGGGCTTTACCAGGCGAACGGGCGGAATCCCCGCCCTGTTGCAATAAGACCCTGGGAGAATCGGAACGCGGCTCTTTAGCCGTATACGCAAAAATCGTTACGCGTTGCAATAAGACCCTGGGAGAATCGGAACAGAATATTTTCTGGGATTAATACGCTCTCGAAAGTGTGGTGACCGGTCGTGGCTCAAAAAACCGGGGGAGTAAACTAAGCCCGGCCAAAGAGGGAAAGAGATCAAACCCGGATCCTCTTCCAGACAGTCCCCTGTGGTGTGTCCTCGAGTTGGATTCCAAGGTTCCTGAGTTCGTCCCTGATTCTGTCCGCCAGGGCGAAGTTCCTCTCCTTCCTCAGCTGGGCACGGACATCTATGAGGAGCCTTATCAGCTCTTCCTCCTCGCCCGCCCTCTGCTCCCTGAAGTAGTCCTCGAAGATGCCGAAGACCTCGCTAACGATTCTGAAGAACTCCCATGCCTTCCTCAGCACGCTCTCCTTCGGGGTCTCGACCTCTGTGAGGTAGCGGTTCACCGCGTTGCTCGCCTCGAAGACGGCCTTTAAAGCTTCGGCCGTGTTGAAATCGTCGTCCATCGCCTCGTAGAACTTCCTCCCCGCGTCCCTTATGGCCTCGTAGGCCTCGAACTCCAGCTTTTCCCAGCGGAAGGAAATCTCTGCCCTCTCCATCGCCACGCGAATGTTCTCGAGGGTGTTGTAGAGCCTCTCGAGGTTGTTCTTCGCGTGCTCCATGCCCTCCTCCGTGTAGTCGAGGGGTGAGCGGTAGTGCCTCTGGAGAATGAAAAGCCTTATCACCTCGGGGTCGTAGCGCTCGAGCATTTCTCTAATAGTCACGAAGTTACCGAGGCTCTTGCTCATCTTCTCGCCGTTCACCATCAGGAATCCCGTGTGGAGCCAGTAGCGAACCCACTCGTGGCCGGTGCAGGCCTCGCTCTGGGCTATCTCGTTCTCGTGGTGCGGGAAGATGAGGTCGTTGCCGCCGCCGTGAATGTCGAAGCTCTCGCCGAGGTACTTGGTGCTCATCGTGGAGCACTCTATGTGCCAGCCCGGCCTCCCCTCGCCCCACGGTGAGGACCACTTCGGCTCGCCCGGTTTAGCCTTCTTCCAGAGGGCAAAGTCCTCGGGGTTCCTCTTGCCCTCCCCGGGTTCGACGCGTGCGCCCTTCACGAGATCCTCCAGCTTTATCTTGCTCAGCTTGCCGTAGTCCTTGAACTTCCTGACCTCGAAGTAAACGCCGTCAGAGCCTTCGTAGGCGTAGCCCTTCTCCTGGAGCTTCCTGACGAACTCTATGATGTCCTCCATGTGCTCGGTGACGCGCGGGTATATGTCGGCCGGCTTGACCTTTAAAGCCCTCATGTCCTCGAGGAAGTAGCGCAGGAACCTCTCGGCCAGCTCCTTCGGGTCCTCGCCGGTCTCATTCGCGCGCTTGATGATCTTGTCGTCTATGTCCGTGAAGTTCATCACCATGAGAACGGTGTAGCCCCTGTGCTCGAGATAGCGCCTGATGACGTCGAAGGCGACGTAGGTCCTCGCGTGGCCGAGGTGGGTGTAATCGTAAACCGTAGGCCCGCAGACGTACATCCTGACCTCGCCCTCGCGGAGCGGCCTGAACTCCTCCTTCTGCCTCGTGAGGGTGTTGTACACTCTTATGGCCATCTTCTCACCACCGGAGGAACTTTGGAGGGTTCTTTTATTAGGTTATCGCCCTCCCTTTGGCCAGGTTTGCGTGGCTTGGAGGGTTCCCCCAGCCAGCAAAAGCTTAAAAAGCAACCCCCTCAATCCGGGGTAGAGCAGTAAAGGGAGGTTACGATGATGAAGGTTCAGAAGGGAGACGTCATAAGGCTTCACTACACCGGAAGGGTCAAGGAGACCGGTGAGATATTCGACACCACTCACGAGGAGGTCGCCAAGGAGGCCGGGATATACAGCGAGAAGGGCATATACGGTCCGGTTCCGATAGCCGTCGGAGCTGGCCACGTCCTCAAGGGCCTCGACGAGCAGCTGGAAGGCCTTGAGGTTGGCAAGAAGTACGAGATAATCGTCCCGCCCGAGAAGGGCTTCGGAAAGCGCGACCCCAAGCTCATCAAGACCTTCACCCTCGGACAGTTCAGGAGGCAGGGCATACTTCCCTTCCCGGGAATGCCGATTGAAATAGAAACCGAGGGCGGCAGGAAGCTCAAGGGGAAGGTTCTGACGGTCAGCGGGGGCAGGGTTAGGGTCGATTTCAACCACCCCTACTCGGGCAAGCACCTGGTTTACGAGGTCGAGGTCGTTGAAAAGATTGAGGATCCGATAGAGAAGGTGAAGGCCCTCATAGAGCTCCGCATGCCGATGGTCGACCCAGAGAAGGTGGTCATCGAGGTCGGCGAGAAGGACGTCACCGTCGATTTCAGCAACGCCGATCTGGACAAGAACACCCTCGTCCTCGGCGAGATACTCCTCGAGAGCGACCTCAAGTTCATAGGCTACGAGGAGGTAACCTTCAAGCCCTCCGTTGAGGAGCTTCTCAAGCCGCCGGAGGAGACCTCAGAGGAGGAAACTGAGGTCATAGAGCTCGAGGAGGAAGTCAGCGAGCCGCTCGTCGAGAAGACCGAGGAAAAGGAAGAGACCGAAGAGAAGACCGAGGAAGTCAAGGAGGATAAGATAGAGGTCGAGGAGAAAGCTGAAGAGCAGGAGGAGAAGGCTGAGAAGTCAGAGGAGCCAGAGGAGTCCAAGGAGAAGGCCGAGGAAAAGCCCAAGAAGACCAAGAAAACCACCAGAAAGAGCACCAAGGGCAGGAAGACCAGGAGAACCACCACCAAGAAGACCACCAGCAAGAAGAAGACCAAGGCGGCCGAGGAGAAGGAGTCCAAGGAGGAGTGAAAGGCTTTTATCCTCCTTCCCAAACTTTTCTCCATGCGGCTTAAGAACAACCCCTACGCTCTCTACCTCCTCTCGCTCCCCTTTATCCTCGCCGTCAGGTACAGCGGCGGTGACCTTTTTAGCTGGGCGGTTTACAACACCCTCTTCTACTTCGCCCTTCCCCTAGTCTTGGCGTATGCCCTAGGCTTCGAACGGGGGGAGCTGGGGGTTCGAGTGGGGGCCCTTAAAGAGTACCGCTGGGCCCTGCTCCTCTTCATCGCCTCCCTGCCCCTGAGCATTTACGGGGCAACGCTGCCGGAGATGAAAGCCTACTACCCGATATTCGACTTCTCCGGCCCCCTGGACTTCCTGCTCAAGGAGCTGGCGGTAGGGGCGATAATGTTCGCCCACGAGGCATTTTACAGGGGGATACTTCTGTTCCCTCTCGCCAGGAGAAACGAGTGGCTCGGCATACTCGCCCAGGACGTCCCGTACGCCCTCGTCCACATCGGAAAGCCGGGCATAGAGGTTCCCTATTCGTTCGTGGCGGGAATAGTCTTCGCCAAACTCGACCTTCGGGCCGGGAGCTTTCTCCCCAGCTTTCTCCTCCACTGGCTCGGGGCGGTGCTCTTCGACGTCCTATGTGTCCTCCTATGAGGCGAAATGGATATTAGGGATCAGTCCCAAGAGACCTTATGCTCGGCGCCGAAGTGTACCTGAAGGGCCGGTACTGGGAGGTTGATCTCCTGCGCGGTATCGGAATAACGATGATGGTGGTCTCAAACTTTGTCACAGACCTCTGGCTCTTCCTCAACTACTCCGGGCACCGTACGTTCTGGTTCGCCTTCGCAGTCACCACCGCCTCGATATTCGTCTTCACATCGGGCCTCTCATTCTGGATAAGCTATTCCCGAGCGATAAAGAGAAACCCCCAACCATACAGGAAGTATTTCCGGCGCTTTATCAAGCTCTTCGGCCTTGGCATGCTCATAACCCTGGTCACCTCACTCCTCCCGGGCAGAATGACGATTCACTTTGGAATCCTCCACTTCCTCGGCGTGGCTACGCTCCTGGCTATCCCATTTCACCGGTTCGGGAGAAAGAACCTTTTCTGGGCCTTCTTTTTCCTCCTTAGCTATTCCCTGGTAAGGAACCTCCACGACGGCCTGCTCCTCCTTCCCCTGGGCATCACGCCCGAGGACTACTTCGCTCCCGACTACTTCCCGATCTTCCCCTGGTTTGGAGTTTACCTACTCGGAATGACCGCGGGGAGCGTTTTCTATCCCACCGGCGAGAGGAAGGTCCGCCTGCCCACGCCGGAGAATCCGCTGGTTCATCTCGTAACCTTCGCCGGGAGACACACCTTGGCGATCTACCTCCTCCATCAGCCTGTTCTCGTGGCCCTGCTTAGACTTATCCACGGCCCGATTCCGGGGCTTCCAATATAACCGGAAAATTTAAAAGGCTTATTCCAACTTCAGATCGTATGAGGGTGGAAATCAGAGCCGTGCCGGAGGATAACAACCCAAAGGAGTGCATAAAGAAGGCCGCACTGGAGGCCCTCGTGGACGAGACGGTCCGCGTTCCCGGGAGCTTCACGAGTGCACTTTTCCACCCAAGACCCTGGGAGCGTTTTAAGGAATGCACCCGACCAAGGGCGAGTGTCGAGTTCTCGGCCGGGGGTTTCTTCATCGCCCGGGGCGAGGAGGACTACCTGAAATTCGCGGAAGGAATTTTAAGCATCGGCGCCCTCGCAAGGGGCAGGTTCGGGAGGGCCCTCCAGCTGGCGGAGCTGACCGGAACGCGCCTACTGGCGGACCCTGTTGATGAAGGAATACGACTGTCGTTCGCGGGCTTCTACGGTGTGGTGGGGCTTTCCCCTGGAGGGGTAACCTTCTCGACGGAAGATTCGGCCGTACGGGTTCCCCTTGGAGATTTTCTCAGCGCCGAGGAGTGCTTCCTAAGCTCCCTCACCTTTGACCTCGGAGAGCTCTTTGAGGTCTGCTCAAAGCACGGGCTTGAGCGGGCGTTCCTTGAGAACACCAGGCAGGTGAGGCTTCTCCTGAAGGTGGTTGGCTATGAGAACGGGCTGGAAGATTGGGACGGGAAGGGAATCCCTCCTTGAGAGTCTCGCGGAGCTGGCGAAGACCGGGGACTTCCTTGAGTACCTCCGCCTCGAGTGGGACGACTACGGAATTTTAAGCCTCTGGCGGGGCGACCTCCCCGTCTTCGGGGCGGACGTCTTTCTCGGGAGCGCGCTGGAGGAGCTTGCGTTGCTGAACTTCCACCTTCTCGAAGTCAAGCCGTCCCTCGACCTCGGCGAGCTGAGGAGAGGAAAGCTCGAGGACGACCCGTACAGAAAAGCCCTCGCGGGGAAGAACTTCGATGCGTTCCTTGAGGAGCACCCCGTGGTGAGCCTCGGCTCCTACGACCCCTGGATAGACCTGCACCTGGTGAGGAACGGGAAAACCCTTAAGGTTCTCTCCCTCGAGTGGTATGGGCCACACCAAGAGCTCTACTTCGAGGTCCCCCTGGAGGAGTGGCTCGATTCAACTGTGAGACTCTTCGCGATGATAGTCAGGGACTTCGAGAGAATGCGGGAGACGCTCCTCAGGTACGGCCTCGTGAACGCTCCCCGAAAAATTGGGCGATACAGGACCCTTTTGAGGGGACTCCTCGACGCCCACCCGATTGATATTGACGCCCTTCCGCCAGCCTACGCCCCCTGGGAGGTGGAGGAAGTCCTGAGAACGGCCTCGAACTTCCTGTTCCGGGGGAGTGTGGAGGGGGCAAAGTGTGTCCTCGACTCGCTCGAAAACCCCAACCACTACAGGCAGGCCCTTTTCAGAATCCACGACAAACCCGGGAGGCTTGAAAGTCTCTACCGCCTTCTTGAAAAGCCGTACCGCCCCGAGATGTTGTCTCATCTGGCCTACCTATATGCCGTCGATGGAAGGCCTGGGAGAGGAGAGGCAATAGCCGCCGAGGTCGGGAGCGATGCCGCTTGGTGGAACCTCGCCCTTGGACTTTTGAACACCGGGAGTTACGGAGATGCCCTCAGAGCCGCGGAGAGAATCAAAAACCCCTGGCTTAGGGGGAAAATCCTTCTCAGAACCTATCTTGACCGGCGGGAGCTGGCTGAGGAGATAAAGGAGAGAGCGCCGGAGCACGTGAGGGTCTTCATCGAGGAGAGGGAGAAAGGAGAACCCTGACTCTCTCCACCACCTCCCGCGCGTCCCGCCCGAAGATCAGGATCATCGGCTCCTTGCCCCAGTCCCCGAGGTGGTAGATTACGTCCGGCCTTTTTCCTGCCCTTCTTACGGCAGTCTCTATGCCCCATTCCATCGTTCCTCTCTCGGCCCTCTTAACCTCCTCGGGCTCCTCCCTCCTGTCGTAGAATGAAACGACAAAGCCAAGCCGTTCAGCCCTCTCCACCAGCTTCCCGGAGTAGCGCAGGTTCAGGACGGCCCTTACCTCGGGGTAGAACTCGCGCATCTTGAGCAAAGCCCTCCTCAGATGGTCGCTGGCGTTCAGCTCAATCGGGCCCACGGGCTTAACCGTTTTCCCGTAGCGGACGATCCTGCCCTTCACCGCGAAGACCTCTCCAAGGGCAGTCGCCAGCGCGAAGTTAGTGCCCACCTCCGGAACGTGAGGGTTGAGTTTTTCGCCGAACTTCACGAGTTCTTGAACTGCCCTTTCAAGCTCTTCCCTGGCCCTCCAGCGGTGGGCGTCTCTCTGGAACTCCCAGAGGGGATTGACGGCCTTTGCCTCGGCCTTTGAGAACCTTATAGCACCTTCAACGAAGCGTTTGGCCCTTTCCACCGCCTCTGGAAGCTCAAGGCCCTTCGCCAGAAAAGCGGCCAAAGCCGAGGAGAAGGCACAGCCCGTCCCGTGGGTGAAGCCATCAACCCTTTCCCCAGGAAACTCGAAGAACTCCCCGTTCCAGTAGAGGACGTCGGTTAGGTTCAGGTGGCCGCCTTTGACGATCACCGCCTCGGCCTTCAGAGTTTGGGCTATGATCCTCGCCGATTCCCTCATGTCCTCGAGGGAGTGGATTTTAAGACCGCTTAGAGCTTCGGCCTCCGGAACGTTGGGGGTGACTATTGAGCCCTTCACGAGAACCTTGAGCGACCCGATGTCGTCGATGAGCCTCTCACCGGTGCTCGAAGCCATCACCGGATCGAAGACCCTCGTTAAGTCCTCCGTTTCCTTGGCAACGACCTTGGCTATCCCCCCGCTCCCGAGCATGCCCACTTTGACTGCCTTAATATCAAAGTGCCCCCTAACGGCCCGTATCTGGTCCCTCAAGGCCTCCGCTGGTAGGGGAAAATAGCCGGAAACCCTCTCGGGGTTCTGGTAGGTGACCGCTGTGAGAATCGGCAGTGGATGCTCACCCAGAGCCGAGACCGTCTCGATGTCGGCTTTAATGCCCGCTCCCCCGCCGGTGTCGAGGCCTGCTACAATCAAAACGGCCATTCCATCACCCCAGCTTTTCGAGGATTTCGAGGGCCGCTTTCCTCCCGCTGAGGAACATTCCGCCGAATATCGGGCCCATTCTCGGGGCACCGGCTATCGCGTTAGCGGCCATTCCAGTGACGTAGAGACCGGGGAAGATTTCCCCCGTGTGCTTGACCGTGAGCTCCTCGCCCCTCTCGGCCCACATCGGGCCCTCTCCAGGAACCTTGAGCAGGCCCCTCTTAACGAGGTGCTGGCTTATCTGCGCCCCGTGACCGGTTGAGTCGATTACAAACTTCGCCCCGACGGTGAGCGGGTCCACGTGGAGGCCCGTCATGAGAACCGGCGTCCAGTTGATTACTATCCCGGCCACGCGGTTCTCCTTCAGAACCAGATCCTCGACCTCTATCATGTTGAAGAACCTCACGCCGGCCTTTACAGCCTTGCTCGCTATCGTCGTTGCCGTCTCGATGGCATCGGCAACGTAGAGGCCGTTCCTGAAGGGCCTGTAAGTTATCCCGAACTCGTCGAGGATTTCTCTGGCTTCCTCCTGGACGACTATCCTGTTGAAGCCCATCGCGCCGCCCCAGATTCCGCCGCCGATGGAGAGCTTCTTCTCGAAGATTGCCACCTTTGCACCGCCTTTGGCGAGGTAGTAGCCGGCGACCATTCCTGAAGGACCCGCGCCCACAATAGCGACGTCGAGGCTCAGGCTTTCGAGAAGCTCGGCCGTGTAGGCCTCGATTATCGCCCTGCTTATCTCCATCTCCCTCATCATAGCCACCACCCAAAACCTTTTAAGCCGCGGTAAAAACTGAGTTTTGAAATTTAAAAACTTTGTTATAAAGGGGTTTTAAAACCGCGGGAAACACGGGTGGTGAAAAAAGAGGAATCAACGTTCGTGATCCGAAGAGACGTTTTCTGGGCAGTAACCTGTACGGGGGTCGCAGGGAGGGTTGTAGCCAGAATTTCCAGGAATGAAAATGTCTCCGAACATTCCGGTCAGGGGATACCTTTCACCCTTGTACTCAAACAGCACTTTGCTCGCGTATATCGTTGCTTTCACCGGTGTATCTAGATACTCCTCAGCGTCCTTTATGGAGACATCAACAGTGACGAGAGATGACTCCTCTAATTCTTTGGTTATTCCAACCGCGATTGCGAGGGTAAATGGTGAGACTTTCACATCGCCCTTTCCGATGACACCGAGCACGGGTGCCGAGGCGGAAAACAATGGTAGGGTGCTGACTTCTTGCCTAACCGTGAACGTGGAAATGCTGAGACCACCGTGACCACTATTTTCTATCGCTTCTCTCCAGTACCGGTGAACGAACCACATTGTCCTGCTCATCGGCCCACCCTCCCTGTCGGGCCAGCCGGGTTCGACGTATCTCCTCAGTCTCATGTCCTTTTCGTCGGGCTTTCCGAGGACAACGTACGCATAAGTGTCAAGTGGACGGTAGTGCTCGGCCCTTCCGTTTATGTAGTCGACTCTATACAGTTGGTACTTGCCGAACGTAACGCTACCTTTAATTCCTGCCCCAATGACGGTGGGGGATACAAGCTCGTGTCCCCATATCCTCACCTCTGACTTTGGAATCCTGAGCGAGTTTTTGTTTATCGTGTACGAGTAACCGAGTATCCTTCCCTCAATAGAACCGCCGGTGTTTTCGGTTTCAACCGCCCCAACTGCCGAGAACGCTAGCTCGGCCCGGTTTGTCGTTACCGCACTGTAATCTAGGGAGATGACAATGTCGTTTATTTTGCCCGTGTCCCCGGTTACCTGGAATGCCGCCACGGGAATGATGCTCGCCCTTCCGAGGGTTTTTTCGGGAAGCCACTCGAAGCAGTACCTGGAGCGGTCACTGCCTACCCAGAACTCCGGTGAACACTGCGGTTTTCCAATCTCCGGCAGCGGTGTGTTAGGTTCTATCCCCGCTGAGGCCCCAGCTTCTCCCGGCTCTTTTAGGAGCTCTTTGACTCTGTCTTTCCCGTAGAGCCTCCCCATGACGTCCTCATCGATGTCAATCCTGACCCACAGGTTCTCAAGCAGGTTCTCGACGTCTATCGGGACTGTCGTCATGAAGTAGTCCAGGTTGCCCTCCTCGTCCTGAACGGTTCCGAGGAGAAGGAGGGACGGCTTCACGCTGTCGGGGCTGAGGTTGTTGGCGACCAGATAGCGGTTCCAATCGCGCATGACGCCGAGTATCGCCCTGTACTCTATCTGGATTTTGCCCCTTCCGGAGTAGGTGCCCAGGTACTTCAGAGAGCCGTTGGGCATGAGGGCCGAGACGGAGACCGATGCGTAATCGTCCGTTGGGAGTTTGACCTCGAAAGACGGCTCGAAGATAAAGCTCCTGTAGTAGTCCACCTGTGCACCATAGTACTCGACGGACTCCACTGGAATCTGAGAGGCGGCAAAGACCGCCCCTAATACTATGGTTAGTATTAGGAGAAGGACTGCCAACACTCTTCTCATTTGGTCACCTCGATAGTTTGTTTTATTTACAACTTCAAAAAGTTTTCGATCGAGCACTCCAAAAACCTTTTAAGCCGCGGTAAAAACTAAGTTTTGAAATTTAAAAACTTTGTTATAAAAGGGTTTTAAAACCGGGTGATGGGAATGACCCAGCTTGAGGAGGCCAAACGCGGGGTAATCACGGAGGAGATGAAGTTCATCGCCGAGAGGGAGGGGATAAGCCCCGAAAAGCTCAGGAGGAGCGTGGCGAAAGGACACACCGTCATCTTCCGCAACGTCCGCCACGACTGGGTAAGGCCGGTCGCGGTTGGCAATGTCGTTCGCGTCAAGGTGAACGCCAACATAGGCACCTCCCGCGACATCGTCGATGTCAGGGCCGAGATAGAGAAGGCCAAGGTGGCCGTCAAGTACGGCGCCGACACGATAATGGACCTCTCCACCGGCGGTGACCTCGACTCCATAAGGAAGGCCATAATGCACGCCGTCGATGTGCCAATAGGGACGGTTCCAATCTACCAGGCCGCCGAGGAGATGCTCGCTAAAGGAAAGGCGATCATTGAGATGAGCGAGGACGACATGTGGAGGGCCGTTGAGAGGCACTTCCGGGACGGCGTTGACTACACGACGATACACGTTGGAGTAACCAAGGAAGTCGTCGAGAAGATGAAGAGGACGAAGAGGATCGTCGGCATGGTCTCGCGCGGCGGGACTTTTCTGGCGGCGTGGATACTCCACTGGGGCGAGGAGAACCCGTTTTACAGGGACTACAACTACCTCCTAGAGCTCGCTAGGGAGTACGACGTCGTTCTCAGCCTCGGCGACGGGCTTAGACCGGGTGGACTTCCCGATGCCGGCGACGAGCTTCAGATGGCGGAACTCTACACCCTCGGGAGGCTCGTTAAAAAAGCCAGGGAAGCCGGCGTTCAGACAATGGTCGAGGGGCCGGGCCACGTGCCCATAGACCAGATACCGGCGCAGGTGAAGCTCGCGAAAGTTGCCACGGACAACGCGCCCTTCTACGTCCTGGGTCCAATAGTTACCGACATCTTCCCGGGCTACGACCACATTACCGCGGCCATAGGAGGGGCGATAGCCGCTCTAAACGGGGCTGACTTCCTCTGCTACGTAACGCCCGCTGAGCACCTCGGACTTCCGACGGTCGAGCACGTTCGCGAGGGGGTCATAGCTGCCAGAATAGCGGCCCACGCCGTAAACCTGACCCGCTTTGAGGCGGATTTTAGAAAGGACTACCTCATGAGCGTCGCGAGGGGAAGGCTCGACTGGGCGAAGCAGTTCGAGCTGAGCGGGGACAGGGAGATGTTCGTCGAGATAAGGAAGGAAAGGCCGACTAAAACAGAGGCCTGCTCGATGTGCGGCGACCTCTGCGCGATAAAGCTTATCCAAGAGATGCTCCGGAAGGGGTGAGAGCTTGGAGCTCGTCTACTCTGGCAAGACGAAGGACGTCTACGAAGATGGACCCTACCTAATCTTCCACTTCAAGGACACCGTCCTTGGCAGAGATGGGAGAGAAGACAGCGGAGGCAACGAGGTGATCGGCGAGATGGCGGGAAAGGGGAGCCTCGTTTTGGAGCAGACGGAGTTCTTCTTCCGCCTCCTTGAGAGAAACGGCGTAAAGACGCACTTCGTCGGGCGGATTGACGAGAGAAAGGCGCGCTTTCTGAAGGCCGAGAGGATTCCGCTGGAGGTCATTTATCGGGAACTCGCCTACGGGAGCTTTCTGAGGCGCTATAAAGGCTGGGCAAAGCCATTCCAGAGGCTCGGGGTAGTTGAGTTCACCCTGAAGGACGACTCCCTCGACGACCCGCCCATAGCCGAGGAGGCAGTGGTCGCCCTTGGAATCGCGAGCGAAGAGGAAGTCAGGGGGATGAAGGAAACGACGAGGAAGGTGGCAAGAATCTTGAGGGAGTTCTTTTCCTCAAAGGGCCTCCAGCTCGTTGACTTCAAGCTCGAGTTCGGCAGGCTCGATGGCCGGCTGACCGTTATAGACGAGCTGAGCGGGGACACGATGCGCGTCGCGAAAGACGGGCGAATCCTAACCCGTGAAGAGCTCTCGGAGGTGGTAGAGTGATCCTCTCGACGATAGCTTCACACTCCTCCCTCCAGATCCTCCTTGGGGCCAAAGACGAAGGGTTTAGGACGAGGCTCTACGTGAAGCCCGAAAGGAGGGCCTTCTACGCCTCCACGAGGCTCGCGGACGAGCTCATCGTCACGGAAGACATGGGCGCGATCCTTGAGGACGATGGGATAGTAATCCCGCACGGCTCCTTCGTCGCTTACCTCGGGCTTGAGGGGATAGAGAAGGCTAAAACCAGGTTCTTCGGCAACAAACGCTTCCTGAAGTGGGAGACGACCTTTGAACTGCAGGACAGGGCCCTGGACGCGGCCGGAATTCCTAGGGTTGAGGTTATCGAACCAGAGGAGGTCAGGCAGGATAGGCTCTACTTCGTCCGGATTGAAGGCCCGAGGGGAGGGAGCGGGCACTTCCTGGCGAGGGGCGAGGAGCTTGAGGAGAGACTGGGGAACATCGAGGCCAAGTTCAGAATCGAGGGGTTCATACCGGGCGTTTACCTCTACGTCCACTTCTTCTACTCTCCGATTCTCGGGAGGCTCGAGCTCCTTGGAGTCGATGAGCGAGTGCTTATAGCCGATGGAAACGCCCGCTGGCCGGTAAAACCGCTCCCCTACACCATAGCGGGGAACGTCGGCGTCGCTTTGAGGGAGTCGCTCCTGCCGAGGCTCTACGACTACGGCCTGGCCTTCGTTGAGGCGATGAAAAAGCTGGAGCCACCCGGGGTAATCGGCCCCTTCGCCCTCCACTTCGCCTACGATGGAAACTTCAAGGCGATAGGCTTCGCCTCACGGATAGACGGCGGTTCCAACGCGCTCCACTGGTACGGACGGCTCTACTGGGACGAGCCGATGAGCGTGGGCAGGAGGATAGCGCGGGAGATAAGGCTCGCCCTCGGGGAGGAGAGGCTTGCGGAGGTGGTAACTTGACCTACACGGGCAGAACCCTGGGGATCGGTCTGATGGAAGGCAAGCCCTTCGCCTTCTACCTCCTCTGCTCCCGCTCCTTCCCTAGGAGGAAGGCAATCGTGAGAGAAAACGCGGTCTACATCGAGAACTTAACAGAGACGGACAACCCCTACGTCAGCTACCCCGTCGTGAGGCTCCTCGATGAGTACGCCGTCGTCACCAACGGTCTCCAGACGGACTTCATTGCCCAGGCCCTCGAGTGGGAGAGCCCCAAGAAGGCCCTGGTTCACGTTTTGGACGCCCTCGATTACGAGAGGGACGATTACAGCACGCCGAGGATAGCCGGAATAATCGGGACCGGCGGGAAGGGCTGGCTCGGCTTCGCGGGCAGGGACGAGTTCTGGGTGAAGAGGCTGGGGCTGAAGGAGGGGAAGGCCTTTGTTACAGCGACCTACAACCTGGGCTTTGCCGAGCTGGACTTCCCGGCCTTTGAGAGCGCTGAGGAGCTTGCCGAGAGGGCCACGGAACTGCCCTTCGAGAAGAAGGTGCTCGCGGTTGGAATAGTGAAAGAAAGGAAGGGGTGGGGGCTGGCTTGGTTCAGTCCCTGAGTTTTTTTATGAGGTTCGCCATCTCCAGCGTTGCCATAGCGTACTCGAAGCCCTTGTTGCTCTTCACCCCTGCCCTGTTGAAGCCCTGGAGCTCGTCTTCCACGGTTATCACACCGAAGATAACAGGAACGCCCGTGTCGAGCGAAACCTTGACAACGCCCTTGGCAACCTCATTGGCAACCAGATCGAAGTGCTTGGTTTCACCTCTAACAACAGCACCGAGGGCCAGAACCGCGTCGTAGCCCCTTTCGGCGAGCTTTTTGGCGGCGAGCGGTATCTCAAAGGAACCCGGGACCTTCACGACGTCTACCCTCTCCACGCCATGCCTCTCGAAGCAGTCGAGTGCTCCCTTAAGGAGCTCTTCGGTGAGGAGGTCGTTGAAGCGGGCAACGACGATGCCAATCCTCAGGCCCTTTCCTATAAAGGCCCCTTCGATTGTTTTTACCTCCATCAAACCACCTCCTAAACCTCGAAGGGCAGCCTGTGGCCGAGCTTCTCAGCCTTCACCCTGAGGTAAGGTCTGTTGTGCTCCGTAACCTCGCCCGGAGCTGGAATGATCTCAACGACCTCGATTCCGAACTCCTCGAGGGCTTTGGCTTTTGCCGGGTTGTTGGTGATTAGCTTGACCTTGGAGACTCCCAAAGCGCGGAGCATCTGGAACGCAGCTTCGTAGGTTCTCTCGTCGGCCTTATGGCCGAGCGCATCGTTTGCCTCAACCGTGTCAAGGCCCTTATCCTGGAGCTCGTAGGCCTTTATCTTCTCCTTCAGGCCTATTCCCCTGCCCTCCTGGTCCATGTAGAGGAGTATGCCCCCCTCCTGGGCTATCATCATTAGGGCATGGGCCAGCTGACTGCCGCAGTCGCACTTGAGAGAGGCCAGGGTGTCCCCGGTCAGGCATTTCGAGTGGATCCTTACCAGCGGAACCTCACCGTAGGGCTCCTTCACTATCGCCACGTGCTCCCTGAAGTCCAGCTCGTTGTCGAAGGCTATGATTCTGAACTCGCCGTAGCGTGTCGGTAGCCTTGCGTTGGCGTAAACCCTTATCAGTTGCTTCCTCCTCACGAACTCCTTCCAGACGTCGTCGGTTGTGAGGACTGGCAAACCGTGCTCCCTCGCGAAGTTGAGCGCGTAGTCCCTGTTGTGGGAGTCGCCTTCCTCGTCGAGGATCTCCACTATCAGGGCGTAGCGTTTGAAACCAAGGAACTCCATAAGCTCCAGCGAACTCTCGGTGTGCCCCCTCCGCCTGTTGAGGCCCACTCCCCCGAGGAGGTGCAGATGGCCCGGGTAGCGGAAGGCCTTAACACTCAGCCCCTCGGCGATTTTTCGAGCGGTTAAAGCCCTCTCCTCCGCTGTTATCCCGGTGAAGGTTTCGCTGTAATCAACCGGAACCAGAAAGTTCGTCTCACCTTCCTTGCTCAGGAGCGGAAAGAAGCCCCTCTCTAGGGCCTCGTCCATGTCCATCGTGAGGCAGAGAAGCCCTTTGGCCGAGAGCATGAAGTTGACGACCTCGGACGAAGCTATCTCGGCAGGGTAAACCAGATCGGCCTCAAACTCCCTCCCCTCGTCTATCAGAACGACCGGCTTCCCATCGAGCACAGCTTTCCTAATCTCCCCCCAGTTCATGTTCCCGCCTCCATGATGCGCTTCACGTATCTGGCCAAAACGTCGATTTCGTAGTTCACCTTCTTCCCGGGCCTCAGAAGGCCGAGGTTGGTCTTTTCGAGGGTATAGGGGATTACCTAGATCCAGAAGCGGTTTGATTCCACCCTCGCAACAGTCAGGGAGACGCCGTTCAGGGCTATGGAGCCCTTCTCGGCAACGCCCCACCTCTCGGCCGGCATCTCGAAGGCCATCAAGGTAGTGTTCCTTGAGCTCCTTGCCGTCAGAAAGCGAACCGTCCCGTCCACGTGGCCTGTAACTATGTGCCCGTCGAGCCTTTCGCCGAGCTTCAGGGCCCTTTCGAGGTTCACCACCTTCGCCCCCCTCAGGTTCGTCCTCCTCAGCGTCTCCTCGCCGACGTCGAAGGTCGCTATCCTCCCATCGAACTCGACCACCGTTAGGCAGGCCCCGTTAACGGCGACGCTGTCCCCGGGTTTGACCTCAAAGGGCAACTCGACGTGGAGCCTTCCAGCAGAGTAGTGGGCCCTTCCCGTTCCCTCAACGATCCCGCTGAACATTTCCACCACCGGGATAAGCCGTCACGAGGAAGCTCTCACCGAGCCTCTCCAGCGATTCTATCTCAAGAACTGGGGCGTCGCTGGCCGTTTCGACCTTCAGGCACTCGAAGGGCTTGATTCCGTTGCCGAAGAGCTTCGGCCCGTAGAAGAGGTAGAACTTGTCCGCAAAAGCCAGGAACTCGCAGGCAATCCTTCCGCCCTCTATCAGAACGCTGTCAATGCCGAGCTCGCCGAGCTTCCTCAGGATTTTCTCTGGCTCGGTTATCGGGTATGCCTCGGCTATGCCTTCGAAGAGCTCCGGCCTCTCGGTGAAGAATATCACCCTCCCGTCCTCGAAGAGTCTGAACCTCCTTCCCGCCTTAATCGCCTCCGCAACCCTTCCGGAGCGGTCGAGGATTACCTTCACCTTCTCCGGGCAGTTATCGAGCCGGCAGTTGAGCCTCGGGTTGTCTGCTAGAACCGTTCCGGAGCCGACCATTACGGCCATGTGCCTCCTCCTGAGCTCCTGGACCTTCAGCCTCGCCTTTTCTCCGGTAATCCACTGTGAAGAGCCATTTTCGGTTGCGATGAAGCCGTCCAAGGTAAGGGCGAGCTTTATCGAGACGAAGGGGGTTCCGGTGGTTATGTACTTGATGAAAATCTTGTTGAGCTTCCTCGCCTCCTCCTCCAGAAGGCCTACCTCGACCTCTATGCCTGCTTTCCTCATCTTCTCGATTCCCCTGCCGGCCACGGGGGGGTTGGGGTCTTCCATGGCAACTACGACCCGCTTGAACCCCTCCTCTATTATTCTGTCGGCGCACGGCGGCTGCTTCCCCCAGTGGGAGCAGGGTTCGAGCGTTACGTACATAGTGGCGCCCCTGACGTCGTGGCCCTTCCTCTTGGCGTCTTCTATGGCGTTCACTTCCGCGTGCTTCTCTCCGAAGCGCTGGTGCCAGCCGAGGCCGATTATCTTCCCGTTCTTAACGATGACGGCCCCGACCATGGGGTTTGGGTTGACCCAGCCCTCCCCTTTTCTCGCGAGCTCAAGCGCGAGCCGCATGAACCTCTCGTCTTCCGTGCTCATGGTTGAGCGTTTGTTCCGAAACTTTTAAGGTTTTGTTCCGATTTTAGAACAACAAAACTTTTTTATGCCCTTCGCCGAACGTTAAGATGGTGGTTTTCATGGAGGACCCCTACCTGTGGATGGAGAACCTGAGGGACGAGCGCGTTCTCAGTCTCGTTGAGGAGGAGAACGCTCGCTTTAGGGAGTTCATAGGAAGCCTCAGCGACGAGCTCTTCCCCGAGGTCTGGGAGTACTACTCAATTCCGACGCTTCACCAAGCGAGGCTGACGGAGGAAGGCGTAATAGCGATGTACCGCGAGAGGGATAGACAGGTCATCAGATGGCTCGGAGGGGAGGTGATAGTTGATTCAAAGGATCTCGAGAGGGAACTCGGCGACGAGGTTCTCCTCCAGGGCTTCACAGCAGATGAAAGGGGGAAGCTCCTCACCTACAGCTTCTCCATCGGCGGGGCGGACGAGGGGATAACGAGGGTAATCGACCTCGAAACGAAGGAAGTAATCGACGAGTTCAGGCCCTCCGTCTGGAACGTTACCTTCCTGGAAAACGGCTACTACTTCTCCCGCTTCTACAGGCACGGCGAAACCCCGGACGGCGTTAAAGCCCCAGCGGTGAGGCTCTTCTGGAAGGGGGAAGATGGGGAGAGGCTCGTCTTCGGCGAGGGCCTCGGCTCAGGCCACTTCATCTCGCTGAGGAAGGGCACCGACGGGAAGACGGCGATGGTCACGGTGACCTTCGGCTGGAACAGCGCCGAGATCTACGCCGGGCCGATAGACAGGCCAGGGGAGTGGAGGAAGGTCTACTCGGCGGACGTTCCGGTCGAGCCAATCGACGTGATCAACGGAAGGCTCTACCTCCTCACGAGGGAGGGGAAGGGTCTTGGAAAGGTTATAGCCATAAAGGACGGGGAAGTCAAAGAAGTAATCCCCGAGGGCGACTTCCCGCTCGAGTGGGCAGTTCTGGTTGACGGCAAAATCCTCGCCGGCAGGCTCGTCCACGCGAGCCACAGGGTTGAGGTTTACTCGCCCGACGGGGAGAAGCTCGACGAGATAACCTTCGACCTTCCGGGGAGCGTTTACCCGCTCGACACAGATGGGACGAGGGCGCTCATAAGGTATGAGAGCTTCACCGTCCCCTACAGGCTCTACGAGTTCGACGGTGGGCTTAGGCTTGTAGAGGAGCAGAGAATCAACGGGAACTTCAGGGTCGAAGAGGACTTTGCCACATCGAAGGACGGGACGAGGGTTCACTACTTCCTCGTGAAGGGGGAGGGGGACGAGAAGAAAGCGTGGGTCTTCGGTTACGGCGGCTTCAACGTTGCCCTAACCCCCCGCTTCTTCCCGCAGGTGATCCCCTTCCTAAAGCGCGGCGGAACCTTTGGAATGGCCAACCTCCGCGGTGGGAGCGAGTACGGCGAGGGGTGGCACAGGGCGGGAATGAGGGAGAACAAGCAAAATGTCTTCAACGACTTCATAGCCGTGCTCGAAAAGCTCAAAGCCGAGGGCTATCGCGTTGCCGCCTGGGGAAGGAGCAACGGCGGGCTTCTGGTCTCAGCTACGCTCGTCCAGAGGCCGGACGTGATGGACTCGGCCTTGATAGGCTACCCCGTCATAGACATGCTCCGCTTCCACAAGCTCTACATCGGGAGCGTCTGGATTCCGGAGTACGGAAACCCCGACGACCCGAAGGACAGGGAGTTCCTTCTTAAATACTCCCCATACCACAACGTCAGGCCGGCGAGCTACCCGCCGACGCTCATCTACACGGGTTTACACGACGACCGCGTCCACCCTGCTCATGCGCTCAAGTTCTTCATGAAGCTGAAGGAGCTCGGAGCGCCGGTTTACCTCCGCGTTGAGACCAAGAGCGGGCACATGGGGGCATCGCCGGAGACGAGGGCTAGGGAGCTGACCGATTTGCTAGCCTTCGTGCTCAAGACTCTCCATACCTGATTCTTTCCACCTTTTTGTAGTTCCAATTGGCTCACTGCCAGGACTTCAGCGTCTCGAAAGGTTCTTATATTTGTTGGCGGATTATTCTATACTAGGGGAGTGTCATGGACATCTCGCGGATCCCCACCGGAATTCCGGGGCTCGACGCTATGCTCAAAGGAGGCCTCATACCAGGTAGGGTGTATCTCGTCAAGGGGGCGCCTGGAACAGGGAAAACGACCCTCGCCGTGCACTTCGCCATAGCGGGCGTCGCCAACGGTGAGAACGCCCTCTACGTGACCCTTGAGGAGCCGGCCGAGAACCTGAAAACGGATATGAGGCTCCTTGGTTTTGATCTCAACGACCCGCATTTTACGCTCATCGACGCAACTCCAACCGCAGAGCGCTACGTTCTGATAAGCGATTTCTTTGAGGAGTTCGCCTCGAACATCGAGAAGATGGCCGACGCGATCAAGAGACAGTTCCAGGAGAGAAGGTACACCAGGATAGTTATCGACCCCATCACGATGCTCAAGCTGACGGCAACGAAGGAGATGGACTACCGCAGGGCTTTTCTAAGCTTCATCAAGACCATGATGCGCCTGAGAACCACCGTTCTCCTCACCTCCGAGATGGAAAGGACCGACATAGAGGAGTACCTCGTGAACGGGGTCATTGAGCTGAAGACCTTCAGCATGAATGGGCGGCTCTCGAGGGGGATACGCATAACGAAGTTCCGCGGCAGTGCCTTCGACGACGCCATAAGACCCTACGAGATAACGGAAAGGGGCATAGTGGTTCATAAGGATAGGGTCCTTACCCTCCCCTGATTCACGATTTTCAAAAACCCAACGTGGAAGGTTCTTTTAGCAAACTTTTTAAGTGCCGATGATGAACCGAATCCGGTGGGAGAATGGAAGGAGTCGAGAAGCTTGAGAGGGTTCTCGGGGAGTTCAACAGGCTCCACGGGGCGGAGGCGAGGGCGAGAATAGTTGAGATGAAGGGTGACGAAGTTATCATCGAGTTCGAGGGCTCATTCTGCGCCACCTGCGGGCTGTACGACTACTTCGACGACATCAGGTGGGAGGCGAGGGACTTCGGCCTGGAAATCGAGCCAGTAGAGGTTTTGGAAGCTGAGGAGGACGACTTCGAGCACGGGCGGTACGTGGTGAAGTACCGGATCGGCGGGAAACCAGTCCTTGACATCGTCGGTAAGGATTAAAACCTTCCCCCAGATCTTTGTCCATGAACCCCCTAACCGTAGCACTCGCGCTCATCTTCCTCTGGGACGGATACTTCTTCATTAATTACATAATTAGCCTTTTCCGCAATTACAGAATTCGGGAGTGGGAGCCGAAGGTTTCCATAATAATCCCTGCCTACAACGAGGGGGAGCGGGTTCTACGGGCCATCAACTCGGCGCTTGGGCAGGATTACCCTGACATCGAGGTTATTGTAATCGACGATGGAAGCGAGGATAACACCTTTGAGGTTGCCTCCTCGGTCAAGAGTCCCGTGCTGAAGGTATATCGGAAGGAACACGGCGGAAAGGCGAAGGCCCTGAACTTCGGCCTCTTGAAGGCTTCAGGGGAGGTAATAATCACGACCGACGCCGACAGCTACCTCGAACGGGAGGCGGTGAGGGAGCTGGTGAGGCGCTTTTATTCCGACGAGGTTTTGGGAGTTGGCGGACAGGTCAGGGTAATGGGGGATTCGTTCCTAGAAAGGGCGCAGGACGCGGAGCACCTCAGGATAGCGATGTTCCGCAGGGCCAAAGAGCTCGACAACCTGAGCCTCGCCCCGGGTCCGATAGCCGCCTTCCGCAGGGAGGCCCTTGAGAGGATCGGCGGCTTCGTCGAGGACATCGTTGAGGACTACGCAACGACGAAGGCCGTTAAAGAGTTTGGAAAAGTAGTCTACGCCCCTCGCGCGAGGGTATGGACAAAAATGCCGAAGAGCCTCGCCGTCCTCTGGCGCCAGAGGAAGCGCTGGTTTCTGGGAGACCTGAAGAACCTCGGCGGAGGGTTCACCAAGGACCTGGCTTTTCTGCTCGCCTCGGACGTCGTGGCCTTCCTTGATGTAGTTGTGCCGCCGCTTCTCCTCATTACTGGCAACTTTGCCCTCTTCGCCCTCTGGTGGTTCTTCGAGACCTTCACGATGCTTTTACCCACTCTCTTCGAAGGCGGCAGATTGATAAACGCACTCCTCTTTCCGCTCATTGTCTGGTTCTGGGCGGCATTCTACTTGGTGCTCCACATCTACGGCTATCTTGCGGTGCTCCTGCGGAGGGCATGACGCAATTTGGGGCGAAATCCTTTTAAGTGCTCACTTCCGTGCTACATAGACTATATAGATTATTAGGCAACAAATAGACTATAGTGATGCGCAATGATTGTGTTGGTGCTCCCGGCGGTGTTCATGGCATGGGCGATAGGGGCCAATGACAGCGCGAAGGCCGTCGGAACTGCCGTTGGTTCAGGCGTGCTCGGCTTTAAGAGAGCCGTGCTGCTCATAGGAATCTTCACAACGCTTGGCGTTCTTATAGGCGGTTCTGGCGTTTCCGGAACGATTTCCGGGCTCGCCGAGGGTATGTCCGCGGGCGAGGTCGGTCTCGTCCTCTTCAGCGCCGCTTCGGCGGTAACACTCGCAAGCCTCTGGGGGAGGCCGATCTCGACCACCCAGTCCATAATCGGCGGCCTCGTCGGGGCTTCCCTTGCCCTTGGACTGCCGGTCGACTGGTGGACGGTTGGAAGGATAGTGGCCGCGTGGGTCCTCTCACCGCTCGTCGCCGCGCTCTTTGCGGTGGCGGTCTACAGGCTTTACAAACCCGTGCTTGGGAGAATAAAATGCCTGAGAAACCTTGAACTGACCCAGAAGTGGCTGGTTTTCACCGCTTCTGCCTTCTCGGCCTTCAACCTCGGTGCCAACGAGCTTTCGAACGTCGCCGGACTGATGGAGGGCCTGGGAATCAACGGCCCCTTCAAGCTGGTTCTGGCCATTACCCTCGCCCTGGGGGCGCTAACCTTCAGCTACGAGGTCATGATGACCGTCGGGAGGGATATCTCACCCCTCGGTCCGACGTCGGCCTTTTCAAGCCAGTTCGGTGCATCTCTGGCGGTGAGCGCGGCGAATCTCATTGGTCTGCCGGTCAGCTCCGGTCAGGCCATAGTTGGAGCCATCAGCGGCCTCGGCATCTACAAGGGGGAGCGCGTGAATCTCAAACTCATCGCCGGAATCGTGAAGGGCTGGGTGGTAGCTCCGGTCTTCGCCGGCGCTTTCTCCTACGTCCTCATGGCCCTTCTGGCTTAG
The DNA here is from genome assembly GCF_000265525.1 of Thermococcus cleftensis. Lineage (NCBI taxonomy): Archaea > Methanobacteriati > Methanobacteriota > Thermococci > Thermococcales > Thermococcaceae > Thermococcus > Thermococcus cleftensis. The sequence continues at coordinate 44,871 of NC_018015.1, forward strand.
GCTTTTAAACCGACCGCCGAAGGTTCTTGAGGTGTTGCGAGATGGTCGAGTTCAAGTTTGAGGTAAAGGCGAGAGACGCCGCGGGAAGGATAGGGAAGCTGACCGTTAACGGGAAAACCGTGGAGACCCCCGCCATAATGCCGGTCATCAATCCGAAGCAGCTGATAGTGACGCCGAAGGAACTGAAAGAGATGGGTTTCGGCATGATCATCACCAACTCCTACATCATCTACAAGACGCCTGAGCTGCGCGAGAAGGCGCTTGAAGTTGGAATCCACCGATTGCTCGACTACGACGGCATCATCGAGGTCGATTCCGGCTCCTTCCAGCTCATGCGCTACGGCGAGGTCGAGGTCACGAACCGCGAGATAATCGAGTTCCAGGAGAGGATAGGCGTTGATATAGGCACGTTCCTCGACATTCCGACCCCGCCCGACGCACCGAGGGAGAAGGCCAAGGAGGACCTGAGGATAACCCTTGAGAGGGCGAAGGAGGCTGAGGAGGTTAAAAACATTGCCATGAACGCGGCCGTGCAGGGTTCCACCTATCCGGACCTGAGAACCTACGCCGCTAAAAAGCTCAGCGAGATGAACTTCGAGATTCACCCGGTGGGAGCCGTCGTCCCTCTGATGGAGAGCTACCGATACAGAGACTTGGTGGACGTGGTGATAGCTTCAAAGCTCGGTTTAAGGCCCGACAGGCCGGTTCACCTCTTCGGTGCGGGCCACCCGATGATTTTTGCCCTGGCCGTGGCGATGGGGGTTGACCTCTTCGACTCAGCGAGCTACGCCCTCTACGCCAAGGACGACCGCTATTTAACACCAGAGGGCACCAAGAGGCTTGACGAGCTGGAGTATTTCCCATGCTCCTGTCCGGTGTGCTCGCGCTACACGCCCCAGGAGCTCCGCGAGATGCCGAAGGAAGAGAGAACGAGGCTTTTGGCCCTTCACAACCTCTGGGTAATCCGCGAGGAGCTGAACAGGGTCAAACAGGCGATAAAGGAGGGAACCCTCTGGGAGCTCGTCGATGAAAGGGCAAGAAGCCACCCGAAGATGTTCGCGGCCTACAAGCGGCTGCTGGAGTACAGAGATTATCTTGAAAAGAACGAACCGGTGACCAAGGCGAGCGCCTTCTTCAAGGTGAGTGAGGAAGCTATGGGCTGGCCGATAGTCCAGCGCGCCAAAGAGAGGGCTGAAAGGGTTGCCAGAAAGTTTCCCGAGAAAGTTAGCCACCCTATCTTCGGCGAGATTCCCAGGTATCTGAGCCTGAGCTACCCCTTCGCCCAGAGCGAGGGCGAGGAGGACTTCACAATAGAGAAGCCGAGGAAAAGTGAAGCGAGGAAGTACGTCATGGCCATAGCGGAGTACCAGTTCGGCGAAGGGGCCGGCGAGGCTTTCAAAGATGCCTTCGTCGAGCTTTCAAGGAAGACGGGCATGCCGAGGCAGATAAAGGCGAAGGGCAAGCACCTCGCAACTTTCAGAGCGGAGGACGGTTTGCTGACCCTCGGCATCGAGGGAGCAAAAAGGCTCCACGAGGTTCTGCCGTTCCCGAGAATGAGGGTGGTTGTGAACTCAGATGCAGAGCCCTTCGCGAGGCGCGGAAAGAACGTTTTCGCCAAGTTCGTGGTCGATGCAGACCCCTCAATCAGGCCCTACGACGAGGTTCTCGTGGTGAACGAAAAAGACGAACTCCTGGCGACGGGACAGACGCTCCTGAACGGTGAGGAGCTGAAGGTCTTCGGGAGCGGTTTGGCGGTGAAGGTTAGGAGGGGAGTCGGTTAAGCATTTTCCTTCAGATACTCTTTGTATCCCTTCTTTTTCAGCCAGCTTTTGACGTCATCGGCGAGCCATTTTGAAGGAACTGGTTTCCCTACGGACTCCTTGTACTTCTCAAAGACCTTCTCACAGTTTTTATTGAAGTTCTTGCACAAGTATTGGTAGCTAATCACGACGAGAAGGAGGTAAAAACGCCTCAGGAACCAGGGGCCGTTTTCACACTCCTCGTTGCCTTCGCACTCCCTGCTGTCCCGTAGAGCCTTGAGATACGGTCTCATTGCTAAGAAGGATTCCAGGATTAAACCCGCGTACTGCTCCTGAATGAACCAATCTCCAACGAAGTCGCGGTAGATGAAGTAACCGACGCGGTTGAGAACTCTGCTTGCATCGCTTACTGCTTTTACCCTTTCTTCATCTTTTAGGAAATCGCCACTTGCAGGACCAACAAGCACTCCGCCAGAAATCCGTCCCGCTTGGAGGTCCTCCGCGTGCCATCGTTTGATTTTACTTATGTTTTCCTTGAGGTTCTCGTCCATCATTTCGTAAACCTCGCTGACTGCTTCGAAGTTAAGTTCCTTCAGCGCTATGTCAAGCTCGTAGATTGTCACCGCCATCATCACCGTGGCGAGGGTCGATGCAAGCGTGAGGATTACAATGGTCGTGTTGATGTCTCTCGTGATGGCCCAAGTTGCTCCCGTTGCAATTAAAATGAGAACCGCCGAGAGACCCGCGAGGAGTTTAATCCTATCCATGCCAATCCCCCAGATAATAATGCGAAAACGTTATAAATTTTCCAGCGTTCCCGAAGGTGGGCGGGCCCGTGGTCTAGACGGTTATGACGCCACCCTTACAAGGTGGAGGTCCGGGGTTCGAATCCCCGCGGGCCCACCAGTTACAAACTTCGCCTGCGCGAAGTTTGATCAAGGTTCGTAGCTCCTTCTTGAAATGCCGGTTTCCAGGGGGTTTCTTATTATTGGAGCAGTTTAGTGTGGAGAATTGCTTTAAAAGCCTCTTTGTGTAGGGTTTGCTTTCTTTTGATGCCCTTCGGACATCTTTTCGAAGTCAAACCCCTTTGCAAGGAATCTTTGGAGGTTCTCACAGGAAAAGTTGACCTCGAGTTTAGAAACCCACCCTCAGAGTGCAACATTATAAAAGAGCTACCAACTTTTGGTCAAGTTTTCTTAAAGCTTGCTCTGTACTCTCAAACCCCCGTAGTGGGGGTTTTGCCCCCACGCCCCCGAAAACTTTGCCTGCTTTCTGTAATAACCCGCTTTATCTCCGCAACGCGAACTCTAACACGGGGTCGGCTATGTGGTAGGTAATGTTCCTGCCGTTGATCTTTTTCTCTATAAACGAGGCCTTGAGGAGGGCATCAAGGAGCCTGGCGAGGGTAGCGTCTGTTATCTCGCGCTTTTCCGCTTTTTCAAGCTCCGTCTTCAGCTTGCTCCAAGTGTTTCTTCCGCGAGCTATTGCGTGGAGAACGGTCAAATATCGCTTTCTTGCGAGGGGTCTCTTCTCAAGGAAGCGATCAAGCTCTCCCAAAGCCATCTTCGACGCTTCTTCAAGAACCCTATCCACTGTTTTTCTGCTCAGTCCCTCCCTGAGAGAGATTACCCCGAATTTAACGAGCCACCCAACTATGCCGTCAAGCCTGTTGACTGCGTCTTCCAGAATTCCACTGGGGGCTTCTATTCCTGCCTGTTCAAAGCCTTTACGTAGAAAATCGATGCTCTGCTCTCTTGAGAACCGTGAAAGCTCTATCTCGTGAAAAATTCTCCCGTAAAGGGGGGCAGTGGGGTCCTCAATACCTGCGAAGTCATAGAGCAGTCCGACCTCACTTCCGGTTAATATGAAGCTCGTCTCTCCATAGTCATAGAAATGGGCTATCAGTGAAGCCAGCTCCTTTCCGGCTGGCCCTCTAATCTCCTGAACCTCATCGAACGCTATTACAAACCCCTCGCTTTCAAGGGCGGAGATCAGGGAATACAACGTTTCGGGGTTCTTCCACGAGAGCGAGACTCCCACACCGGAAATCCTCACACCTTCTATGAGCCTTATCTTGTCCTTCACTCTTTTGAGGAGGGGAGCGTTTTTCGATAGGTATTCGTTGAGTGCCGCTTGAAAGCGGAGGTATAGGTCGCGCCTTGAGTTGGGATTCACCCCCCTGAGATCAACTATAACGTGGGGGAGTTTCGCTTCGTTGAGGGCCACCCTTAGGAGGGAGGTCTTCCCAAGCCTGCGTATTCCTTTGAGCAGTATGAGGGGCTTCCGTGAGTTTATGGCACTTAGTAACTCTTCCAACTCCTTCTCCCTGTCATAGAGGTCCTCTCTCCTGACCTTGGGTCTCTCATCAAAGTACAAACTACCACCCCGATAGTATACTATCATCCAGATAGTTAAAAAGGTTTAGGTGGATCTCTTCTCTTCCTCTGGGAACTTCCAGCTCTTCGTTATCCGCGTCACGTTCCGGACGAGGGCCTTCTCCTCTGGGTGCCTTGAGACGAACTCCTCCAGGAAGGAAATAAGCTCGTCGTAGGCCGGCTTGTCTATCGGGAACGGCACCCTGTCTTTACCGCCAACGGCGTAGGTGAACTTGAAGGGGTCGGGCGGGTGAGTTACGGGGTCCTTCCAGCTCGGGTGGACGTCGTAGACGAGTTCAAGAACGAGCGACAGGGCTCTAAGAGTGCTTGGGCCGAGGCCCTTCAGGAGAAGGAACTCTTCATAGTTCGAAACGCTCAGCTCGCGGGCGAACTCTAAAGCTCGCTTGTTCAGCTCAAACCTTCCCAGACTTTCGTAGCGCTTCATAATGGAAACCTCATCGACATCGCGGGGCTTGTAGTAGACGAGCGGCCGGTAGCCTTTGGCGAGCGCTTTCAGGCTCTCAAGCTCGCGCTCTATCTTAACCGGGCTCTCCTGGACCACGTCGAGGAGCGTCTTCTGATACTCCCTCGATTCTTTCGATACCGTGTTCAGGGCGAACTCTCTCCTCAGACCGGAGATGGCACTGTGGGGGTCGAGGGTAAAGGTTTCGGCGTCGAACCAATGGAAGCGCCTCGCCATCCTTTCGGCCTCGTTCATGCCCTGCTGTACCACCGCCCAGTTGCCCTCCTCATCGAGGAAGAAGACGTGGTGGTAGAGCTGGTAGCCGGTCTGGAGTGCAACCGTGTCAACTTTGGCCACAAGCCTCGATGTCCTCACGTAGGGTTCCGGGTCGAGTTCGTAGAGTTCGGCTATGGTTTTCAGCTCCTCTGGCGTGGCGCGGCTCTTCTTCCCCTTGCCCCCTGCAGCTTTCACGCCAAGCTCCTCCCTCCAGAGGGCGTCCTTTATCATGCCCGCCGTTACGGTCGTCGAGCCTGAGGAGTCCCAGTCCATTCCGATGACGTTGTTGAAGGCCTGGAACCACACCGGGTCGGAGAGTCTCTCCAGGAGTCCCTTGGTGCCGTACTCCTCAACCGCCAGGATCAGAACTAACCGGGTGAGCTTTCTCATTCTTTGTGCTAGCCACGCGGGAACGCGGCCGCCGTGGAGGGGCAGATCGGCTACGTTCCTCATCGAAGTTATATAACCGTCCGGAGTTTTAACGCTTGTCCCGGAAGAATCTTCATTGTTATTGTACCAAAAGCGCAGAATCATCGGGTGGTCTTGGTCATATGGGGGGAAAGCCTTTTTATCCCTGGTCCCGATTCTCCTTCGCCGGTTAGGCTCACGGAGGGTTTGAAGATGGGAGTTGAAAAGGTTCCGAAGTACGATATCCCGACCGTCAAGGTGGACTACGTCTTCATAGAGCTCGACAAGATGAAGCCCCACGAACAGCTCGTCCAGAAGGAGCTCGAGGCATTCATCGAGAGCGTCACAGGCTCCGGTCTCTTCTGGAAGCCGATGCTCCTCGCCAAGATTCCGGGAACCGACGAGTACCTCATCGTCGATGGCCACCACCGCTGGGCAGGCCTCCAGAAGCTCGGAGCGAAGAGGGCTCCCTCCGTCATACTCGACTACTTCAGCGACGACGTCAAGGTCTACACTTGGTACCCTGCCTTCAAGGGAAACCTTGAGGAGGTTCTTGAGAGGCTCAAGGCAGAGGGGCTTGAGGTGGTCGAGGATCCCGAGGCGGAGGAGAAGGCCGAGAGGGGAGAGATTGCCTTTGCCATCGTCGGTGAGAAGGTCTTCGCCGTTCCGGGTGGTCTTGAAGAGCAGAAGAAAGTCAGCAAGGTTCTCGACGAGATGAGCGTCGAGGGCAGGATCGAGCTCATCTACTACGGCCTCAAGGAGGACGCTCGCGAGGATATGGCCAAGGGCGAGATCGACTACGTCTTCATCAGGAAGGCCCCAAGCAAGGAGGAGGTCATGGAACTCGTCAAGCGTGGTGAGGTCTACTCCCCGAAGACCACCAGGCACGTCCTGCCCTTCAACCCGGACAAGATCGACGTCAAGCTCGAGGAGCTGTTCTGAAACCTTTTAACCCCTTTTTCCTATCCTCACCGCCGATGACGAGGGATCAACCGGCTGATTGGTGATGAGCAGTCCAGGAGGCCGAGGCATGATTAGGGGATTGATATTCGACGTTGATGAAACCCTGGTCTACTACGAGGGTTATACCCTGAAGAGCTGGTACGAAGAGGTCGGACGGCCAGCAATGGAGAGGCTCGGCGTGGTTCTCGACTGGGAAACCTTCAGGCGGATCGTGAAGGGTGAGCTCTCGAGAAGGTACGTCGAGCGCTTTGGCATAGACCACGTCGAGTTCTGGAAGGCGATGGACAGGGCAAACAGGGCCTACCGCGAGAGGCTCCTACGCGAGGGAAAGATCAAACCCTTCCCGGACGTTGAAGCCCTTGGAGAGCTCAGGAATCTCGGGCTGAAGCTTGCCGCGGTGAGCAACGCCTCCCAGGACAACACCGAGCTCGTTTTGGGGGCCTTTGGGCTTGATAAGCATTTTGACGTCGTATTCGGGAAGGACTACTCCTATCTGGACGGCGTGAAGCCGAGCCCCTACCTCGTGAACAAAGCTTTGAACGCCCTCAACCTGAAGCCCGGAGAGGTTCTCCTCGTTGGCGACAGCTCAAACGACGTCTTAGCCGGTAAAAACGCGGGGATAAAAACGGTAAACGTCACGCGCTTTGAAAGGGTCGATGGGGCCGACCACTACGTCGAGAACCTCTGGGAGCTCGTCGAGCTCGTGAAAAAGATGCTGGGGACTTAGTCCCCGTAAAACTCCTTCTCGAAGACGTCTATCCCGACCTCGAGACCGTCGAGCCAGTCGAGGAACTTGCCAACGTTCTCGTCCCGGAATATCGCACCGTGCTGGGGAGCTATGACCTTGGGCTTCAGCTTCCTGATTGAGCGAACCCATGCCCTCAGCGCCTTGGTTGAGCTCATGTAGCGCCTGTGGAAGGCCTCCATGTGCTTAACGTGCTCCTCGAAGTCCTCGACGAAAAGGTACCACTCACCCTCCGGAAAAGCGGCCGCACCTATGTCCGTGCTGAAGAGTATTCCGCTCTTCTCGTCGTAGAAGGCGAAGTTACCTGGACTGTGGAGATAGTGGGCGGGGACTGCCCTTATCACGGAGTTTCCGAGCTTGAACTCCATTCCCCCGTCAGGGATTCCGATCGTCCTTCCGGCGCTCAGCACGGCCATGTGGGGGATGAACCTAACCCAGAGCTCCGAGACGGCCACCTTGGCCAAGGGTGCGTACTCGAACCACAGGTTCAGGCCGGCGACGACGTCCGGGTCCTGGTGGGAGTACATGAGGTACTTTATCTGCGTGGGTGGGATTAGTGACGAGACGTTCCTCAGCACCCTCGAGAAGACGAAGAAGCCCCCCGGCTCCACCAGCGCCCCCTCGTTGCCGTCTATCACCAGGTACTGGTTGGTGAGTATCCCCTTCTCGTCTTCGGCCTCCTCTATGCCGAGCCAGTAAACCTTGTGTTCCCCGTCGTCGTAGAGCGGGTAGCTGTTCATGTTCCTTATCATCTCAGGCACCTCCAACTGGAACCCATACATTCACCATGTACGCCCCCTCGATTCCGGAGACTATCTCGAGGGCCTCCCTGGCGGTGTTCTCGTCCTCAACCTTGACAACCCTGCTACCGTTCTGGTCCCGGTACTCCACCGCGAGCACCTGGCTGCCCCTCAGGAGGAGCTTGAAGGACCTGCTCCCGTCCTGGGTGACACCGGAGACGTAGAGGACGCTGTCGCTCAGTCTGTCACGGATCTCCGTTATGACATTCAGCAGACCGCCCTTCTGGACTATGTGGAGTCCGCTGTGCACCATCTTTGACTTGGACAGGAACGTCGCCACGCTCATCGGGTCGGAGAAGTCTACTCCATCGACGATACTTGATGAGGCCGATGGTGACGGGATCGGACCAAGGTTCTCAGCTAGCTCCTTCAGGCTCTTGGCAATCCCCTTGGTGAGTATCTCAAGGGGCTTTCCTAACAGGAGTTCCCCTCTTCCCTGGTACGAGAGCTCGACGTTTGCGGTAACGCTCTTTTGCCACTCTTTTAACGTCACAGTAGCCGTCAAATGGCTCTTTCTACCAATTCCCTCGTAGATGTAACTACTGCTGTCGGTCATTACAGTGAACGCGTAGGTGTCTCCAAACTTGAATACAAATCTGGGTAGTAGTATCTCCGCTTGAACGCCGTTCTTAGTACTCACCTTCACCACATAGGGCCAGTTTGTGATGAACTGAGGTGCGTCTTCCAGTATTCTTTCAATGTTCTCCCGGGGAGCGTTTATCTCCACGGAGGTCTCTCTGCGCTTCATACGACCTCACCCAGGACTTCCTGAAGGCGAAGATAGGCACCCTCCACGCCTTCCAACGGGTTTACCGGCACGAGGAAATACACCCTGTGGTCGTCTCTGAAGGTCAGTCGTCTTTCCATGTCGTGGAACACTACCTCAACTTCCATTCCAGTTATCCTGTCCCCCATGAGCTCAAGTATCCCGACGAGGTGGGGTACTGCACCCTCTGGGGGTTCACTCATATGTCCCCATATGCGGTAAAGATGCCCAAACGGATCAAAGGTCCAAACGGGTGAAGTTCCAACAGTGTTCTTCACTTCGGATATCATTTCTTTACACCTTGTGAATTTCACAATTTCTTGTAGCCTAGACAAAAGTGGTAGGTTCATTTTTTAAACCTTTGGTTTAAACTTCGTAACATTTGAATTTAAAACTTCGAAATTCTTACCTTTGATCCGTGATACCTCATTATCCTTATATACATGAAGAAACAAACTGACCAAGTCGTGATGATGATGGAACCCCAAGGCTTTAGATGTGAGAGGTGCGGTGCGCCTCTCGAGGTGTCTCCCGAGACGATAGTAGCGGTCTGCCCATACTGCGGTTTTCCAAACCACATAAGTGGCAACCTGAAGACTGAGAACATTCACATCGTTCCAACGATGGATAAAAACGCCATAGCCAAGGCCTTCTGGAAGCGCGTTGAGAGGGACTTCGACCTGAAGAGGATGAAGGAACAGATTGAGATAGTTGACATCGAAGGCCACTACGCCCCTTACTGGGTGGGCGATGTTCACGTCGAGGGTGACGTCGAGTACATGGTGCGCGAGGAGGAGTGCCACACCGATTCCGAAGGCGAAACCCACTGCCACACGGTAGAGAGGCACTACCATGACCACGTCGATGAGACCCTCGGCCTAATAGGCTCCGCGAGGAGGCAGGTCAAGAGCTTTGGCGTTGACGACATAATCGCCCACTACTCCCGACACAGGCCAAAGGGAAAGAAACTCCTCGAGCTGGACGAGGGGGAGTGGGGCAGGATAAAGCTGGAGGTACTCAACACGGAGATGGACGAGGTCCAGGCCAAGATGATGATGCGGGAGGACGCCATAGACGTCATAAGGAACCGCTATTCGGCCAAGGCGGACAGAATAGAGCGCTTCGACGTAACCGCCGACGAACCGAGGAACGTCTCCCTGATTCTCCTCCCGATGTGGACGGTCTACTATAAACACGAGAACTCGATATACCACGCCGTCTTCGCTGGCTGGGACGGAAAGGACGTAGCCGCCACCGAGCCCATGCCGATCTGGAGGCGCGCCCAGTACATGGCAGGCATAGTCCTCGGCGTCCTGATAGGTGCCGCTGGAGCTGCCTACGGCGGTGCCAACGGCTCCGCGATGGTCTCGTTGCTCTCACTGATAATCGGCGCCGGCGCGGGAGGCTACTTCGGCTCGCTGGTTCTGGAGGGACAGAGGACGGAGAGGAGCACGGGATTCATGGGGAACTTCATGGGAGGGCTTAAGAGGTGATTCAGATGGAGGTTCAGTGTCCAACCTGCTCGGCCAGGTTCAAGGTTCCCGACACGGTGAGCGTGGTAACGTGCCCCTACTGCGGAACCACCTTCCACCTGGAGACCGGGGAAGAGGCCGGAGAGCACTTCTTCTTTCCGCCGATGAGGAAAGACGCCGGTGGTGTTCTGCTCAAGTTCCTCTCAAGGCAGTACGGTGCTCCGGCCGACATAACCGGGGCAAAGGTGACTAAAAAGGAACTCCACTGGGTGCCGGTTTACTTCTTCTACCTCCACGGGAAGAGCAAGCGGTGGGGGACGATAGAGGAAGTCCGCTTCGTGGGAATACCCGCTGGCTCGCCCTTCAGGGAGCTTCTCAGGGACTATCCCTTCCCCATCAGGGGCAAGCGCTTCTTCGATGAGGCAGTGGTCAAGAAGGGCAGGTACTACGAGCCGGAGATATCGAGGGAAGAGGCGGAGGCTATGGCGAGGAAGCTCATCGAGAGTGCGTTGCTGAGCGAGGCCTCGCAGGAGGACAAGTCCCTGGGCGACTTTGAGATAGAGGTGAAGTACCAGGGACTCGTTCACTATCCCCTCTGGGAGGTTCACTACGAGTACGGTGGGGAGGGCTTTGCCGGCTACGTCGACGGCACCGACGGGAGGGTCGTTCAGGCGGAGTACCCGCTCATGAGCGGGGCGAGGAAGAAGGCCAGCCTCCTGGGGGCAGGTGTTCTCGGCGCGGGCCTGGTCTTCGGCATAGCCGCGGCCGGCATTTACGGGAGTGCCTGGGGCCTCATCGGCGGACTCATCTCAGCTGGCGCCGGAGCCTTCGGCATATTCCGGAAAGGGGCCGTGAAGAGGAGGAAGGTAAGCGAGGTTATGAGGCTCAACAGGGGCAACCTGTATTTCAAGCCTATGTGAGGTGTTGGTTATGGGAAAGGAAACATCGATAGTTGAGAAGCTCGAACTCGTCATACCGGGCTTCCACGGTTACAAGAAGAAGGAACTCATAAGGGAGGACGACAGGCTCGTCCGTGGAAAGGTGGCTGACACTCTTGCCCTGGCCAGGAGGGAGATGGAGCGGGCTCTACAGCGCTGCGCCATGGTAAGCTGTGCCCAGCTAGTGGCTATAGACAACCTGAGAAAGAAGCTCATGGCCCTGGAGAGCAGGGTGAGGCACGCGGAGGCCGGTTACAGGGGCTACTTTGACAGGGTGAAGTTCAAGGAGGAGGAGCTCAACAGGCTCTTGGAATACGACGCCAAGATGATAGAGCTGGCCGAGGAGATACTGAACGAGGTTAAGGCCCTGAACGGCCAGATAGCGAACCCACAGGCTCTGGGCATGGCCGTCCTGAACCTCGACGACAAGCTGGTGAACTTCGAGGAAGTCCTTGGCAAGAGAATGAGCTTCGCGGCGGGTGAGTGAGATGGCTCAGGTCATAGAGTGGGTAAACCCCGGTGAGGACGAGATAATCTGGCGCTACCCCAACGAGGTCATCAAGTGGGGCGCCCAGCTGATAGTCCACGAGTACGAGGTAGCGGTCTTCATGCGCGACGGCAAGATCTACGACGTTCTCGGCCCCGGAAGGCACACGCTGACGACGCAGAATCTTCCACTCCTCTACAGGCTCGTTGGCGGTTCAAACAGCCCGTTTAAGGCGACGGTGATTTTCGTCAGCATGAAGCAGTTCCAGGGGCGCTACGGAGGAGAAACGCAGACGAGGGAACTCGCCCCGGTCAAGTACTACGGTGTCTACTGGTTCAAGGTCGCTGACCCCGTTCTTTTCATCACCGAGGTCGTCGGTGGCCAGAGCCTCTACGACACTGCTGACGTCACCAAGTTCATTCGCGCCTACTTCAACGAGGGCATGATGAAGCACCTCAGCGCCTACTCAATCGTCGACCTCTTCCAGAACCTCGACATGGTCAGCACGCAGGTCAAGGTGAAGCTCATGGAGGACTTCCGCAGGCTCGGCCTTGAACTGGTCGATGTGAAGATTGAAGGTGTGAACACGACCGACGAGTGGCGCCAGAGGCTCTTCTGGATAATGCAGACTGGCAATGCCCAGGCTGTTATGCAGATGGACACCGCGAAGCAGGTCGCGGCGGAGCTTGGGAAGAGCGAGGGGGCCGCGATAGGCACGGGAATGGTGGTGATGCCCCAGCTCCTTCAGCAGCCGGCTCAACCAGCACAGCCGGCACAGCCCTACGCCGGTGGGGGCGTTCCGCCTGCAGGATACCAGCAACCGGCTCAACAAGCGGGCCAGGAGATATGCCCCTACTGCGGCAAGCCGATTCCAGCCGGAGCGCGCTTCTGCCCCTACTGCGGGCACGAGATCAAGCGCTGTCCCAACGGCCACGTAGTCCCGGAGGGGGCGAAGTTCTGCCCGGTCTGCGGGGCGAAAATAGAGTGAGCTTTTTTCTTTACACTTTTAGGGCAACGTTCGGGGGCTTGAGACAAGACGTTTCGGGCTGCTTCTGTCTACAGCTCTTTAATAGACGTCACCAGCTTAATCCCCTCTCCCCTACAGGCGCTCTTAAAGTCCCGGTCGAGGGATACGAGGGTATCAACGCCGTAGTACTCGGCAGTTGCGAGTATGAGTGCATCGTTCGGAAGCAGGCCGTATGTCTTTGATACGCGGAGGGCTATTGTAGAGATGTCGTAGTTCACTTCAAGGAAATCTGGAATCGCGAGCATGGGGAGCACGACCCTCTCGAACTCCTCCACGGCCTTGGAAACTTTTTCAGGGTTCTTCTTGGCGCTCCAGTATGAACCAGCCCTTATGCGTATGAAGTGGTACATAACCTCGCTGAAGACAACGTCGTTTATGAAGACCCTCCAGTCCGAGCGCAGGAGGCGTGAAAGTATGTCCTCCGCCTCACCGTCCCCTTTGAGTGCCTCGATGAAAACGTTGCTATCCACCAGAAAGCTCCTCATAGAGCTCAGCCTCCAGCTCTTCCCAGCCCTTGGAGGTTTTCAGGTAGCCGAAGGCCCTCTTCAAGACCCCGTCCACGTTTGCCCTCGCCTCGGCCCTGAGCTTATCCATCCTAACCCGCCATTCGAGATCCATCCCCATTTTTCCTTCAACGTTCTCCATCCCCTCACCCATTACAGGTTTGATGGCCGGGGAGTAAAAAGGCTTTCCCCGATTTCTCAGTCGCCTATTAAAGGACGGGAAAATTCAAAGGGTGGAATCACGGTCTTGGTGGCTCACTTCCCCAGCTCACCCTTCGGCCTTAGATACTCCTCCTTCGTGAGGGGAAAGTCCCTCGCCGCTTTGAGGAAAGAATTTACCAGCTTCACCTGCTGGCTGAAGACCTCATCGGGGTTCTCCTTGAGCCATTTAACGTAGAGCCTTATGAAGGCCAGCCTCTCCTCCATGTCGCGCTTGGAACGGGACTTCAACGCCGAGCCTCTTTGCGTACTCATGAAGAGCCCTCCGGTTCAGGTTCTCTTTAGTTACCCTTATACCCGTGCTCACACCAGTGGAGACTTCGAGGGGCAGCTATTTATGGCTTTCCTTCGGGGCGAAAGGGTTTTATCCTTTGAGGAGTAAGTTTAGATATCTACCTGGGTGAAGTTAGGTGGTGATGCCTATCGGGGATCTCGTTGCCATTGTAACCGCCCCGAACTACCCGAAGATCGACGACAGGGTTGATCTCGCCAAGGAGGTTGGCAGAAGGATATTTGAGGTTGCCACCGGCCAGAAGACCGAACAGCAGAACACCCAGGGGGCAGACACGGTCAACGAACCCGTAGCCGGCTGGCAGCCATTCGTTGACGGCTCCAAATACTGCTACCTCAAGGGCCAGGGCCAGACCGACTACACGGTGAAGGTCTGCTCAGAAAACGGCTGGCCCGTCTGGATAAGGAATGCTGACGACTGGCAGGACAAGGGTTGTGACGATCTGCGCAACCTCGTCCAGAGCACATACCCTGCCGACGACTACCAGAGATACCTGCTGACGGTGAAGTTCAAGGGAAGCGAGTGCGAGGGCCTGCAGGGGTATGGGGTTGCATATATCGAGCACTGGCAGAACATGATGAACCCGCTGAAAAACCCAGCAGGCATTGGTGTATATGCGGCTGCCTGTGGAACGACGACAACCATATGCTATGCCGCAATGACGGCAGGAACTGGGGGCATAGGTGGTGCGCTATCCATCGGCAAATGGCTCAAAGACTTGGGATTCTGCGCCCTTGCCCCTGCACTGGGCGGTTGGTTTGCAAGCCAGCAGATAGCGGAGAGTAAAACAAAAGCGCAGGCAAGCTTCATACTTGCCCAAACGCTTGGAACGGGAGAACTCATAACTGCCAAGTATGCTGTGCTACCGACCGTTCAGATATCCCGGCTCAGGGGTGCGATACGTGGCGGTGCAGATCTCGTAAAAGCAGTGTCAAAGGATACTGCCAAGTTTGACGACTTCGTAAAGCTGGGACTAAAATACACTGAAACAGCCGACCAGTTTGAAAAGATCGCCAGTCAGTTCCCAAGGCTTGCAGGAGTCCGATCGGCGGGAGCATTCGTCACAGACGATGCAGACGATATATTGAGGCTCCTTGCCGCATACGGCAAAACTCCATCCGCCGAAAAGCTCGTTGAAATTGGAAGCAGGTTGAAAATAAGGAATGCCGCAGAACTGGCAAAAACAGAGGCTGGAAAAGAGAAATTAATAGAAAACATAGTTACAAAGTTGCAGAGACAAAAAATAGGCGATGCTGCAAACAAAGCGTTCAAGGGAATGGATGACGAATTACGGAACATAGCAAAGAGGGAGTTTAAAGCAAGCTTCGTATGTGGTGCTGCAGGAGCCGTTGCCGGAACCCTTAGCTACTATGCACTCATAGCCGAGACGGGAACAATAACAACGCCAAATTTGACAGTAGAAATAGACAACATCTTTGATGCGATGTCCGTTGCAGTTAGCAACAACAGAATAGATGTGGGGGCGTGAGGGATGATAGTACTTGCCACAAAGCACAGAGGCAATGATATGTTGGAAAGGGGGTATCTGAATGGCTTTTTCAACAATAATGAAAAAACTGCAAAGATGTGGCGGCAACTAATCGAATATATTCACCCTGAAGGTGAAAAGGCACTGGAAAAGTATGAAAAACTCGAGAGAGAGATCTTTTGGTGCTGGGATAGGTATTGCGAAACCGATAGTAAAGCACGATCTTGCGTCAGCCACAAAGCTCTCTCTCTGGATGAAAATATTCAGCGAAGCAGCAGCAAGTATTCTTGGCATAACGCCGCATGACTTTATTACCATATTACAGCTAGAAGATACCGATAGTAATTTTCAGCCATGGAACCACAACAGCGACGATCCGCTTGGAATAAACTGGTTCCTCATAGAAGAAACGCTAAAAAAAAGCAAATATACTGAGAAAAAACTTGGTAGAAAAATAACTGACGAAGATTTGGCAAAGCTACGAGAAGTTGCGCAAGTTACAGCGAAACTCGTGGATGCATGGGGACCCGACAACGTAGACCATGCAACGATCTGGCTGGCATACGGGAAAAAGATGGATGATTTGAAAGAGTTCATAGAAAAAGAGGCAAAGGACCCTGAAAAAACACTACAATATTTGGAAGAACTGCGACAGGTTCTGCACAAGCACATAAAACCAAAGGGGATCCAACCGCCTGCTAAAGGTGCCCCCACCACTAAGATCATCACCCAGAAGATCCCCTCAGAAGTGGAGGAAGCATTCAGGACGTTGAATGGTCTAGACATAAACATAAAACTGGAAACGGGGGACGTGGAGGAGAGGAAGTCGAAGATCTTCTCTTGGCTGGTGAAGAACGGGTTAATAGAAGTCGGAGAGGAGAACGGGAAGCCCGTAGTGAAGGCATCCGACAAACTCAGGGAGATACTGGGGAAGCAGAACCCGAAGGCAGTGGCGGCGATGATAAAATGGGCGGCGGAGGAAGAGGGGACCACATTAGAGCACGTGGAGCCCGTGGCAAAGGTGCTCGCCGCTCTGGAAGAGTTCAGGCAGATAAGCAAGAAGAAGGACCCTGCACTGGCAAAGGCGTTGGAAAAGGCCATGAAGAGCAAGCACACCATCAGGGAAATATACTACATGCTCCAGGGGGTCCACACACCGGAGGAACTATCCCAGAAGTGGAGCGAGAAGTTCGGCACGATAAGCCTTGTACAGATGTTTGAAAGGTACCCCGAACTGGCAAAGGCAACCCTCGATGGAATAGAAAACGCCAAGGAGAACTTCCCGCCGGTTCCCGCCGAGTGGGCGAAGCTCATCGATGCGTTGGAGAGGGGAGAACTTTCAGCGGATGAGCTGAGGAGGAGAGCTGGGATAGAGAGGATGTTCTTCAGCGCCCTTGAATCCCTCGCCATCAGGGGACTTCCAGAGGACGGAAAGGATGTAGTGAATATAATCGACGAAATCCTCGACCGCTCCGCCAAAATGCTTCCTTGGGCCGGCGATGTTCCAAAGGATCTAAGGACAGAGACTGAGGAGCTTTCGCTGATGCTGGCCTTGATGAAGGACGGGAACTTCGTCGAGAGGCTTGAGGCCGAGCTCGCGCCGATAATCGAGAAGATACCCGAGAGCAGGAAGGTTGGCCTCTTCAGACGCGAGTCCCCGAGGAGGAAGGTCGAGGACTTCGTGGGGCTGCTAATGGAGGGAGAAATCGGAGAGGAGAGGGCCGAGAAAAAGGCCAGGGAGCTGGTGGAGTACCTGGGGGAATACATTGGTGACGAAGCCGAGGGTTTCGTTGAACGCCTCCTGCTCCCCTACAGGGCAAAGAGGCTCTTAAACCGCTACGGCAACACGGAGGACTTCCTCTTCGAATACTCCCACGGACGGGCGGCAAGGCTTCTCATAGTTGAGGCTCACCTTGCCGAGACAATAGAGCCGGATGCACTGGTCAAGCCCCTCATTGGAATGCCGTCCCTCTCGGGCAGAAAACGGGTTCCTCCAAGGAAGTTGAAGAAAACCGAAGAGCTCCTCAGAAAAATCCTAGGGTGAGGAAAGTGCTCAGCATACGCGGGACGCAGAATAATGCTCTGGTATGTCCTTTCCCTGCCGTTCATCCTGTGATGGGCGAAAACCTTTTCTTTATTTATGCAAAGAATACCAACGATGGCAATGCTGACCCTTGAAGAAATTGAGAGCATTCTGACAGCCCACAAGAAAGAGCTTAGGGAGCGCTTTGGAGTAAGGGAAATAGGGGTGTTTGGCTCCTACGTCCGGGGAGAGGCAAAGGAAGACAGCGACGTTGATATTTTGGTGGATTTTGAAGAGATACCCTCTCTGCTGAAGTTCATAGAGCTTGAGGAGTACCTCGAAGCGCTCCTCGGTCTCAGGGTTGACCTCGTTATGAAGTCCTCCCTCAAGTCGGGCATAGCCAAGACTGTTCTCAGGGAGGTAGTCTATGTATGAAACGCTCTCATAAGGACTACTTGGAGGACATAGCCGAAGCCATCGAGCTGATTGAGGAGTTCACGAGAGAGATCTGTTTTGAGGACTTTCTCTGCGACAAAAAGACCCAGTTTGCGGTGATAAGAGCGCTGGAGATAATTGGCGAAGCGTCGAAAAACATCCCTAACGACTTCAAGAGACTCCACCCGGAGATTCCTTGGAGGGAAATGGCTCGAATGCGTGACAAGCTTATCCACGCGTACTTTGGCGTTGACGTTCGAGTGCTTTGGAAAACAGTGAAGGAAGATATCCCCTCTCTAAAAGGAAAATTTGAGAAGCTTAGGAAGTAGCTTAAATCCTAGACTTCTCCTCGATGTAAGCCCTCATCAGCTCCTTCGTCGCGAGCAGGCCCTTGACGTGCGTCCTCTCCATGCCGTGGCTTGCATGAACCCCGGGTCCGATTAATGCAACCCTGAAGTCCCAGCCGGCCCTCAGAGCCGCTGAACCGTCGGAGCCGTAGTAGGGGAAGACATCGACCACGTGCGGTATGCCCCTCTCCTCGGCAAGCTCGATAAGTCTGGTAGTCATTTCGTAGTCGTAGGGCCCGCTTGAATCTTTGGCCGCTATGGAAACGGCCGTCTCCTTTCCGTAAACGCCTTCGCCGACCACGCCCATGTCCACGACGAGAAGCTCCTCGGTGGTGGGTGGATAGCCAGCTGAACCGCCGTGGCCGACCTCCTCGTAGGGCGAGAAGAAGAAGGCCACCGGGAGCCTTTCGAGGGTTTCGGCTCCAAGGTCAAGCATGAGGTCTATCATCACAGCCACGCTCGCCTTGTCGTCGAGGAAGTGGGCCTTGACGAAGCCATTGACGTACTCGAACTTCGGGTCGAAGGCTATGAAGTCGCCCGGTCTGATGCCAAGTTTTTCAGTGCCCTCTTTCTTCTCGACAAGCTCGTCTAGCCTTATGTACATGTTCTCCTCCTTGCGCTCCTTCTTTCCGGCTTCCCTGTTCACGTGGACGCTGGGGTTCCTGAGGAGGAGCGTTCCACGGTACTTCTTCCCCGAGCGGGTGATTATCGTGCAGTACTCACCTTCAAAGGTCGGGAGAAGGAGTCCGCCCACCCTCGTGAAGCTCAAATGCCCGTCGGGCAGGATTCCCTTCACCATCGCGCCGAGGGTATCAACGTGGCCCGCCACGACGAGCTTTGGCTCGGGGTGGTTGCCCGCTATCAGGGCGCCCTTGTTGGTGTAGTACGTCCTGATTCCTGCCGCGTTGAGCTTCCTCTCTATGTGGGCCAGGACTTCCCTCGTGTAGCCCGTTGGGGAGGGTATCTCAAGGATCTCCTTCAGAATCTCGACCACTCGCTCCATTTAGACCACCGTCTAAAGAGAGGTCGGGGAGTTGAAAAGGGCATCGGTTTCAACCAACCAATGCGCTGAGAGCCATGAACAGTCCTATCACCATCATGGTCAGCACGAAGGTGACACTTATCGCCTCCTCGGCCTTGAGCCTGTACTGAGCGAGGATAGCGTTGGCCGCTATCGCCGGCGGCATCGAGGCCTCGACTAGAACGGAGTAGAAAACGTCCGGCGCCGCCCAGCGGAGGGTAAGGAAGACGAAGGCGAAGGGAATCACTATTCTGAAGAGTCCGACCTCAGCGAGCCTGCGCCAGTCGAAGCTCCTCAGCGTTATCCGCGAGCCGAAGTATATGAGGAGCAGGGGAATGCTGAGCCAGCCGACGGTTCTTATCGGCTCAAGGATTTGGCTCGGAATCCGAACGCCCGCTATAATCAGGGCCAGGGCGAGGAGGTTCGCCACTGTCGGCGGGAACTTCAGGGCCTTCAGAAAGCTTTCCTTAACGTTCGCTCCGCCGCTGGAATAGTGGGCCGCTATGAAGGTGACGATCGGGATAACTATCATCGAGTTGGTTGTCGAGTAGAGTATCGCGGGCGTTATGTCGTCGAGGAATAAACTCGCTATCGGGAAGCCGAGGGCGGCGGTGTTGGGATAGACCGAGAGAACCATCAGCGCACCGGCCCAGGGGTCGTTTTTAAGGACGATGCGGCCGTAGAGGTAGGAGGTTGAAAGGCTTATCGCGATTATCAGGAAGACGTAGAGGAAGACCGTCTTTATGCTCAGGAGGTATGCTAGATCCTTGCTCGCCACGTTCCCGAAGATGAACAGGGCGAGGAGAAAGTCGTTCACCAGAATACGTAGGTAGTCAAAGGGCTTCTCCGATTTAATCAGCCTCTTGAGGACGTAGCCGACCGCTATGAGGGCGAGCATCTCGGCGATGTTCATGCTTAAACCTGGGGTTCAGCGTTTAAAAGCCTGTCGAGTAGAAAAATGAAAAGGGGTCGGGGCAGAACTTGAAAAATAAAAACGGGGGTTGAGGCTCACTCCTTCTTTGTCTTGTGCAGGGGCCACCAGGCCTTTTCACCGAAGAGAGCCATCGTGGCCGGGCCGATGAAGTAGACCGCCGCCGTGGCGGTCAGCAGGACACCAACGGCCAGGGCGAAGCCTATCTCCCTTATTCCCCACGTCGCTCCCGTCATCAGCGAGCCGTAGGTTACCGCCAGCACAGCGGCGAGGCCGACGACGAGGGTGTCCATCGTTCCTGCCGCGACCACCAGCGCGTCCCTCGCGCTCCTGCGCTCGAACTCGTCCCTGGCTTTGACCAGGTAGAAGCTGTTGTAGTCTATGCCGACTCCCATGAGCACTATGAAGACCATCATGGGCAGGAACCACATGACCTGCTGGCCGAAGACCCTCTCGAAGAGCCAGCTGGAGACCGTTATGCTGAGGAGCACTCCGACGGCTATGGTGCCTATGGTGGTTATGACCGCGGGCAGTCCCTTGAGTGTCGGTATGAGGGACAGGAACATCAACAGGAGCGCCACCGGGAATATTCTGTGCCAGAAGACGTCGTTGATGAGGTCGCTGAGGTCGAGCGCCAGTGCAGTGCTTCCGCCAACCATTCCGGACTTTATCGCTCCCGACTTCTCTTCTTCTTTCACTATATCCCTTATCTCCCTCACCATGTCCTTGGAGCGGTCGTCGGTGGCCTCGTACTTCCCTGTTACCTGAATCAGTACCTTGGTGCCATCTCTGGACAGGTAGCGGTCGCCGCCGATGCTCTTCAGTTCCTTCACGCTGACGCTCACCGGCCTTCCGTAGGGCTGGGTCACGGTGTAGACGTACTCAACGCCTTCCACCTTTGAAATCCTCCCCACGAGCTCGTTGATGGTCTTGATGTCCTCATCGCTCAATGGGTGGCCGAGGTCTATAACCACGTAGGTCGGCGAGGTAACGCCCGCACCGACCGTGCTCTCGCTGAGCTGGAGGAAGTTGTAGGTCTCGCTGTCCTTGGGAATGAAGAGCTTTATGTCGTGGGTCCCGTTGAAGTTGACGAAGTTGTAGGCCGCCGGAACCGCCACGAGGAGAGCCACGAGGACAACCACCTTGGCGTGCTTGACGGCCCACTCCGCGATTCTGCTCCTCTCATGGAGGTCCACCCTGCTGAGGTGGTGTTCGATGTGCCTCGGCCACCAGAATGCCGGTTTGTCGCCTATGAGGACGGTTATCGCCGGAATGAAGGTCAGACTGGCGAGGAGGACTACGATGACCGCCAGGGGTGCTATCATGCCGATGGTCTTGAATATCGGGAACTCCCATGCCAGGATAAAGCTTGCGAAGGCTATGATGTCCGTTGAGGCACTCGCGAGGACGGCATCTTTTGCTCTCTTCAGGGCTTCGCTTGCGGCTTTGTTGTGGTCGTAGCCTTCAGCGAGATACTCCCTGAACCTGTGCAGGTAGTAGGTGGAGTAGTCTATTCCAAGGCCGAGTGCCGTCGTGACGGTGAGCATCTGGGCCCAGCTCCCGACGTCTAAGTAGTCGCCCTTCGCGAGCAGGTAGAGTATCCCCAGCGCCGTGAGCGTCGCGGTGGCGACGCCGGTGAAGGGCAGGAGCGTGGCAAGCAGAGCCGCACCCATAAGGACCAGGAGTACCAGGAGTGCCCCGACTACGCTGAACCTGGTGGTCTTGTCGTTGTCCTCCTTTCCGTATTTAATGGCCTCGTAGGTCTGAATGGGCGTTCCGGTTACGTAGGCCTCGACGTCCTTTGAAAGCCCACCGAACTCCTTCACAGCTATTTCCTTAACCTTCAGCGAGCTCTCGTACTGTGCCTTACTCTGCTTCTCCAGGTCGCTGACCCCTTCAAGGCCCTTTGGAATGAAGAGAATCAGCATGGTTCTGTTGTCCGTGCTCTTGAGCATGCCGATGTAGCTCTTTGCGAGGCTGTAAATGGACGGGTAAATCTGCTCCTCTATTGGTTTGACCTCTTCCTTCGTTATCCCATCCGGATCGTCCCTGAATTCGAAGGCAATGTTCACAAGCTCGGTCGCGTTGATGTGGAGCGGAACCCCGAGGTCAATCTCCCCCACGAACTTCTCGACGAGCTTTGCTGTCTTTTCTTTGACAAGTGCCTCGATCTGGGTGTCGCTCATCGGGTAATCCCTGGCAACGGTCAGCATTAGCTCCCTCAGCGTTTCCTTGACGTCCTTGGGAGCGGTAACGTTGGCGAGCTTCTCATCAACCCCCTGCTCAAACAGGCTGTAGGCAATCTCCTCCGGACTTTTACCGGCGTAAATCCCGTCCACAACTTTGCTAAGGTCTATGGGGGCGTTTCCGGCCAGGCTCGTGATTATTTTGCTGACAGCTTCTTTAACACCAACCCCTTTGGCCAGCTCATCAGGGTTCTTGAGGACGGTGTCAACGATGGTTTCGGCGACCTCCTCGCTCCCAACCCGCTCTGCGGTCTTCTGTATCAAAAGCTCCCTCGCAATCGGTTCAACGTTCCCCTTCGAGTCGTAAACCTGGATTATAACCTCCTCCGGGAGCTCAACGCCCATGCCCTTGAGCATCTCAGCCAGCAACGATACTGTTGCCTCCTTCAGCAGGGCGGGATTCCTTGCCAGAACTCCGGTCGCGTTGGCGTCAAAGCTTACAACCGTTTTGGCTATCGGCTCCGCCAGAGGCCTCTGCTCCCCGGGCAGTTTCTCCTCAAGCGCACCGGTGAGCAGGTTAGTCTCAAGCTCCTTCGTCGGGCCGTAAACGAGGAGGGTTCTCAGTATCTCGTCGGCGTTGGGCATTTCGAGGAGAGGGCTTCCAGTCATGAGGGCCTTCACGACCTCGATTGCCGCGCTCTCGACAGCTGAAGCGCCCGGGTTATTTCCAAGGCCTATCGATACGTTGACGATGTGGGCCAGCGTGCTGGCGGGAACCTCACCGAAGCCCGGGACTTCGTAGCTCCCACCCGCTTCCTCGATGACGAGCGGGAGGTTTTTGAGGGCCTCACCTGCTATCTCATCAACGGGCCTAACCGCGCTCTCGCCGAGCTGAATGAGGGCGTAATCACTGCCCGCCTGCTCATCGAACGCCACAACTCCCCTGTAGAAGGCAACCGAGTATGCCTCCGCGAGGTTCCTCTGCATCGGGTCGCTTATCTGGCTCAGGACGATTTCCCTAGTGACGTTGGCAAGGAAGCCGTCGGTTATCGCACTTGCTCCATATGCCGAGTAGGCTGGGTAGGTGGCGTTGTAGACCGCGTAGACGAACTCAACCGGAACGCCGAGCTGAGTAGCTATTGCCTGTGCCGTTGCCTCATCGAGGCCCCTCTCGTAGGCTCCAGCCTGGACGAGGGCGTCGTAGGCCCCTATCGTTCCGAGGTATGTTCCCGCGTAGCTATCGCTCAGGTTGTAGAGGTCAGCGTTAAGATCAGCTATCGTAGAGTTGAGGGCTTTGAGCTGTTCACTCGCTTTGGTGAGGTTCCGGTGGAGCTCAACGTAGGCCAGATCCGTCTGGTTGAGCGCCTTCCTGAGGATCAGGCTCTGGTTGTAGAGAAGGCTGAGGTTCGCCTCAAGGCCCATGTAGGCCCTAGCCAGCTCCGGAACGGTCTCGTTGAGTGTCCTGACCTGACTGCTCAGATTTTCAATCTGGGTGAGAAGGGCTCCGTAGGCGTTGCTCGCGTTGATGGCCGAGCTGTAAAAGATTCCGGTCAGGTTGGCGGTCGTTCTGGTGAGGTTCAGAGCTATCTCATAGGACTTGTTGTGGAGCAGGTCAACGGCATCGTAGTAGGACGTAAAGTTGCTCCCGTAGGGCTTTGCTTCTGCTTTGAAGCGCTCGTAGGCTTCTCTCGTTGCCGGGTCGTTCACGTTCACGCCGCTCACTATCATGTACGTCTGGTTGTCGCTGGTCGCGAACTCCGGAAACTCCTTGGCCAGGGTGTCCTGAACCTTGACGGACTCCACGTCCTTCGGAAGGAACTGGTCCATACTGTAGTTGGTGAGGTCGTTCAGCTTTGCAGCCAGCGGCATCGCCGCTATAACCACGATAATCCAGAGGGCCACGATGGCCTTTGCGTGCTTAACGATCCAGTCGTTCCAAGCCATACCCACCACCATTGTCGCTTATCAACATGACGAATTTAAACATGTTGAAATTCGACATGTCGTTGAGAGAAGCGTTTATAAGGGTTGTGGTTCAACCTTCGACCATAGGTGGTGAAGATGGGGGAAGATGTGGAGCGGAGGATAATCAAGGGGCTCTTCACGGTTCCGCTGAAGGACATCATACTCGTCATCGTCGGCCTGAAGGGAGAGGCACATGGCTACGAAATACTGAAGGAGCTGGAAAAACTCGCTATTGGGCTCTGGAAGCCGAGCCACAGCAACCTGTACACAATCCTCAACAAGATGGTGGAGGAGGGACTTCTGGAGCCGAGGGAGGAGTACAGGGGGAGGGTCAGGCGCGTTAAGTACAGCCTCACCGAGAAGGGGTGGGACTATCTGAGAACCTCAAACGACCTCGCCCTGAGGGTTCTTTACACGTCCGTGAACTACCACGAGGCTCTGAAGAAAAAGCTCGAAGAGATGGAGCTTAAGAGACCGATGGACAGGGAGACCGTTAAAACCTACCTGGAGCTTCTCAAGAGGATACGCGACATACTCGATGAGGAGATAAGGACGATAGAGGCCGAGCTGGCTGGAGAATGAGGCTTTTCTTTTAGCGGGTCCTGGCCTTCAGGACTGGGAGGAGGTCAGTCTTTCTCCACTTTCTTGTTATGCGGAGTTTTGTTCGGCGTGGCCGTTTTGGCACTTCAAACCGATAAACTTTTATATACCTATCGCGCTAGTTGAGTACAGAAAAGTGTACTACAAAAGTCTGTACCTGGTGGTACCATGGAGAACGACCTGAAGGTTCAGCTCGAAGAGCTGAAGAAAAGGCTGGAGGTGCTGG
This sequence comes from Thermococcus cleftensis, assembly GCF_000265525.1. Lineage (NCBI taxonomy): Archaea > Methanobacteriati > Methanobacteriota > Thermococci > Thermococcales > Thermococcaceae > Thermococcus > Thermococcus cleftensis. The sequence goes on from NC_018015.1 coordinate 69,588, forward strand.
AGGAAAGCATTGACCCCGTTGATGAGGTCATGCTCTCGATAAAGGCCCGTCTCAGGAGAAAGCTCGAAGGCGGAAGCCTGCCCGAGATAGATGAGGAGAAGGCCGCGAAGACCCTCAAAGCTCTGGCCAACCCGGACAGGATAAGGATACTCAAAATGCTCTCCGAAAGACCGATGGGCTTCAAGGAGATAAAGGAAGCCCTCGGTGTGGAGAGTCCAACTGTTTCACACCACCTGAAGCTCCTGGTGAAAACCCGCATGGTGAAGAAAGGCGAGAGGTATGAAATCTCGCCGGACGGACGTTTGTTTTTGCGTTTGCTCGAGATAATAACTGCCCTTGAGGAGGTGGAAGAATGAGTTTTAGCTGGAAATACTGGGCTGCCCCACACGAAGGCCCGAGGTTCAGGATAGCGGAGTATCTGAAGGCCCTTACGGCGATACTGCTCATCGTGTGGCTTTTCAAAGGGCCTTTGCGTCTGGAGGCCTATAACGACCAGCTGGTCTACGCGATAGTGGCGCTTATCTTTGCCTTCGAACTTCTCGCGGTGGGCAAGTGGTTCGGGGTAACGGTGAGCGGAATAGTCTTTGCCCTCGCGAAAGGCTTCTTCTGGACGAGCGTCTTTCTGTTCTTCGGCCAGTGGCTCGGGATGAGCGAGGCCCTTCACAGCTACGCCGGCACTGCCTTTGCCTACGCGGTGGTTCTGGCAATAGCAGGTCTGCTTCTCTCCAAGTTCGACGAGAAAAGGCTCGATTTGAAGGTCGAGAGCAAGGCCTACGAGTTCAGCGGGGCCGATTTCGGGGAGGTGAAGCTCAGGGGGACCGGCAAGGCCTATCCCGTGAAGTTCGGACGGAAGAGGGTAGGCTGGGTGATAGATGGGAGTGTTGAGGTGGAAGCCGAGACGCCGCTCGGAAGGGTAACGAAGAGGCTCCTCAGCCCGGTCATCGTGTGGACCGAGGAGAAGATAGCCGGGCGAAAAACAGCCGCTGATTCGGGTTTCGTTTCGAGGGTAAACGAGATGATAAACCCCGACCGGCTCTACCGGAAGGGCAGAAAGGACAGCGTGGTTGACCTGGGCTTCATCAAGGTCTACGAGGGGGAGGGCTTCGAGTACGTAAAGTTGCCCTTCATCGAAGTGGTAGAGACGCCGGGCGGCGAAGAGGTCAGGATAGGCCCGATGAGGTTCCGCGAGGGCAACCCGGAGATGCCTCCCGGCGATATGCTGACCATCAAGGAGCTCCGCAACGGCTTCCAGCTCACAAAAGTTGGTGACAGGCTCAGGATTCAGACCGACGAGTATTCCATCGAGGTGGACGGGGAGAGGGTCACTTACCGGAGCGGAAGCGAGAGCCTTAGCCTGGGCGAAACCGTGTCCCTGCGCTCGGGTGACGTTTCGGTCACCGTAGGCAGGGGGAGGGCAAAGATACGCATCGAGGACGTCGTCATCTCTGCCAGGGAAGGAAAGGTCCGCATAAGGGCCGGCGGGAAGACGTACACCGTTGAGAACTCCGAGGCCTACAGGCTAGTGATGGATAAGGCCAAGGAGATAGTCGAGGAGCAGAGCGCGGAGCTGATAGAGGGGCTCGGCATAGACAGAACCCTGCTCAACAGGCGCGTGAAGGAACTCTTGGACGAACTGATGGGGTTCTTGGGGTGATCTGCGATGATGTTCGAGGACATTCTGGAAGTCGAGATAAAGGCCACAAACGGCCGGATCGAGATTGAGGGCTGGGAGAACGATTACGTGGAAGTGAACTACGTTCCGCACGGTGAGGTGAAGGTCACCGTCGAGCAGAAGGGGAGCAGGCTCATCATCGGGGAGGAGCCAAAGAGGAAGTTCCTGAACCTGCTCGGGGAAAAGGGCTGGGCCGAGATAAGCGTTAAAGTTCCGCGGGGGGTCCTGGTAAACGCGAAGAACGTGAACGGCGAGCTCAAGGCCAGGGGCGTGCGCTTTGAGGAGGTAACAACGGTGAACGGCAAGATAACGCTGGAGGACTGCGAGGCCGAGAAGCTTAGCACGGTTAACGGGGAGATAAGGGCCGGTCTAACGGTTGCCGGCCCCCTTAAGGCCTCCACCGTGAACGGGGAAATCGAGCTTACCATCGAAGAGCTTGAGGGGGACGTCGAGGTAAGCTGCGTCAACGGAGACATCGTGCTTCGCCTGACCGAGTTCTGCGATGCGAGGATAGTGAGCAAGGGGGTTAACGGAGACGTCAAATTGGTCGGCATAGATCCCGATGACCCGGTCATCGGGACGGGCGAGTTCGAGGTCAAGGCCAGCACTGTGAACGGCGACGTCAGGGTGGAGGTCGTTTAATTACATAATCACACAATTAGGTAATAGCACAAACCCGGGGGCACGGAAATGGGCGATCGAGGCAGTTTGGGTAGGAACTTCTGGCTCTTCGCGATTGGTCGCTTCATCTCCCAGCTCGGCTGGGCGGTGCAGGAGGTGGCGCTGCCGCTCTATGTGCTTGACAAGACACACAGCGGCGGCATGATGAGCCTCTTCGTCCTGGCCGATGTAATCCCCTCTCTCATCGTCATGCCGTTCGCGGGTGTGGTGGGCGACCGCTACAATAGAAAGAGGCTTATGGTGTGGTTCGACGTCCTGCGCGGGGTTCTGCTCTTCGCTGTTATAGCCTTCAACTTCCTCGGAATCTACCAGCTACTCGCAATTCAGGTCATCATGGCGGTCATGGGAACGTTCTTCGGTGCCGCAACGAGTGCCATGTTCCCCGACTTGGTTAAGCCTGAGGAGCTGGAGAAGGCCAACTCCACCGTCAGCTCGTTCTCGATAATAGCCCGCCTCATAGGCCCGGCCCTCGGTGGCCTTATCTATGCCTTCGGTGGGATAAAGATTGCACTCTTTATAAATGCGACCAGTTTCTTTGGTTCCGGCCTCTTCGAGGCATTTATCCATTATGAATGGGAGACCCGCGAGATAGAGAGCATGGGCGAGGTCATACGGGACATTCGTGAGGGGCTCGCCTTTCTGAGGTCAAGCAGATATCTCATGGTGCTCATGGGGTTTGCACTCTTCATGAACGCGGTCGGGCAGCCTTTCGGTGCCGTCATAATGCCCTATGCATTCAGGGAGGTTCTCAAGTTCACGAGCCAGCAGTTCGGCCTTCTGGAGAGCTTCTTCATGGGCGGCATGCTCCTGGGGAACCTCATTGTGGCGGTGAAGCTCGGTAAAAATGCAGGGAGATTCTTCTTCAAGGCACTGGCATTCAACGGGACCATGATACTGGTGTTCATATGGGTGATCTCCCCTTGGGCTGGACTCTCAAGGGACGTCGCTTTCATGACCCTCGCCGGAGTTGGTGTGCTGTGGGGCGTGAGCAATGCGATAATAAACGTGCCCCTCAACGCCAAGATACAGCGCGCCGTACCAACGGAGCTCAGGAGCAGGGTTTTCTCGGCACTGGCGCTACTCATTAACCTCTCGACCCCTCTTGGCCTTGTGGCGGTTGGCCCGCTGCTGGATCGCTACGCGGCATGGTTGGTCTCATTAGGGATATGGATCATTCAGGCAGTTGTGGTGTTCTACTACTGGTATAGATATCGCAAAGTCCTCTTAGAGAATGTTGGAGACGTATCAACTAAAAAATGAGAATAAAAGGGCCGTAAAATTTTTAAATACTTGTTGTTACTTTTATCCGAAAACGTGGAGGGGGTGAGAGAATGGCGGCGGTGGACCTCGTGATGGACAAGATACTCACTGACATGCTCGAAATAGATGGAGTTATCGGCACCATCGTCGTGGACAAGGACGGTCTCGTCATAGAGTCAGCCATGAAGAAGAACCTCGACCGCGAGGCCATAGCCGGCGTTCTCCACGAGCTGGTTTCTGCAATCAAGCTCATCGGTGACCAGTTCGGGTCTGGGGAGCTCAAGGAAGCCATACTGGAGTACAAGAACGCTAGAACCTTCGTCAATCCAATTGGCGCGGACTACTACCTGATCGTGATAGGCGACTCCGAGCTCAACCTCGGCCGCATGAAGCTCGAGCTAAGGAAGGTTCTCCCCAAGCTCGAGGAGATGCTCTACTGACCCCCTCCACATTTATAGGGGGTGGAAGCGTGCCAATGAAACTCATACAGCTCCTCTGGGGCAGAGAAAAACCAGGGATCTACGAGATGGTCATCACCCAAGATGGTCTTAGTCTAGAAGGAAACGAAAAGCTAGGTGCCCACATCGAGGACATACTCCACTACGTGGAGAAAAAAGCCGAGGAAATAGGGCTTGAGAGGGACAAGATCGAGGTCTTCATTCGCAACGGAAACAAAACCATAGCCATAAAAAGAATAGGCGGCCTGGGCGTGGCCGTCGTCAGTTCTACCATTGAAGAGGCAGCAAGGGCACTGAAGGACGTCGAGAGCAGGGCCAACGACTTCCTCGAGGACAGGTACGTCGAAGCCATAGAGGAGTACCGCAGGTCTAAGTGATCTCCCTGAGCCTGCCCTCCCTCTTCTCTATAGCCCTGGCCATTAGGAAGAGCAGGTCGCTGAGCCTGTTGAGATAGACGAGGGCGTTCTTCCCGAGGCCATAATCCAGGACGAGCCTGGCAACCTTTCTCTCGGCCCTCCTCGCTATCGCCCTGCAGACGTCGAGTTTGGCGCTGGCTATCGTGGAGCCGGGCAGGACGAAGGCCCTGAGCTGGACCTCCCCCTCGTACCTACTAATAAGCCCCTCAAGCCACTCCACCTCTTCCTTCCCAACCTTAGCGTACTTTCCCCTGCTGGCAAGCTCTGCCATGAGATCGTAGAGCTGGACCTGAATCTTCTCGAGTATCTCCACCATCTCCTCTGGTACGTAGTGCTTTGCTTCCCCCAGAAAGCTGTCCAGTTCGTCTATCGTCCCGTTTGCTTCCATAACAGGCGAGAACTTCGCAACGCGATCGCTGGTGAAAAGGCCGGTTAGGCCCTTATCCCCTGTTTTCGTGGTTATGGACATTTTGACCACCCTGGAAACTAGGGTGCCGGGGCTTTTTAGCCTTTGTGGGCACTTTTGAACACCAAGGGTGATATCCGACTCCACAGGAGATGTGGAAAAACTTATTTATACATCAATGCCGTTTTTCTTTGGGTGGTTTATATGAAACGATGGGGACTCGCTTTAATTGCCCTGCTGGTATTGAGCCTAGTGCCGAGCGTCGCGTTTCACGCGGTCTCGGCGGCAACGACGACCGTTCAAATAAACCCCACCGACGACGCGTACGTCAAGGACACCGCTCCAGATTCAAACTACGGCTCCGATAGCAGTCTCTACGTTGGAACTTATTACAGGGACAATGCGAACGAGAGGGCTTACCTCAAATTCGACCTCTCCGGCATTCCGGACAACGCGGTCATAGTCAGCGCGACCCTCCACGCATACACCTATTGGGGCGCCTACTCAACCCCGGTAAACATAAGCGCCTACGCGGTTTCCGACGATTCCTGGACCGAGGACTCGATAACCTGGAACACCAAGCCTGCCGCCGGGGAACTTCTCGATAAGGATTTAGTCCCGGATTCAAACAAAAGGACGGATCCCGTGAGGCACTGGTCCGTCTGGAACGTGACGGACTTCGTTAAGGCAGAGTTCTCTGGCGACAAGGTGGTCAGCTTCGTCCTTGTCTCTGACGTCGAGGGCATCGTGACCGAGAGCATTGGCTACAACTCCAAGGAGAGCTCGTACGGAAACTATCCATACCTCGAGGTTGTCTACTACGTCCCCGAGGGGCCAAGCTATCAGCCCATCAGGGAGATAAGGGAGAACTGGGAGACCGGCAAGCAGGTCGTCACCAGCGGAATAGTCATAGGCACCAAGTACAACGGCTTCTTCATTCAGAACGGCACCGAACCCAACAGCGGCATCTACGTTTACACCGGGAGTACTCCCTCCGTGAAGGTCGGTGACGTCGTTCAGGTAAACGGAACCACCGCCGTTTGGAAGGGTCTCTACGAGATATCCAACCCGAGCTACAAGGTGGTTGGAAAGGCCGAACTTCCGGAGCCAGTAGTTCTCAAGGTGGGGGAGATCAACGATTCATACCAGAGCATGCTCGTTAGGCTGGAGTGGATCAGGGTCACCAGGGTCGATGGAAAGCTGATCACCATAGCCGACGACACTGGAAGCCTCGTCCTCTACGACTACTACGGGGTTATGGACGTCACCACGGGCAAGATACTGAAGTACCTTGACGGTATCGGCTACAAGTACAACGTTATGGAAGTCTACCCGCTCGATTACGAGCTTTACATTCCGTCGATAGGCATCTCCGAGGTCGGCAGGCCGGAGTACGCCATCAAGGGTGTCCCGATGAGGTTTAAGGTCACCGTCATTAACAACGGCGAGGTCGCCGACAACGTCACGGTTGTTCTCTACGCCAACGGCGTGAAGGTTGGAAACGTCACCCAGGAGATAGCTGTCAATGGAAGCGCCATCTACGAGCTCTCTTACGTCCCGACCGAGCTGGGAGCGCTGTCGATAGACATACAGGTCATCACCACCGACTGGGGCCTCATTGACGAGAGGATATACGACTACAAGGTGGTTCCGAATCCCAACGTCATTGCCTACGGCCTTACTCCATACTACGAGCGGCTCTACTCTAAGGAGATGGAAACCCTCACCCCCCTCTACGAGAACCTCACCTGGACCGTGAACGAGCTCCAGTCCTGCGGTGTTGACCTCGGTGACTTCGCCCCGCGGGTTCAGTGGATAGAGGAGAGTATGGGGGAGATACAGAGGCAGTACCAGCTTTACGACACCCTCAAGGGGCTCCTCATCAAGCAGAACCCGTACAGGAACGCCTACTACTATCCGGTGATGGTGCACATAAGAAAGGCCGCCATGCTTGGCAGGGACGTGACCGAGGAGATCAACGATGTCCTTCCGGTTCTCCAGGCCGCCCTTGCCCAGGTTCAGCCCATGTGCCACCCGCCGGCCCCGGCCAACGAAACCGAGGCGAACCCTGGCAACGAAACCGTTCCTGGAAATGAGACCGGAACCACGCCCGAAACCAACGTCACCCCGACCACCAACATCACCCTGAAGGTTACCAAGGTCCTCATCGACGCCTCCCACGGCCAGTACTACGTCAAGGAGGCCGGGGTCAGCTACCTGGTGGACAAGATACAGAGCGAGCTCGGCTGGGAAGTTGAGATAAACCAGCTCCCGCTCACTTACGACCTTCTCAGGCAGTACGACGTCGTCATAATAACCGACCCTAAGGACGACTTCACCCCCGCTGAAATCGAGAGTCTCAAGAAGTACGTAGAAAACGGAGGGGGTCTCTTCATAGCGGGCGAGTGGTACAAGTACCTCAACGCCGATAACCTCAACGCGATAGTCGGCGACTACGGCATTACCTTTAACGCCGACGAGCTCATGGACGACGACAAGAACAGCGGCAGGCCGTACTACCCGTTCGTCGGAATCTACAACAAGGACCACCCGGTCATGAAGTTCGTGCCCGACGACTGGACGATGTACTACAACGGTGACACCCTGACGATAAGCGGAAACGCTGTCTGGCTCATCAAGGGCTACGACACCAGCTACTCAGTCGATGCCGACGGAAACGTGGTCAGGATAAAGGGAACCAACCCGATAATAGCCGCCGCTGTGGACCTCGGCACCGGCAGGATAGTCGCCTACGGCTCCAGCAAGGCCCTCAGCGACAGCTACTACCAGAAGTACATCAAGAGCAACTGGCCCTTCATCAAGGGCGCCCTCCTCTGGCTTGCCCACCAGGAGTGACCTCTTTCTTCTCCCCCTTTCTGAATTTTCCGTGGTTTGAGGCTTAGATTTCCTTCGGCGGAACTAAAATCCCGAGTTCCGTTATCACTCCCCTAACGTACCGCCAGGGCGTAACGTCGAAAAGGAAGTTCCTCACCCGATAGCCCTGCCGCGCGTAGGGCCTCTCCACGATCTCTATCTCTTCCGAGGTCAGCTCCAGGTGGAGCTTGAAGCTTTCGGCTGCGACATAGAGGGGAACGCCGCCCTCGTGGCAGGCAAGGGCTAGGAGATAGGTTCCGGCCTTGTTCACCACTGCCCCGTCGCGCGTCACGCTGTCGGCGCCTACCAGGGCGAGTGTGGCGTTTCCGGCAAAGAGGCCCAGCTGGGCGTCGGTTATAACCTCGAAGGGAATTCCAAGGGACTCCAGCTCCCTCGCGAGGGCGATCCCCTCGTAGTCCGGTGCGCTCTCGGTGAGGATAACCCTAAAGCGTTTGCCCTTCTTCTTAGCGGCCTTGAAAATTTCAAGAACAGCGGACGAGAAGGAGTGCGTGATTACAACCTCGTTTTCGTCTATCAGCTCGCTTCCGATGTTGCCTATCTCGCGCTTCGCTTCCTCCCCGAGCCTGATGAACTCCTCGGCCCTCGTCCTCACCCGATCCGGATCACCCGTTATCGGAATGAACCTGGTCAGATTGTACAGGGAAGCCATCGTCCGGTTCACGGCGGGGATTTCCCTCCTCATTTCCATCAAGGCATTCTCAAGCTCCTTCCCCTCGAGGAGTTCAGAGAGGACTATGTACGCCTCGGCGCCCTTCCTGGCCAGCCAGCTGGCGCCCCTTATCCTCTCGGCTCGCATCTCTTCAAGGAGCGAACGGACCTCCGGCGGAAGCATAGGCATCACTCCAGCGCCTCCTTATCACCCTTTCGCTACCAGCCTTCCTCGAAGCGTATCCCCTTTGACTCCATGAAGGCTTTGGCCTTCTCTATCTCCTCCTCGTTCTCGCCGAAGAGGATTATCCCGATGTACCTCCCGAAGCCCTTGGGCGAGGAGTGAATTCTGACGTTAAAGCGCTCCAGCGTCTCGTTGAGTATCGGTGCGAGCTTGCTCTCATCGGTTATCTCAGCCAAGAGCTTCCTCTGGACGAACTTCCGCGAGCCGAGCCTCGGCAGGACTTCCCTCTCAAGCATCGCCTTCATCTCCCGCGGCATTCCGGGAAGGACGAATATCTTAACGCCGTTATGCTCGATGTAAGCGCCTGGAGCGGCGCCCTCGGTGTTCTCCAGTGGTTCCGCCCCCTCAGGCAGGTAGGCCATCTTCTTTCTTGCCTCGTTCAGCTCCGGGTCGTCTATGAGGCCCTTCGCATAAAGCTCGCGGTAGAACTGCCTAATCCTCTCTAGGCAGGGTTCGCAGAGGACGAGCTTCCTCCCGAGGGCTTCAGCGACCGCTAGCATCGTAACGTCGTCGTGGGTCGGCCCGAGCCCGCCCGAAATCACCAAAACCTCTGGCTTCCTCGCGAGGATTTCCCTCACAACGGCCTTTATCTCCTCAACGTCGTCTCCAACGGTTGTCTTCCTCCTCACCCAGTGGCCCCGCTCGGTGAGCCTCTTCGCTATGAACGCGGAGTTGCTGTCCACGGTGTTTCCTGTGAGCAGTTCGTCCCCTACCGTCAGCACCTCGGCGAACATCTCCACCACCGGGATTTCTTGGACGGGAGGGCTTATAACACCAGCGGAGGGGTTTTCCAGAAATCCGTCAAAAATCCCCACTTCCAAGACCACTTTTCACCACGAGTGAAAACAAGGCTTAAGTATTTTACCGCTGTAAAACTCCTGGTGATAGCATGAAGGTGAAGGTGGGAATCAACGGCTATGGGACAATAGGCAAGCGCGTCGCCTACGCCGTAACGAGACAGGACGATATGAAGCTCATCGGTGTGACAAAGACCAAGCCCGACTTCGAGGCCTACCGCGCGGCGGAGCTCGGAATCCCGGTTTACGCTGCCAGCGAGGAGTTCCTGCCGAGGTTCGAGAAGGCCGGCTTCGAGGTCGCGGGCACTCTAGGCGACCTCCTCAACGAGGTTGACGTAATCGTAGATGCCACCCCCGGCGGAATGGGTGCGAAGAACAAGGAGCTCTATGAAAAGGCCGGCGTCAAGGCGGTCTTCCAGGGCGGTGAGAAGGCGAGCGTTGCGGAGGTTTCCTTCGTGGCCCAGGCCAACTACGAGAAGGCCCTAGGCAAGGACTACGTCCGCGTCGTGTCGTGCAACACGACGGGCCTGACCAGAACCCTCAGCGCGATTCAGGAGTACATCGACTACGTCTACGCGGTGATGATTAGAAGGGCCGCCGATCCGAATGACACGAAGAGGGGTCCGATAAACGCCATAACGCCGAGCGTCACCGTTCCGTCCCACCACGGACCGGACGTCCAGACAGTCATTCCAATAAACATCGAGACCTCGGCTTTTGTAGTTCCGACCACGCTCATGCACGTCCACAGCATAATGGTCGAGCTGAGGAAGCCGGTGGAGGCGAAGGACGTCGTTGATATCTTCGAGAACACCACGCGCGTCCTCCTCTTCGAGAAGGAGAGGGGCTTTGACAGCACGGCCCAGCTCATAGAGTTCGCCCGCGACCTTCACCGCGAGTGGAACAACCTGTACGAAATAGCGGTCTGGAAGGAGAGCATAAGCGTCCGCGGGAACAGGCTCTTCTACATTCAGGCTGTCCACCAGGAGAGTGACGTGGTTCCTGAGAACATCGATGCGATAAGGGCCATGTTCGAGCTGGCAGATAAGTGGGAGAGCATAAAGAAGACGAACGAGAGCCTGGGGATTTTGAAGTGACTAGACCTTCAACTTTTTCTTAATTTCCTCCGCGCTCAGCCCGACGAGCAAATCCTTCTCCCTGCTCGCCTCTCCGCGGATTATCTTCACTTCAGTCCCGAGAACCTTCGAGAGGAACTTCACAAGTTCCTTATTCGCCTTTCCCTCAACCGGTGGCGCCTTTATCTTCACCTTCAGCCTTCCGCGCCACTTGTCCACGCCCTCAATTTCGTTCCTCTTTGCCTTCGGCTGGACGTACACCAGCAGGAGCGTTCCGTCCTTGGTTTCCTTCAGGAACTCCATTCCACCACCCGGAAATGGTGAGGTTAAGCCATTTAAACCCCTTCGCTCTACCCGGCACCATGAGGACCTTCATAATCAAGGCGAACGAGGCCCACACGAGGGCGGATTTCAAGCTGAGCGACCTTCCAGGAACGAGCGGCAGGATAGACGTGCTGTGCAGGTTCCTCAACTCCGCCTTCCTGCTCTCCCACGGCTTCAGAAAGAACGTCCGCGTCTGGCTCCTCCTCTACGGCCCGCCGAACCCGCCCAAGGCGATACGCTTCGAGGGCCCAAAGCTGAGGGTTCGCCTCAACCCCGACGAGAGGAGCACGGCGAAGCTGATAATGAGGGCCCTCAAGGCAGGTGAAGGCCTCAGGGAGCCGGGGAAGGAGGTCGAGGTGTACCCCGGCCTGTACGTGAGCAACAGGACCTTCGAGGACGTGGTGAGGCTCACCCTCAAGGGCTCGGCCCTCTACTACCTCCACGAGGAGGGAAGGCCGGTGAGCGAGGTGTCGTTCCCTCCCAACGTCGCCTTCGTCCTGGGTGACCACAGAGGTCTGAGCGGGGAGGACGAGGCCTTCCTCAACGGAATAGCGGAGCGGGTGAGCGTCGGGAGGAAGAGCTACCTGGCCTCCCACGTGGTCGCTTACGTGAACATCTTCCTCGATTCCCTGGAGAACCCGCCCTAGTACTTCCACACCACCTCCGGCGGAAACTCGCCGCGTTTAAGCCTTTCGAGTATCTCCCTCGCGACGGAATAGGCAAAGTCGAAGGTATCCCTGTCAATTACGCCGTAGTTGAGGGCCATCTCAAGCTCGTCCTCGTCGAGGAGAAACGCTCTTCCGTCCGGAAAGACAAAGATGTCAAGGAAAAGGTCGAGCATCTCTATCGTGTTTCCTTCGCGCTTCGTGTAGGCCAGGACATCGACGTAGAGGCCCTTGAACTCACCGTTTTCGTCGTAGACCTTCAGAACGTCGTAGTTCTCCCCGATGAAAGCGAAGTAGAGCATAGTGTAGCCGTTCCGTATTACCTCAACGCCGTTCACCTTAAGAGGGACCAGCATTCCCTCAAAGCGGGATTTCGCGATTACCACCTCTCCCAAATCCGCGACGACATCATCGTCCCTCTCGAGAATCCTGTTGGGAATTCGCCGGTAGATGAGGTGGATTTTCATGAGAGACACCAGAAAGGGTATTGAAGAAAAGGAGAGCTCACTCCCCAAAAATCAGCTCCCTGAGCTTCTCCGGCAGCTTTTCAATCTTCACCCTTATCTGCTCCCTCGTGTCGCGGTCCCTTATCGTCACCGTGTTGTCCTTGGGCGTCTGGTTGTCTATCGTCACGCAGTAGGGCGTTCCAATCTCGTCGTAGCGCATGTAGCGCCTGCCGACGGTGTCTTTCTCGTCGTAGACCGCTATGAAGCCCGCCTTCTGGAGCTTCCTAAAGACGTCGTAGGCGATGCTCCTAAGGGGTTCTTTGGCCACGAGCGGCAAAACCGCGACCTCAATCGGCGCCATGTCCTTCTTCAGCCTGAGGTAAGTCCTGTCTTCCTCTATGACGAGGCTGTTCTCAAGGAGCAGGTAGAATGGCCTGTCTATTCCGAAACTCGGCTCGAGGACGTGCGGGACTATCTTCTCGCCCGTTACCTTCTCCTCGACCTCCCTGATTATGAAGTCGTCCCTTTCAAGCTCGTAGCCGTCGATTGTAATTTTGCCCTCCTTCTCGAGCTTCTCAACCAGCTCGCGCTTCTTCTCCTCGTCCCAGTCCATTATTAGCTCGTTTATCCTCTTGGCGTCCTTCTTGAGCTTCGGCCCGACGCGCTTCATGTTGAGGCTCACTTTGAGGCGCTTGACTATCTTGGGCTCGTCGTAGTGGATCAGCACGGTCAGATCTGCCCCGCTCATCTTCATGTGCTTGCTCAGGTCGTAGTCGCCCCTGTTGGCTATACCAACACACTCAACCCAGCCGAAGCGCTCGCTGTGTATCTCGGCGTCCCAGGTGTCGCGCGAGTAGTGCGCCCTCTCCTCGGGCAGCTGCTGGCGGAACCTTATCTTGTCCTCGGGAATGCCTATGTCTAGGAGGACGCGCTTGACCATGACCATGTAGTAGGCGAAGAATGTGTTCATAATGTAGCCCCGCTTTACCGCCTCCTCGGCGGTAAGCTCAATAATGCCGAGGTTCTTGAGCTGGTGCTCTATCGGGTAGAGCCTGAGCTTTTCGTCCTTGACCTCGTCAAAGTGTGGGTGCTCGCTTTCCTTCGGGTTGAAGAATATCTCAGCCTCCGCCTGCGTGAACTCCCTGAGGCGTAGCATGCCCTGCCTCGGTGAGATCTCGTTGCGGTAGGCCTTGCCGATCTGGAAGACGCCGAAGGGTAACTTGTTCCTCGCGAAGGCGTTCAGCCTCTTGAAGTTAACGAAGATGCCCTGTGCAGTTTCGGGCCTCAGGTAGCCCTTCTGGTCGCCGTAGGGGCCTATCCTGGTCTCGAACATGAGGTTGAAGTACCAGACGTCGCTCAGCTCGCCGCCGCACTCGGGACAGCGGACGTCGTGCTCCCTAATGAGCCGGGTGAGGTGCTCCGCGCTCATTCCCTCGGTGTCTATGCCGAGGGCCTCCTCGACGAGGTGGTCAGCCCTAAACCTGGCTCCGCACTTTCTGCACTCCACCAGCGGGTCAACGAACTTCTCGACGTGGCCGCTGGCGATGAAAACCTTCTCGGGCGTTATATCCGGCGTCTCCAGCTCGAAGAAGCCCTCCCTCTGGAAGGCTTCCCTGATTTTCTGCTCTATCTTTCTCTTTATCGTCGCACCGAGCGGGCCGTAGTCGTAGAATCCTCGTGAACCGCCGTAGATTTCAAAGCTACCCCATGCAAAGCCCCGCCTCCTCATCAAATCCTGAAGAACCTCATACTTATCGGGCTTCTCTCCCATGCTCTACCACCTGAAACTGGAGTAAGGCCAGCTCATAAAAAGCTTTTGGGGCGGGAATCGTCAGAGTGGCGAAAGAAAAGAAAGCCTCAGGGGCCGATCATTTCCAGCACGAGAACCCCCACTGGGGGAACCTCCACGGCTCCTGAGAGAACCGCTCCCGACCGGTTCTCGGGCCATACCACCCTCCACTCCCCCGCGGGTAGCTCCAGCTCGGCGGGCTTCCTCCAGCTGTTCGCCACGACCAGAACCTCGTCGTCGTGTCCCCTGAAGAAGGCCATGACTCCGCCGCTGGCGCGGTAGAACCTTATCTTGCTGCTCCTGAGCGCGGGGGTTTTCTCCCTCAACTCCGCCAGGGCGCGGTAGTGATCGAGAACTTCCCAGTTGGCGGTATCCCACTGTATCGGGTAGCGCTGCTCGTCGTGGTGGTTCTTGTTCCCGAGCAGGCCCCTCTCGTCGCCCTGGAAGGTCACCGGCGTTCCCGGGAGGGTGTAGAGGAGCGTCGAGAGAAGCTTGAGTCTCTGGACGGACTCGTTAGACGGCACGTCGCCGAGAGAACCACCACCGAGGTCAGTCAGAACCCTCGAGGTATCGTGGGAATCGACGAGGTTGAAGCCCATGGCCGCGACGTTCTCTCCATAGGACGCGTAGTACCTTCCCATCATCTTCATCGCGGCCTCGCCGCTGAGGTAGCCCCTGGCGTAGTTCAGGAGTATCTCCCTGCCGAGGGCGTAGTTCATCAGCGAGTCAAAGCGATCTCCCTGAACCCACTCCGGCGAGAGCGTCCATATCTCTCCGACGAGGTAGGCATCTGGGTGCCTCCCCTTAACCCGCTCCCTGAGCTCCCGGAAGAACTCCTTCGAGTCAAGGACTTCGTTGGGGACGTCCACCCTAATGCCGTCGAAGCCGAAGTCGAGCCAGTACAGGGCCGCCCCGATGAGGTACTCCCTCACCTCTGGATTCGTCGTGTTGAGCTTCGGCAAACTGCCTATCCCCCACCAGCCGAGGTAGGCGTTCCCGTCGCCCAGCCTGAAGGGCCACTCCTTCACAAAGTACCAGTCCCAGTACGGGCTCTCTCTGCCCCTCGAAGCAACGTCCAGGAAGGCCCAGTGGCCTATCCCGTTGTGGTTGGGAACGAAGTCGAAAATTACCCGGATCCCCCTTCTGTGAGCCTCGTCCAGGAACTCCCTGAGCTCCTCCTCGGTTCCGAACTGCGGGTCGAGGCGGTAGTAGTCGTAGACGTCGTAGCCATGGGCGCTGCCGGCCAGGAAAATCGGGTTCAGGTAGATTATCGTCACGCCTAGGCTCTGGAGGTAGTCGAGCTTCTCGGTTATGCCCCTTATATCCCCTCCGAAGTACTGGTGGCAGCAGTGGAGGGGCGTTATGGGGTCGCTCCAGTCGGAGAGGATCGGCCTCTCGTCGGTGAGCTCGTTGAACCAGAACTCGTCCGTCTGAAGCGCGAGGGGATCGTTACTCTCGTCCCCGTTGTTGAACCTGTCAGGGAATATCTGGTATGCTATGCCATTGCTCACCCATTCGAGCTGGGGGAACCTGTCCACGCCGTCGAAGCGGAAGAACGGGCTCTCGCTAGTGTTGAGGGCGGCGAGTAACTCGCCGTCGGCCGACGTGACCGCTATGTAGTAGGAGAAGGGCTTAACGAACGGAACTTCGGCGCGCCAGATCTCACCGGAGTCCCACCAGAGCTGGAGTTCCATCGTGTAGTTCCCCCCGTCCGTGACGAGAACCGCGGACCTGACCGTGCCCAGCTTCACACCGATCCTCACTACCGTCCTGTTGTCCGCGACGCTCAGGTAAGCAGGGTTTCCGGGGTCAAACTCAATCTCAACCCCCTGCCTTCCATTGACTATCCTCACCGCGTTCTTTCCGCCGTAGCCATCGTCGGCGTAGCCGTCCGCATCGGGATCAACGGGATTCCCTCCGTTTCCGGTGGCCATGTCCTTGACCCACTGGCCGTCTATGAAGTACTTGTACTCGTACCTGCCGGGGGCGAGGCAGATTTCTATTCTCCAGGTGCCGTTGTTCAGCTCCATCGGCCACTCGGCCCAGCCGTTAAAGCTCCCACGCAAGCTGACCGAGCCGACCGACTCATTGCCCGGAACGTAGCGGAAGACGACCGGAACCCTGCCTGGAGGGCAGGCCTCGCCGGGACCGAGGTAGAGGGGAGTGTAGTTCCCCCGCGGCAGCTCCAGCCGTATCCCCCCGGAAGGGTACTGCGCTGAGATGTCGGTTAGAGAAGACATTTCAGTCCCGGTTCCCGTCGATGAACCCGGAGAAACGCAACCACTGGCCAAGGCGGCGAGGAGGAGAACTATTACCGCA
Source organism: Thermococcus cleftensis (assembly GCF_000265525.1). Lineage (NCBI taxonomy): Archaea > Methanobacteriati > Methanobacteriota > Thermococci > Thermococcales > Thermococcaceae > Thermococcus > Thermococcus cleftensis. The sequence continues at coordinate 85,684 of NC_018015.1, forward strand.
AGACCCTTCACCTTCATTGACTCCACCGTAATCACCGTGGGTGATACAGGATTATATGTCTTTCTGGGAATGCACCGTGGGAGGAACTTCAGTCCGGCCGGGAAGAAACAGCCTCACCGAGCGGAAGAACGGAAAGAGTTATAAACCGTTCCCCTCGTTTAGGCTATGAGCTTTGATTATTTGGAGGTGCGTGAAAATGGCGGAAAGACCACTCGATGTTATCCACAGGTCCCTTGATAAGGACGTGCTCGTGCTCCTCAAGAGGGGTTCCGAGTTCAGGGGGAGGCTCATCGGTTACGACATACACCTGAACGTCGTCCTCGCCGACGCCGCTCTCATTCAGGACGGCGAGGAGGTTAAGAGGTACGGTAAAATCGTCATCAGGGGAGACAACGTTCTGGCCATCTCCCCGGTCGAGATTGAGTGAGACCCCGGAGGTGTGAGCGATGGGAAGCGGAACAGAGCCGAAGGGCAGGAGGAACCACACTCCGACTCACATCAGGTGCAGGCGCTGCGGAAGGCGCGCCTACAACGTCAAGAAGGGCTATTGCGCTGCTTGTGGCTTCGGCAGGAGCAGGCGCATGAGGAAGTACCGCTGGTCCCACAAGTGGAAGAAGAAGAGGAACCTCCTCTGAACCCTTTTCTTTTAACCCTACCGTCGTGTTTGCCCCCTCCTGTCCACCGCAACGCTTTTTAACTTAAACGTTCTTCTTTTCGTTTAGAGGGACGTCTTAATGATACACCTCAACGAGGAGCAGAGAAGGCTGTGGAAGTTAGCGTGGCCGGCTATAATGGGCAACATCTCCCAGACGCTTCTCAACCTAGTGGACATGATGATGGTCGGCCAGCTCGGGTCCCTAGCCCTGGCCGCGGTTGGCCTCGGTGGCCAGGTTAGCTGGTTCATGATGCCCATAATGGCGGCCGTCGCTACCGGAACCCTCGCGCTGGTGGCCAGGTTCGTGGGGGCAGGGGAGGGAGACAAGGCCACCCTCACCCTCGAGCAGAGCCTCTACCTGGCTTTCCTCCTCGGGATCCCGGTCATGCTCTTCGGGTGGGTCTTCGGAGACGACATTCTGAGGATAATGGGGGCGAAGCCGGACGTAATCGCTTTGGGCTACGAGTACATCAAGGTACTCTTCGCCTTCTATCCGATCCGCTTCGCAGGCTTCACCGCCTTCTCGGCTCTCAGGGGTGCTGGTGACACGAAGACCCCGATGAAGCTCGGTATCCTAATGAACATCATAAACGCGACCTTCGACTACCTCCTCATCTTTGGAAAGCTGGGCTTCCCAGAGCTCGGTCCCGTTGGAGCCGCCTGGGCCTCAGGGCTGGGTATAACGACGTCGTTCCTCCTCGGCCTCTACCTCCTCTGGAGCGGAAGGCTGGTGCTCCAGTTCAAGCCCAGCTGGAGCTTCCACCCCGAGATGGCGAGCAGAATCCTCCGCATTGGCGTGCCCACGATGATAGAGCGCGGCATCTTCAGCTTCTACAACTTCCTCTACATGAGCATAGTCACGCGCTTTGGAACGGTCGCGTTGGCCGCCCACCAAGTCGGCCTCAGGGTGGAGAGCATAGCCTACATGCCGGCCTTTGGCTTCAACGTGGCCACTTCCGCCCTCGTTGGCCAGAGTCTCGGGGAAGGAAACCCCGAGAAGGCCGAGCGCACCGTTTATGAGGCCCTCAAGATGGTCGGGGTTTTCATGGGGATCATGGCGGTCGTGATGATAGCCTTCCCGCGCTATCTCGTGATGCCTTTCCTGAACCCAAGTGATCCGAACTACAATGAAGTCCTCCGCCTGGCGAGCATCTACCTGATAATAGTCGGAATAAGCGAGATTCCGCTCGGCTGGCTCTTCGTCCTCGGAGGTGCGCTGAGGGGAGCTGGCGACACGAAGACCCCGATGTACATAACGGCGATAAGCAAGCTCCTCTTCCGCATAGTGCCGGCTTACCTTCTCGGGTTTGGCTTCACCATAGGCCCGATACACTTCGAGGGCCTCGGAGTAATAGCGGCGTGGATAGCGATGAGCCTCGAAACCTTCACCACCGCGGCCCTCTTCTGGTGGGCGTTCAAGAGGGGCAGGTGGAAGTACGTGAAGGTGTGACGGTAACGTTGATATCTCCGTAATGCGTTAATGCGTTCTTGTAAACGGTGGTTGTGTGACCGTGATAATCATTCGCGTCCCGGACGAGCTGAAGGAGAAGATGAAGAAGTACGACATCAACTGGAGCGAGGAGATACGGCGGTTCATAGAGCAAAAGATTAGAGATGAAGAAAAGGCAAAATTGCTCGACGAAATTGACTCCTTCCTCAAAAGCGTCCCCACGCTTGAAAGAGGAAAGGCCACAAAGCTCGTGAGGGATTCCCGTGATAGTAATTGACACGTCCGCCCTCATAAAGTATCTCCTGAAAGAGGGGGGTGGGAGACGGTTTCGGAATTCCTTAGAAAGAGCGGGGATCTGGCCTAGCTGCAAATGGCGCTGATTGAGGGTGCTAATGCCGTGTGGAAAAGGTACAACCTGTACAAGGACGTATCCATTGAAACCGCCCGGAAAATACTGGACTATCTCCACGCCACCGAGGGTATAACACCGTACGAAAATCCGCTTCAGTATCTCTCAGAGGGGAAGAAAATAGCCCTGGAGCACAAAATCACGGTTCACGACGCCCTCCACATAGCCCAGGCCCTCAAGTACGGCAGGCTCGCCACCAGCGATGAAAAGCAGGAAAAAACAGCGAAAAAGCTCGGCGTCGAGGTGTTCTATCTTAAAGCGCCGAGACGTTGAAGAGGGCCTCCATCAGCCTTCCGAAGAGATAGCTCAGGAACGCCGCACCCAGGCCGGTCGCCACCATCTCCGCGACCTTCTTCTTTATGGATATTCCAGATAGGAGTGAAATCAGGGTCGCCACCACCGCCAGAGCCGAGCCGGCAAGGAGTATAGAGAACGGAAGCGCGGTTAGCGAGCTGGAGGCGAGGAAGTACGGAGTGACCGGGAAGGCGACACCCAGGAGGTACGAGAGCCCCGTGTAGAGGGCCGCCCTTATCTCGTTCTCCTCCGCCTCGGGAAGGAGGAGCTGCATTATCGCCTCGCTGTTGTCCGCCAGTTCACCTGCCACCTCCCTCGCTACCTCTTCGGGCATTCCACCCTCGACGAGCTTCTCCACCAGCTCTTCAGCGGCCCTCTCGGGGGAGACCCTGAAGAGAACCTCCATCCTGTCGCGTATTGATTCCTTGATCTGCCTCTGGGAGCGGACTGAAACAAACGTCCCTATGGCCATCGAGAGCGCGCCGGCAACACCGACGATCAGACCGCTTATTCCAACGAGCTGGGGGTTGTTCGGGTAAACCGCGGAGAGACCGGTGACGGCACCGAGTATCTCAACGAGACCGTCGTTCATGCCCAGAACCAGGTCGCGGGTGTTCTCGACGTGGAAGCGCTCCTTGCTCTCGTAGAAGAACTTCTCGTGCTCCAGCTCGTCGAGGATAACCTCTTTGATCTCCTCCAGCTCTTCCTCGCTGAACCTGTCGGCGTAGGTGGTGAGATACTTGAAGTACTTCTGAATTGCACTGTTCTCGCCCATCTCGAGGAGGGAAGCCACCGAGCCTGGGCCGAGGAGCTTCCTCAGGAGCTTGACCGAGAAGACGGTCAGCCTCTTCACGGAAGGTCTTGGAACCTCACCGCCGCGCCGCTTTATGAAGTCGTGCCAGAACTTGGCGTGCTTCGATTCTATGTTCGAGAGCCTCAGGAATTCCTTCCTTATCTCCTCGTCCTTCTCTATCTTCGCCAGCTGGGCGTAGAGAACCGAGTCAGCGTACTCGTCCCTGTAAAAGTCCCTCGCGAGTCTTATCATCTCGTCCATTCCCTCACCCCTCAATAGAGAACGGTGAAGTGGTTAAATGGATATCGGCTACTTCAGGGACTTTATGGCCTCAATCACAGCATCGAAGGGTGCGTCCGTTTTTATTGCGGTGGGGGAGAAGTGCGTCCTCGTCGCACGGTAGCCGGTTTCACGTAGGGCATCGATTACATCGGCGAGCTTCCCGACCTGAAGGCCGTTCCTCCTCGCGAGGGCGTGGGTGTCGTAGTGGAAGGGGAGGTCGAGTTCTTCGGCGAGGGTTTCGAGGAAGGAGAGCGTTTTTTTGTGGGCGAGGGCTTTCTCCTTGGTTAGGGTGAGCATCTCCTCCACGAATTCCTGCTCCTTGAGGGGACCGAGCCAGAGAGGACCGTGTGAGGGTACCCTCTCCGGGAGAAAACCTGTTTCGTACTCGAAGCGGCCGCTGGCTTCCTGCATGAGGTAGCCAAGCATGGAAACGCTCCTGTCAGCCTTTTTCGCACCGCTTCTGAGCCTTAAAAACGCTCTGAAGTAGTGGTCGCGGTAGTAGGCGAGGAGAACCTCGACGCCGAGGTCGTACTTCGCCGCGTATCTGACGACCGTCCCTATGAGAATTCTAAGCCCGGCCTCGTGGCAGAGCTCGCCCCTTATCGGCTCGGCGAGGTACTTCCTCCTGCAGGCCTGCCTGTAGGCCCCACATAGGACGCCTGTGTCTGTAGCTGTTACCGCCAGAACCCCCCGCCTTTTCACGCTCCTCAAGGCCGTGTCGAGGAACTCGACCGGCGAACCGAAGGGGTCCAAGTCCAGAAAGTCGAAGTAGCGGAACTTCTCTGCCATCAGCCTGTTGGCATCGTCGTGGTTGGCCACCACCGTTTTCTCGCCGCGAAAGACGAACCTTCTCTCACCGAGCATCTCACCCTCAACACCGAGGTTCCGCCTGGCGTTTTTCAGAATCAGGCGGAATGCATCTTCGCTTATGTCGTTCAGCCAGACCTCCCCCGCTGGGGTCTCGAGGGCGTAGCGGATGCCCCTTATCCCGGTCGCGGAGAGGGCGTCGAGAACCCTTTCGGGCTTGATCACGCTAACGGCCAGGACGCTCACGTCCCTGTTGAGTGCCATCACGGGGTTGTAAAAGACCGGGGCGTCGTATATCCTCTCAGCCTTTGGGACAAGTATTCTCGCGGACCCCTCGCGCACCTCAACGAATTCCATTCTCTCACCGGAGAAAGAAAAGGTTGAAGGGTTTAAAGGGTTGCGCTCAGAGAATCTCAACGTAGTCCCCAAGGGCCTGGCCCGGCAGGCCGGGCTTGAAGTAGGCCTTGACCTCGCCCCTGTTGCCGTGGGGCTTGAGGATCTTGCCGTACATCTTCCTGCCGGTAGGGGTTCTCCAGACGACCTTCCTGCCTATGAGCCTTGAGGCCGCGTTCCTGTCGTCGATGCCGAGGGGCTTCAGAATCATGTGGTGGTTGTCCTGGTGCTCCTTGGTTCCGGCGTAGGCAAGGACGAGAGCCTTTCCCCTGGCCATCGCCCTCACCCCCACCGAAGGGGGTTCGCGGGGTGGAATTTTTAAGTTTTATCCCCTCCGGCGAACGCCGAGAGTCCCTCGTCTATCTCCAGGATCTCTCTGAGAGACTTGATTTTGAGGAAATTCTGTCTCTCGAACAGGAGCGCAACATCGCTCTTGTAGGGGGAAGCCTTCTGGACGAGGAGGGTGTTCTCGTCGAGAATGTACGTGAACCTGCTCGGACTGTCGTCCACCCAGACGAAGGGCTCGTCGGGGTACAGCTCGCGCAGGTTCTCGAACTTCTTGAGCATATCTTTGGTGCCCCTGAATGTTATCACTTCGTCGAACTCGTCGTACCAGTCCGTCTTCTTCATGAAGATTACCTTCCCGCCGGGGTAGGTGTGCTCGCCGGAGAAGCTGATGACGTAGCGGCCCCTTTTCCTGAGCGTCCTGATGACGTTCCTCGAGTGGGGGAAGTCCTTGATGTACCTCGGCATGAGCTTGTAGTACTCGTGTATAGTCCCCTGTGCCACCAGCTCGTGTATAACCCCGAGGTACTGGTATGTGAGCTTTCCCTTGATGAAAAGGAACAGGGCCTTATAGTAATCGTCATAGAGGTCGCTCTCTATCACGGCTGGAATTGTCTTCTCAATGGCTATGCGGAGGGCCTTCTCGACAGCCCCGGTGCTGTCCACGAGCGTCCCGTCGAAGTCAAAGAGGTAGACCACCATGGATTAAAGTATCACTCGGGGAGTTATAACCTTTCCTGAACCCGAAAGGGTTTTATTGGGCGCGAGATTACAGGGAACGGGTGGTTGCCACATGAGGATTGAAAAACTCAAGGAGTTCATAACCGAAAAAGAACTTGACGGCGTTCTAATAACCGGGAGGGAAAACCTCTTCTACTTCACCGGCTCATCACCCGTCCTCGGTGGATACCTCGTCGTCACACCTGACGATGCCATCTTCATCGTCCCCGAACTTGAATATGAGGAAGCCAGGGAAAGCTCCAAAGTTCCGGTCGAAAAGTTCAAGACAGGGAAGGAGCTCTACGAGAGGCTTTCGTCCTTCAAGCTCAGGAGGCTCGGAATAGAAGGGAGGACCAGCTTCTCCACGGTGCAAACCCTCAGGGAGAAGGCGGGTACCGAGGACTTCGTAAGCATTGACGACGTGATACGGGACCTCCGCATAGTAAAGACGCGGGAGGAGATAGAGGTCATCGAGGCCGCCTGCAGGATAGCGGACCAGGCGATGATGGCCGCGCTGGAGGAGATCAGCGAGGGCAGGCGCGAGAGGGAGATAGCGGCGAAGATGGAGTACGTCATGAAGATGAACGGCGCCGAAAAGCCGGCCTTCGACACTATAATAGCCAGCGGCTGGCGCTCTGCCCTGCCACACGGTATAGCCAGCGACAAGAGGATAGAGAAGGGCGACCTGGTTGTCATCGACGAGGGAGCGCTCTACAGGCACTACCACTCGGACACCACGAGGACGATAGTCGTCGGCACTCCTAACGAGAAGCAGAGGGACATCTACTACGCCGTCCTTGAGGCCCAGAGGAAGGGAGTTGAAGCGGCCAGGCCGGGAATGACGGCAAAGGAACTGGACACCATCGTCAGGGACGTTATCAAGGAGTACGGTTACGGCGACAACTTCATTCACTCCACCGGGCACGGCGTCGGCCTGGAGATCCATGAGTGGCCGCGCGTGAGCCAGTTTGACGAGACGGTGCTCAAGCCGGGAATGGTGATAACCATCGAGCCTGGAATATACCTCCCCAAGTTCGGCGGGGTGAGGATAGAGGACACCGTGGTCATAACCGAGAACGGCGCGAGAAGGCTCACGAGAACGGAGAGGGAGCTGATTTAGGCCCCTCCTAACAACTTTTTAAAGGCCATCGCCTACTCTTCTCTGGGGGTGAGCGGGTGCAGATAATCCACCAGGACGTCAAGGAGGGCAAGGTGAAGGTCAAGGCCGAAACCCTCGATGACCTCTGGCACCTCTACCACATCATAGACCCGGGCGATGTCGTTTACGCCAAGACACTCCGCAAGCAGAGCCAGCGCTCGGACTCGCTCAGGGCCGAGAAGGTTGAGGTCATTCCCGTCTTCCTTGGGGTTAGGGCCGAGAAGATAAACTTTCACAAGTTCGCCAACCAGGTCCGCGTTACAGGGCCGATAGTCTACGCCAGCAGGGACGACGTTCCCCTCGGCAAGTACCACACGATAGCGATTGAAGAAGGCACGGTCGTAACGATTCAGAAGCCCCGCTGGAAGGAGCACCACATCGAAAGGCTAAAGGAAGCGGTTGAGGCCTCTAAGAGAGCGCGCGTGATGATAGTCGTCATAGACGACGGCGAGGCCGACATGGCGATAATCCGCGAGTACGGAGTCGAGATACTCAAGGGGATACGCTACAACCTCGGGGGGAAGCGCTACGCCACCAACCGCGAGAGCGAGGAGAAGAAGTTCTTCCACGACGTGGCGAAGAGCATGGAGGAGATAATCAGCCGGGAAGGCATAGAGCGGGCCATAGTTGCCGGCCCCGGCTTCGTCAAGGAGGACTTCTACAAGTTCCTGCGCGAGAACTACCCCGAGCTGGCCAAGAAGGTGGTCATCGAGGACACGAGCGTTACCGGAAGGACGGGCATCTACGAGGTCATAAGGCGAGGGACCGTCGATAAGGTCTACCACGAGAACAGGGTTGCGAAGGAGGTTCAGCTCGTCGAGAAGGTGCTGGAGAACATAGCGAGAAACAACGGTTTAGCTGCCTACGGTCTCAAGGAAGTCGAGGAGGCCGTCAATTACGGTGCGGTTGAGACGCTTCTCGTTCTCGACGAGCTGCTCAAGGGCGAGAACAGGGAGAAGATCGAGGAGCTGATGGAGGCCGTCCGCTACTCCCGCGGCGAGGTGGTCGTGGTGAGCTCGGAGCACGAGGGTGGGGAGAAGCTAAAAGCGTTGGGCGGCCTGGCGGCGCTGCTGAGGTTCAGGGTGAAGTGATCAGCCGTACAGCTCCACGTAGGGGTCGCCCTCAAAGACCGGAAACTCCTTCTCCTCTCCGTTTTCGATTAGGAGGCGTTCCTTATCCTCGGTGAACTCTCCAATCTCGAACGCCCCAATTCCATTTTTGTTTAATTCTGTAATTAAAGCATCAACCTTCCCGGGCGGTGTTATCGCTATCAGCGTTCCAGTGGAGGAGACGCTCCACGGCTCAAGGCCGTAGAAGTCAAGAACCCTCTTTACGAGGGGGTCGAGCTGGAGCTTCTCGGCGTAAACCCTGAAGCCCAGTCCGGAGTTATCCGCCACCTCGTGGAGCGCCGTTAGGCCCCCTTCGGTGGCGTCGTGCATGCCCCTGACGAAGGGTCTGGCCGTTAAGGCGTCGGGGACGACGGTTTCAGACCTGAAGTGCTCCCTGAGCCTTGCTATTTCCCTGAAGCTCAGGAACTTTCTCAGTTCCTTTTCACGGAAATACGCGGCGGAAACAGCAAACTCAAGGCCGACTTTGGCCGTGACGAGTATCCTGTCGCCGGGCCTCGCGAGTGGAAGTTTCAGCCCGTCCTTCCGCACCAGCCCCATAACGGTTGTTGTGCCAGTTGGCTCCCTGATCGATGGATAAACCCCTGTGTGGCCTCCTATTATGGAACTCCCGTAGCGCCTGCACTCCGCGTTCAGCTCACGCATCACCTTTTCCAGAAAACCCTTCCCGCTTCCGGGAGGGAGGAGCAGATCAAGGACGAGCCACCTCGGCCTCGCCCCGAAGACGGCAACGTCGCTCGATGCAAAGTGGTAGGCGAAGAAGCCGAAGGTTTCCTCCGGAACGCCGAGCGTTGGATCCGTCGCGACGACGAGGTAGTGACTTTCATCGTATTCGAGCACCGCCGAGTCGAACCCCTCCCTCGGGCCGTGGATTATCTTCGGATCCTCGATGCCGAGGTTCGGGAAGACTACCTCCCTCAGCACGTCATTCCTCAGCTTTCCGGGCGGAAGTTTCACCTTCCTTCCCTCCGAACCTTGAGACGACGCGCCTTACCTCCCCGAGGGTTTCCTCATTGCAGTCCCAGCACATCACCTCGAAGCTCGGAACCCTCACGCTCACGCGGACCTTCCTCGCTCTGGCGATTTTGCTCACCTCGTAGTTCACCCTGTAGGCCAAGTCCATGAGCTCCTCCGTGACGACCTCCTCGCGGTCGATGTACTGGAGCGGACAGCCCTCGCGCCACTGCCTCCTCCTCGCGTGCTCGTACATGCGGTAGGGCCTTATTCCCGCCTCCTCGGCGAGCCTTTCCACCTCCTCGGCGGTGTACCTTATCAGCGGCCTGAAGAAGGGAACCCCGATTCGGGGTATGTCGCAGAGCCTTATATCGCCTTTGCACTGGTCAAGGAGTGCGCCTATGATCTTGTCGTTGGCGTTGTCGCCCTTGGCTAAGACCTCAAAGCCGTTGTTGAGGGCGAACCACTTGGCGTTCCATAGCATGACCTTCTTGCAGTTTATGCAGATCGGCCCCTTCCTTCCGGTTGCCTCGCGGAGGAGGCCGTCCGTAACATCAACGAGGTAGTGCTCGATGCCGAGTTTTTTTGTAAAGCCCATCGCCCAGTTCAGGGTTTCCCTCCAGCTCCAGCGGTGGAAGAAGGTCAGCGCGGAGACGTCCAGGCCGGCTTCTTTTAGGAGGTAAAGAGCCAGGCTCGAATCCTTTCCGCCTGAAAAGAGGACAAGGATTCGTTTTTCGTAGAGGCCGTTCTTCCTCGAGAACTCTCTGACGTCTCTAATTACCCTTTCAATCATGGAAAAAAGTAACCGGGGAGGCTTAAAAATCTAAGCCTCAGACGTTCACCTTTCCGACCCACTCCTCGGCCAGGTCTCCGACGACGGGGAACTTGTAGCGTTCGCCCTGGTATGCTTTAACCATTCCCAGTATCCAGAGGGCGAGACCGAGGATCCAGAGGAGCCAGGAAATTATGCCGCCGATGTACGGAATGAATCCGAAGATCACTTGAAGCACCGTGATGCCTATGAAGGTTATCAACGATTGCATCGCATGGAAGCGGACGAAATCGCTCTCCTTCTCAAGCACCAGGAATACTATCCCCGTAACCCACCAGACAAGGTAGGCAAGCATTCCCTCGACGTTCTCGTCCAGGCCGAGGGAGGTCTTCTTTGGTTCCCCGCGTGGGGCTTCACTCATAAAGCACACCTCCCAAACTCAACTTTCTATATTCGTCCAACTCCTTAAATACCTTTCCTGCATCTGGTTTTCTCAGTTGCAAAATTGGCGAAGCCTTTAGAACCTGAAAATTTTTGATTTCAAACTTCTAAGTTGTGTTAGGCTCACCAAAGCTTTTTAAGGCTCTCGAGGGAGTTGGATATTGAATTAGGACAGCCTAACGGTGATGCTCATGATTGTACCCCTAAATGCACTCCGCCCCGGGGAAAGGGGTATCGTCGTGAACGTGCTCGGCGGACCCGCTGTCAGGCAGAGGCTGGTGGCAATGGGCCTGACCCCCGGAGCGCCGGTTCAAATAATCGAGGCCCACAGCTACGGGCCGATAATCATCTCCGTGGGAGGCGTCAGGTTCGCAATAGGCAGGGGAATGGCAGGCAAAGTGATGATCAGGAAGCTGTGAGGTGCTCCCGATGATGAAGGTGGTCGCCCTCGCAGGAAACCCGAACGTTGGCAAGACGACCATATTCAACGCGCTGACCGGACTGAGACAGCACGTTGGCAACTGGCCCGGCGTGACCGTGGAGAAGAAGGAGGGAGTGCTGGAGTACCAGGGGCAGAGGTTTCTTGTCGTGGATCTGCCCGGTACCTACTCCCTCACGGCCCACTCGGTGGACGAGCTCGTGACGAGGGATTTCCTCCTCAAGGGGAGCGCCGACGTGGTCGTGAACGTGGTAGATGCGACCGCGCTTATGAGGAACCTCTTTCTCACGATGGAGATACTTGAGATGGGCCTGGATAACGTCATAATAGCCCTCAACAAGCTCGACCTCGCAGAGAAGCACGGGATAGAGATAAACGTGAAGCGAATGGAGGAAACCCTGGGCGTTCCTGTTGTTCCGCTCAGCGCCAAGGAGGGAGTGGGCTTAGAGGAGCTGAAGGAAAAGATATACCAGATGGCCAACGGACTTCTTAAAGAACGCCCCGTGATTCCCCGCTATGACCCGGAGGTCGAGAGGGAGATAGAGCACATAACTGAGGTTCTCAGGGGTACACCGCTAGCGGAAAAGTACAACCTCCGCTGGCTCGCGGTAAAGCTCCTCCAGCGCGACGACGGCGTGATAAAGCTCGTTCTGAGGCACCTCGGGAAGGAGAAGCTCGACGAGATAATGGGCCACATAGCCGAGGTGGAGGAGCGCTATAAGAGGGCGATGGACCTCATAATAGCCAGCCAGAAGTACGAGTTCATAGACGGCCTCATGCACCGCTTCGTGAGGTACACGAAGGCAGAAGGCGAGAGCCTGAGCGACCAGCTCGACAGGATCCTGACGCACCCGGTTTACGGCCTGCTCGCCCTCTTTGGGGTCTTCTACCTGATGTTCAAGTTCGTCTTTGCCGTCGGCCTGCCGCTCCAGGAGCTCCTTGATGGAACGTTTTCGGCCTTTGGCGAGTGGCTAGCGCCCCACATAGCAAACGAGACTCTGAGGGGCCTTCTAGTGGACGGTGTAATAGCCGGCGTCGGCTCGGTTCTGAGCTTCTTCCCGCTCGTGTTCCTCCTCTTCCTGGCACTCTCGGTGCTCGAGGACGTTGGGTACATGGCCAGGGCCGCCGTCGTCATGGAGAGGATAATGCGCAAGTTTGGCCTTCCAGGGAAGAGCTTCATTCCCCTGGTTCTCGCCTTCGGCTGCAACGTCCCCGCCGTGATGGCCACCAGAACCCTCGACGAGGAGAGGGACAGACTGCTGACCATGCTCGTGAACCCCCTTATACCCTGCTCTGCCAGGCTCAGCGTTATAAGCTTCCTCGCAGGGGCGTTCTTCACAGGGCATCAGGCGCTGGTCGCGGTGAGTATCTACGCCACCGCCGTGCTCCTGGCCTTGCTCATGGCCTGGCTGATAGGAAAACTGGTCGTCAAGGGGGAGGAAAGTCCGTTCATCATTGAGTTACCGGAGTACCTTATCCCCTCGTGGAGAACCGTGATGCTCCACTCCTGGGAGAGGAGCAAGGAGTTCGTCAAGAAGGCCGGAACGATAATCCTCCTCGGCTCGATAGCGATATGGTATCTCAGCAACTACCCCGTTCCGATAGGCACTGGCGAGAGCTACGCCGAAAAGCTGGGCATGTTCTTCGAGCCCTACATGAAACTGATGGGCCTCGACTGGAAGGCGGCAGTTAGTCTGCTGTTCGGAATAATCGCTAAGGAGAACGTCATATCGACCTACGGGATAATCTACGGAAGCGAGGAGGCAATAGTCGGTGCCATGACGCCGCTCCAGGCCTACGTGCTCGGCATGGTAACGACCCTGTACGTGCCGTGCATAGCGACGATAGCCGCGATAAGGGCCGAAAGCGGCTGGAAGTGGGCGGCCTTCACGGTGGTTTATATGATGGTCCTGGCGAGTATCGTGGGAATCCTGATATGGAACATCGGGACTGCCCTGGGCTACTGAGGTGTTGGAATGCTGGAGAGGATCCTGGAACTCTTGGAGAAGGGGAAAAGTCTGGACGAGATAGCGAAGGAGCTGGGGGTTCCAAGGGACGAGGTCGCCGGCGCCATGGAGGTGCTGGCAGACCTCGGTTACCTGGAGCGGGTGGAAGTGGGGGAGAGCCCCTGCGCCACCTGTCCCCTTAAGAGCGTCTGTCCCGGCTCCTGCTTCCGCTTCAAGGGGAAGGTATATCAACTCCCAGATTTCAGGCTCGACTGGAAGGACAGGGTATCGAAACCGTGATTGGCCCTTGCAGGGCTTATATTTTTTCCGCAATTAAACCCAATTTTTGGGGCAAAACACTTATGTGGGGCCTAAACGCGGATTTTTCGAACTTTTCACCGTCAGTTAAATCCGCCACCGCGGGTTATATATTTTATGGCCGTAAAACATATAAAACCCCCCGTCGAAATGTAGACGGTGATACCATGAAGGCGGTTATTCTTGCAGGTGGTTTCGGGACGAGGCTGAGGCCAATCTCATCGACCAGGCCCAAGCCGATGGTCCCGGTTCTCGGAAAACCGAACCTCCAGTACATCCTTGAGAGCCTGGAGAAGGTCCAAGAGATAGATGAAGTCATTCTCTCGGTTCACTACATGAGGGGAGAGATCAGGGAGTTCATAGAGGAGAAGATGGTCGATTACCCGAAGGATATAAGGTTCGTCAATGACCCGATGCCGCTCGAAACCGGCGGAGCGCTCAAGAACGTTGAGGAGTACGTGAGTGAGGACTTCCTCGTCATCTACGGTGACGTTTTCACGAACTTCGACTTCAGGGAGCTCATCGAAGCCCACAGGAACAACGACGGCCTCATAACGGTCGCGGTGACCAAGGTCTACGACCCTGAGAAATACGGTGTCGTCGAGCTGGACGACGGAAACAGGGTGACCCACTTCGAGGAGAAACCCCACAGGCCCAGGACCAACCTCGTCGATGCAGGCATCTACGTCGTGAACAGGAAAGTCCTCGAGGAGATACCGAAGGGCAAGGAGGTCTACTTCGAGAGGGAGGTACTCCCGAAGTACGTCGCCAGGGGCGAGGTCTACGCCCACAAGATACCGCGCGGGAACTACTGGATAGACCTCGGAACCCCCGAGGACCTCTTCTACGCCCACCAGGTGGCGATGGACGAGATAACCAGGGAGAACGGCTACTTCGTCGTCAGGGAGGGGACCGAAGTCCCGGAGGACGTCGAGATACAGGGCCCGGTTTACATAGACGAGGGGGTCAAGATCGGGCACGGCGTCAAGATAAAGGCCTACACCTACATAGGCCCGAACACCGTGGTGGAGGACAGGGCCTACCTCAAGCGCTCGATACTCATCGGCCACGACGTGGTTCGCGAGAGGGCCGAGATAAAGGACAGCATTCTCGGCGAAGGTGTCGTCGTCGGGAAGAACGTTATACTCAAGGAAAACGCCGTCGTCGGCGACTACGCAAGGATATACGACAACCTCGTCATCTACGGCGCCAAGATACTGCCCTGGAAGAAGGTCGAGGAGTACGAGGCCTACATCAGGATAAAGCTCGACCCGACCAAGGTGAGGCCCGGCGCCACGCCGGAGCGCTGCCCGCTCGGCCTGCCCGAGTGCATCTACACGAAGTTCAAGGCCATCGCTGGAGAAAAGCCGCCCTGCGACGAGTGCATAGAGAACCAGTGGCTCTTCTGATGCGCTTTTCAAATTTTCTGTCCGTTTCTGGCCAGTAAGTTTTATTTTTAATCTTAGAACACACTAGGCGCCTGGCGATATTCTGGTCTCCTCGATTTTGTCAATTCGATAGTGCACGACAGCCGATCCAGCCCAGGATATCAATATAAGAAGATCATGCCCAAAATCAAAACCCTCCCTTTCAATTCTCCCAGAGTCTTATTGCAACGTGATGACGCCCCACCACATCTTTTTAGTTTATGTTACTTTCAATTCTCCCAGAGTCTTATTGCAACGGGCTTCATGAACGGCTCATTCTCCTTTCAATTCTTCTTTCAATTCTCCCAGAGTCTTATTGCAACCAGCTTTGAAATGCTCGCGAGGAAGTTCGACATCCCCACTTTCAATTCTCCCAGAGTCTTATTGCAACCTGGGTTGGCGTCAAGATAATACAATGCCCCCTCCCCTTTCAATTCTCCCAGAGTCTTATTGCAACTGTGCTGTGGGCCTTTGCAAAGACTCTCTCCTATGTCACTTTCAATTCTCCCAGAGTCTTATTGCAACCTGCCTACCGTAACGGCCTTGGTAAACTGCGTTTCCCCTTTCAATTCTCCCAGAGTCTTATTGCAACGAAGCGGTTGATTTGGCTCAACCGCTCATCAACGTATTTCAATTCTCCCAGAGTCTTATTGCAACGCGAAAATTTTTGATTTTTTGGCACAGAAAGTTAGCAATTTCAATTCTCCCAGAGTCTTATTGCAACACACCACGGTCGCCCACCTTCCGCTCAATCCTGAATTTCAATTCTCCCAGAGTCTTATTGCAACTCAAAAACAAAACCACCGTTCCCGCCGTTCCCCTTATATTTCAATTCTCCCAGAGTCTTATTGCAACCCATCATAACCGCCATACTACTCCCCAACATAACCATTTCAATTCTCCCAGAGTCTTATTGCAACTAGCGGCTGACCCACAAGTTAAAGCCGCTAATCTGGTATTTCAATTCTCCCAGAGTCTTATTGCAACCTCTCTTCTTATAAAAGGTTTACTTCCAGTGGAACCACATTTCAATTCTCCCAGAGTCTTATTGCAACTCCATGGCCCCGGCCAATGCGATGAACGCGTCGGCCAATTTCAATTCTCCCAGAGTCTTATTGCAACAGAGATAAAGGGGAAAGCCGCTACAAACCTGGAAAAATTTCAATTCTCCCAGAGTCTTATTGCAACACCGCCGACTACAAGTTCTACATCGTGCCGAATCCATTTCAATTCTCCCAGAGTCTTATTGCAACAAAATCCTTGAGCGCGTGTTCAAGGAGGCAGTGAAGACATTTCAATTCTCCCAGAGTCTTATTGCAACCCGCTATGGCGAGTATCCCTACACTTGCCTGCAACTCATTTCAATTCTCCCAGAGTCTTATTGCAACGGGCGCTCAAGACTGCTTTATGATAAAACCCCGATACTATTTCAATTCTCCCAGAGTCTTATTGCAACGCGCAGTAAAAACAGTGCCCGACTGCCTGGAATAATGCATTTCAATTCTCCCAGAGTCTTATTGCAACCTCTGGCCTTGGCCTTATCTTTAACCTTCAGCTTCAATTTCAATTCTCCCAGAGTCTTATTGCAACTTCCGTTCTGCTTGAAGTATTCAACGATAACTTCAATTTCAATTCTCCCAGAGTCTTATTGCAACAGGACGTTGAGCGGGTGAGGGAACTGAGGGAGACTTTATTTCAATTCTCCCAGAGTCTTATTGCAACAGCCTCTTATGCACTGAACCAGAATTCTCCAGAATTCATTTCAATTCTCCCAGAGTCTTATTGCAACAAAATCCTTGAGCGCGTGTTCAAGGAGGCAGTGAAGACATTTCAATTCTCCCAGAGTCTTATTGCAACGCTTAAGTAGGCGTTGCCTTCTTTTGTTACATAATAATTTCAATTCTCCCAGAGTCTTATTGCAACACCTTATCTCTCTCACTCATTCTCGCTCACCTCTCGATTTCAATTCTCCCAGAGTCTTATTGCAACCATCTTGCCGTCTTTCTGCTAAGTTGGTGGCAAATTCATTTCAATTCTCCCAGAGTCTTATTGCAACCGAGACAGACGTTCCAAATAAAATGGAACAGAAATTTCAATTCTCCCAGAGTCTTATTGCAACTTCTGGAGGTTTGGACTAAGGAGGCTGACGGCCACCCCATTTCAATTCTCCCAGAGTCTTATTGCAACGACCATCGCCGCAAGCCTGCCCTTGTGTGCTTCGTCATTTCAATTCTCCCAGAGTCTTATTGCAACACTAAAACCGCCTCGCTCGATTGGGTTTGTGGTGAAAGTGATTTCAATTCTCCCAGAGTCTTATTGCAACGGCCTGGAGGAGTTTGCAGGCGCCGTAAGTTCCGTAGATTTCAATTCTCCCAGAGTCTTATTGCAACCTATGACGTCGAGCTTTTTGATTTTTGTCGGGTCGAGATTTCAATTCTCCCAGAGTCTTATTGCAACTCGGAGAGTGGGAGGGCTTTCTCGCGGTAACGGATAGATTTCAATTCTCCCAGAGTCTTATTGCAACGCTGAGCATGTGGGTAAGCTGGTTGAGGTGAAGGGTCGATTTCAATTCTCCCAGAGTCTTATTGCAACATTCAGCCTCATTCTCTGCTATTTCTGCTATTTCCTCATTTCAATTCTCCCAGAGTCTTATTGCAACTTCTTCTCATTGTCGAGGTAGATGATGACTCCGTAGATTTCAATTCTCCCAGAGTCTTATTGCAACAGGGCGGGAATTCCGCCCGTTCGCCCAGTAAAAGCCTATGCAGTCTCGAATATTTAAGCCTTTCTGAAGACCACTGGAAAAGAGCCCGCCAAAAGTCGTGGATCCAAGAAGCCAAAGAGGAGGCAGCACCTCAAACACCCGCTCAACCGGCTGAATCCCCTGATGTATGAAAAAGTGCACACGATTTCCTGACCATTCCAAAGCGCTTAAAACGCCAAAAAACCTCGAAGGCAGATTAAAATGCAAAAAGAAACTGTTTCCACTGGGATAAGGGTGTTTTCCAACCACCCCCTGCCTGTTTTTAGAATTCCGAAGAAAATTCGTTACAGTTCAATGTGCTCATCGCAACAAAAAGTTACAGATACAAAAGCCCAAAAATCGATCTCCGGGGGCACGTAAAGTGAAATTTTAAAAATCCGCCGCCACCAATGGGAGGAAATTCAAATCAAAATCACCTCAGCGTGATAATCTCACAGGGAGGGCGGTCGAAAGATATATATCAAATCCTGCATATTTTTCTCAGCTCTTAATAACCCATCGTAATGTTTAAAACCCGCAGGCCTTATAAGGCTCCAAACCCACAGCGGGACGGTGGTTAAAATGGTCAGGTACATAGTAACCTCAGCACTCCCTTACGCTAACGGGCCGATACACGCGGGACACCTTGCGGGAGCCTACCTCCCCGCGGACATCTTCGTGCGCTACCTCCGCCTCAGGGGCGAAGAGGTGCTCTTCATCTGCGGAACTGACGAGCACGGCACGCCGATAACCTTCCGCGCGCTCAAGGAGGGCAGGAGCCCGAGGGAGATAGTTGACGAGTTCCACGAGCACATAAAGACGACCTTCGAGAGGGCCAAGATAAGCTTCGACTACTTCGGCAGGACCGAGTTACCTGTCCACTACCGGGTGAGCCAGGAGTTCTTCCTAAAGGCCCTTGAGAACGGCCACCTCGTCAAGAAGGTCACCAAGCAGGCCTACTGCGAGCACGACAAGATGTTCCTGCCCGATCGGTACGTCATCGGAACGTGCCCCTACTGTGGTGCCGAAAACCAGCGCGGCGACCAGTGTGAGGTCTGCGGGAGGCCCTTAACGCCCGAGATCCTCATCAACCCGCGCTGCAACATCTGTGGAAATCCGATAACCTTCAAGGACTCTGCCCACTACTACATTCGCATGCAGGACTTCGAGGACAGGCTGAGGGAGTGGGTCGAGGGACAGCACTGGAAGCCCAACGTAAAGAACACCGTCCTCGGCTGGATCAACGAGGGGCTTGAGGAGAGGGCCATAACGCGCGACCTCGACTGGGGTATTCCGGTTCCCCTCGACGACGAGGACGTTAAGGGGAAGGTGCTCTACGTCTGGTTTGAAGCGCCCATAGGCTACATCTCGATCACCATCGAGGCCCTCAAGAGGGCCGGAAGGGAGGACGAGTGGAAGAAGTTCTGGCTCAACCTCGACGGCGAGACTAGGGTGATCCACTTCATAGGCAAGGACAACGTGCCCTTCCACGCGATATTCTGGCCGGCCTTTCTCATGGCCTACGGTAAATACAGGGACGATGAAACCGAGGCCGAGTGGCTTCTCCCCCACGACATCCCGGCCAACGAGTACCTCAACCTTGAGGGCAGGAAGTTCTCCACCAGCAGGAACTGGGCGATATGGGTCCACGAGTTCCTCGATGCCTTCCCGGCCGACTACCTGAGGTATTACCTCACCGCGATAATGCCTGAAACAAGGGACAGCGACTTCAGCTTCGCCGACTTCAAGAGCAAGATAAACGAGGAGCTCGTCAACAACCTCGGCAACTTCGTTCACCGCGCGCTCACCTTCACCAACCGCTACTTCGATGGAGTGGTTCCTGAAAGGGGCGAGCTGGACGATCTCGACAGGGAGGCCTTCGAGGAGATCGAGAGGGCCTTCAAGGAAGTCGGGGAGCTGATAGGTCAGTACCGCTTCAAGGACGCCCTCAAGAGGGTCATGGAGCTGGCCATCTTCGGCAACCGCTACTTCGACTACCAGAAGCCGTGGAAGACAGCCAAAACCGACCGCGTGAGGACTGCCACAACCGTGAACATATCCCTCCAGCTCGTCAAGGCCCTCGGAATCCTCCTCGAACCGTTCCTGCCCGATGCGAGCGAGAAGATATGGCACCTCCTCAACCTCGAGGAGCTCAAGCGCTGGGAGTTCACCGAGATTAAAGCGGGCCATCGCGTCAGGAGGGCCACCCCGCTCTTCAGGAAGGTTACGGACGAGGACATCATCTACTTCATACTTAACTACATTGCCCGCGGAAACCCGGAGAGCGCGAGGCTCCTCCTCGAAAAGTACTACAGGCGCGACGACGTCGTTAAGGTTGCCCTCCAGCGCTTCAGGAACGAGGAGGAAGCTTTCGCAATCCTTAAGAGCGTCTACGGCGAGGGGGTTGAGGCCAAAGCCGAAAAACCCGAAAAGGCCAAGAAGAAGGGCAAGGGTGATGGGAAGATGAACTACATCAGCTTTGACGAGTTCTCGAAGCTCGACCTGAGGGTCGGGAGGATAATAAGCGTTGAGGACCACCCGAACGCCGACAGGCTCTACGTGGTCAGGGTTGACCTGGGCGACGAGGTCAGACAGCTCGTTGCTGGCCTCAAGAAATACTACAGCAAGGACGAGCTCCTCAACAAGACGGTGGTCATCGTAGCGAACCTTGAGCCGAAGAAGCTAAGGGGAGTGGAAAGCCAGGGAATGCTTCTGGCGGCCGACGACGGCGAGAACGTTGCCCTGCTCATGCCGGACAAAGAGGTTAAGCTGGGTGCCAAGATAAGGTAGTCAGAGCTTCAGCTCCACCCAGTTTTCTTTCTTCCCCTTCAGTATCCTGACCAGCCCCTTCCGTTCGAGACGCCTGAACATTCTCCACGCCGTCGTCTTCGGCAGGCCTATCGCCTCCCTTACCTCGGCCTGGCTCGCCCGGCCACCCCTTCCAAACAGGTAGAGCAGGGCCCTTTTTTCCTCCTCGGTCAGCTCCAGGGATTCGAGCCTCTTCCTGAACTCATCTTCCGTAAGGGACTTTCTCCTTCCGCGCCCAAGCCACAGAACCAGACCCACCCCGACCGCGCCCGCGGTGAGTATGCCCAAAACCAGGATCACGGTGGTCTCGTCCCCACTCCCGCCCCTGTACGGGCGCTCCTGGAAGGTGTATGAGACGCTCTGGTTTCCGGGCGGCATGGTTATCGAGCTTCCAGCTATCTCAAGGGGGACCTCGCTCAAATCAACCACCACTGCGCCCTCAGGGAGCACAACGGTGAAGGAATAACTGCTGTTCAGCTGAAGGGTCCACACGATTCCCCGCTTGCTCGTCAGGTCAGGCGTGTAGTACGAAACCCTCACCACGCTGGCCCCGCCAGGGTAAACTATGAGGGTGTCATTGTTGAGTTTGAAATTGACGGGATTACCCCAGCTGTCCTCGACGATGAAGTTCTCGTAGTGTCCTCCGGGGAGGGGGAGGCCGATTTGAGACTCGTAATCCTCGGGGGTAATCTCGTATTCAACTTTAACGTAGCCGTCCTCGTAAACCGTTAAAACCAGAGAGGAAACGGAGTACGCGCTTGTCCAGGGGGTGAGAAGGAGCACCGCCATCAGGAGAACCGTGATTTTGCCCACCTTCATTTGAGCACCTCCCGGGAAAATGAAAGGGTCAGGAGTGGGCGAGTATGAACTCCTCCACCCTGTGGAGCATCTCGAGGGAAACGGCAAAGTGTTCCCTTGCCTGGAGCGGCTTCCCTGCTCTGAGAAGTCCGACGCCTGTCCTCAGCTCCTGAACCGCGACCCTGAGCTGAACCTCGGCGCGAGTCGTGTCGACGCCTTCCCTCTTGAGTTCCTCAAGCGCTTTGGAATCCCTCTGGATTCTGTCGTTCATCTCCCTGAGGAAAGCGCGTGCGTCCTTCAGCTTCTCGTTTAGCTCCCTCTCACGGGCCTTTCTTAGCACGAACTCAACCGCTCCGTGGAACTCGATTATGGTCTCCCTGTTCCCCTCCATAACCCTTAGGGCCTCCTCCCATCTGCCCTCGTCGGCAAGGGTCTTGACCTGGTCGTAAAGGGCGGTAAAGGCATCGAGCCTCTCCCGAAGCTCGGTCACGTTGTAGCCGTTCTCCTCGCCCACCTCAATTGCCTTCTGGGCTATCTCCATGCCCTTCTCGCCCTTAATCAGGAAGTCCCGGACTATCTTATCCGCGTTCGCGTAGGCGAGCTCCTCGCGGACCTTCCTCAGCTCTTCATCGAGGAGATCCTTCTTCTCCTTGGCGGCCTCATAGTCGGCCTTCGCCTTCTCGTAGTCCCCGGCTTTGAGGTCATCAAGGACTGTCTTGTATGCGTCCCTGGTCTCGTTGTAAAGCTCGGTGAGGTTGCTCACGTCTATCCCCTGGTTCTCGGCGAGTCTTATGGTCTTCTCCACGAACCGGAAGTACTCATTGGTGCGCTCGACTTCCAGCCTGATGCGCTCCCTCCAGTTATGGGCTCGTTCCTCCGCACCTTCGAGGGCCGAGAGAGCAGCTTTGTAGTGGTGCATCGCGGTGAGGCTGTCGAGTATCGAGCCGTAGTAGTCGCCGGCCTCGTACTCGTTCACGGCCTTGCCCTTGTACTCCTCGGCAAGCTGATAGTTGGTAAGTATCGTGGAGTTCTCGGGCAGCTTGTCCTTTATCGGCTCTATCCTGTCCTCTGCCAGCTTGCTCAGCCTCTGAAGCTGGTCTATGAGCTGGCCCGCTATCATAATCTCCCTCGTGCTGTTGTCAAGGGCTCCAGTGTACGACTCGGTGGTGTTGTTGCCCTCTGCCAGACCCAGTGGAATTAAGCTACCAACCAGCAAGGTTGCCAGGGCCAGTGCAAGGCCCTTTATCCCCTTCATGGGCATCACCGTTGAACGCTAGGGGTCAGGTATATTTGAGGACTCCGGCGGAACGAACGTTTCAGATCGTTCCGTTCCTCTCAAGCTCCCTCACGTGGAGCGCAGTGAGGCAGATGCCCTCGACTACACTCTTGAAGGACGGAATATCGCCGAACTGGGCGTATAGACTTCCGTAGTTCGGGTGCCAGGCATCGACCTGCTCGCGCCCCTTCGCGGTGATGATGTACACCACCCAGCCCCTTTCCTTGAGCATCTCCACCAGCTTCCACGCGCCCGTCATGTCGTTTTCATTTCTTACCTCGACGCCGAACTCTGCCTTGACCCTCTCGAAAAGCTCCTCCATTTTTCTCACCCGCCTTGTGGTTGAACCTTTAGCTAATAAACCTGTCTAAACGAGCATCTTCACCGCCGTGAGCACGAGCAGTCCGGCAAAGGCTCTCTTCAGCCCTCCCGCAGGAATCCTGGAAACGAGGTGGGCTCCGACGAACGAGCCGGCCATCAGCCCGGGAACTATCATCGCGGCGGTTGTGATGTCCACCTGACCGAGGGTGTAATGGGCGTAGGCCGCCGTGAGGGAGGTAAAGAAGAGTGCAAGGCTCGACGTTCCGACGGCGTACTTAACGGGAATGCCCGCGAGTTCGTGAAAAAGTGGCACGTTGATTATTCCGCCGCTGACGCCGAGCAGTCCACTGGCCAGGCCGGAAAAGGCGCCGATGAAAGGCACGTGCCGATACTTCACCTCCGAAACCCCGTCTCCATCTCCACTTCCCTCGTTGTTCGGTCTCGCGAAGGTGTAGGCGAGGTAGAGAAGGAGGAATACAAACAGCACCCGGATCACTCCCTCGTCTATCACCGTGGAGAGGTAGGAACCAGCAATCGCCATTGGAATGGAGAACGCCGCTGTCATCAGGGCGACCCTGTATAGAACCCTCCCGCCGCGAACGTGCATCGCCGCGGAGGACATCGAGCCGACGGTTATGCAGGCCAGACTGGTCCCTATCGCGATGCTGAGCGGGAGTCCCGCGAAGGTCAGGGCGGGAACGATCAGGAACCCTCCGCCAACCCCGAAGAGGCCGGCGATAAAGCCTATCGCGACGCCAATCAAAAGTGCAACCGCCGAGCTAATCATTCCGCATCGGCCCGGTATTGCCGGTGGGGTTTATATAGTTTGGCCAGAATGCCACAACTCGGCCAAAAAATTTTAAACTTCGGGGATCGTAAGAATTTAGATGACGATGAGCTGGAAAAAGTACTGGCTTTTGGTGGCCCTTGTATTCGTGATCACCCAGCCGGGTTCCATAGCCTTCGCCAACTGGGACGCGCCCTACGGCTTTTACAAGGACCTCTCGGTGTGGCTCGGTTCTTCGGCGGGAGGACTGCTTCTGGTTCTCACCTACGGCCTGTACGAGTGGGGAAGGAAAAAACTTGGCCCGGCGAATCTCCTTCTCTCCGCCGTTGTCCTGGTCCTGACCGTGGTGGTCGGTTATAGCGCGGAACTTGCCATCGGCGGAGAGATGGGCTATGGCAGCGGAAACATAGTGCTCTTCGTAATCGGTGGGTTCCTTGGGTTCATCTTGTCCGTAATGCTACTCTTGATCTCGTTACCATACGTCCCGACGGGAGATTTCTACTACCCCTACGACCGCCCGCTGGTTATCGCGTGGCTGGTTCTAATCGTGGTGGCGGCACTTCTCGGAGCGTCCTACGTCATGGAAAGAAGGAAAGAAAAGCTCAGGGAACCGGAAGGCCGAGTCCCTTGAGGATCATTCTCAGGGCCAAGAGCCCCATGACAACGGCGAAGGCCTTCTTAAGACTGCTCGCCCGTGTTCTCTTCGCTATCCTCGCACCGAGCTGGGCACCGATTATCAGCCCCGGGACAAGGAGGACGAGCCACTGGGTTTCCACGTTGCCCATCGCGTAGTGTTTGAGCGCCCCAGCGGTTGCGGTAAAGACTATAGCGAAGCTTGACGTTGCCACGGCGTAGTGAATCGGCAGTCCAAGGTACGTGAGAAACGGCACGTTGATTATGCCCCCGCCGACGCCGAGCAGGCCGCTGGCGATTCCCGCGAAGAAACCTCCAACCGGAACGAGCTTGTAGTTCACCTTAACGTCCTCGAGCTTGACCTCACCCGGCTCGGCAGTTTTCTTGCGGTATATCCTGACGGCAACGACGATTAAGGCGAGGCCGAAGATGACCTTCAGTTGGGAGGCACTTATGAAGCTCGTGAGCCAAGCGCCGATGTAGGCCCCTATCACGGCCGTTGAAGCCAGCAGGAGGCCGACCTTGTAGTGTATCCTCCCCTGCCTTGAGTAAGCCAAGGCGGAGCTGAGGGAGGTAAAGACCACTGCGGCGCTTGAGGTTCCCACCGCGTGATGTATCTCGACGCCGAGGAAGTTGAGAGTTGGGACTATCAGGAAGCCCCCTCCGAGGCCAAAGAGCGCCGCGAGGATTCCTATGAAGACTCCAACCGCGAAGTAGGAGACGTATTTAAGCAAGGAATCACCCCCGTTCTTCAGAGTTCGAAGGCAATCGCCTCTATGAGCTTTATCAGGGCCTCAAGGTCCCCGAGGTGAAGGGTCTCCACCTCGCTGTGGAGGTACCTTATGGGCACGCTCAGGGCGAGGACTTCGCTCTTTCCCTGGAAGACCGAGGCGTCGGTTCCACCGCCGGTTACGCCAATCTGGAGGGGAATCTCGTTTCTCGACGCTATTTCCGCGACCTTTCTGGCGAGCCTCCTCGTGTAGATGGCCGAGTTGTCCACGGCCCTTATCACCGCTCCCCCGCCGGGGCGAACGTTACCAGTAAGCTCGCCGCAGCAGGCGAAGGAATCGACGGCAAAGGCGTATCTCGGAGTGTAACGCTCCGCCAAAAAGCGGGCGCCCTTGAGGCCAATCTCCTCCTGGACCGTGAAGGCGAAGATGAAGCGCCCGTCGAGGTCGTGGTCAACGAGGTCCTTTATCGCCTCCACGAGGGCAACGACCCCAAAGCGGTCATCGAGGGAGCGGGTGGAGACGTAGCGGCCGTTGAGAACCGCGAAGTGCTTCTTGAAGACCGCGTAGTCGAGCACCTTAACGCCGAGCTCTTCAGCCTCCTCCCGGCTTTCAGCCCCGATGTCTATGGCGAGCTTGCTCCATGGAACGGTGTCGAACTTCCGTTCAAGGTTGAGGTGCACCGGAAGGGCGCCAATGACGCCGTCGAGCCTCCCGCTCTCGGTTATCACGTCGAGATGCCTGCCGTAGAGCAACCTGTCGTCTATGCCGCCGATTTTCCTGAAGGTCAGCTTTCCGTCGGGCCTTATGCCCGTCACGAGAAGCCCTATCTCGTCCATGTGGGCCATGAAGATGCCCTTAAGCTCGCCCTCGCCGAGCTCGACGAGCAGGTTTCCAATGGTGTCAACGGTGTAGTCGGCGTACGGCTCGACCCACTCCGCAATCTTCTCCCTGACCTTTTCCTCGTAGCCGGAAATCCCCGGAACCCGGGTGATTTCCCTCAGCTCATCGACGAGCATCGCAACCACCTCAGAGCATCTTAACCTTCTCGGGCGGGCGTATCTTGAGGACCCCCCTGTTCACGAGCGTCTCCGGGACCTCACCCCTGAGAACAGCCAGGAGGTTCCTCACCGCCTGGAAGCCCATGTCCTCCATCGCCTCCTTACTCAAGCCGGCGTAGTGGGGCGTTAAAACCGTCTCCCACTCGTACCTGAAGAGCTCGTGCTCCTGCACCGGCTCGTTCTCGAATACGTCCGTCGCGTAGCCCTTCAGATTTCCGTCCTCGAGCGCCTTGACGAGGGCACTCTCATCGACCAGGCTCCCGCGCCCGATGTTGACGAGGTATTTGCCTTCGAGGAGTTCCAGCCTTTCCTCGTTGATGATGTGGTAGGTTTCTCTCGTGGCCGGGAGGGCCAGGATAACTACATCGCTCTCCCTCAGGACGTCGTCGAGCGGAAGGTATTTGGCCCCAACTTCCTCCTCTATATCGGGCTTCCTCGAGCGCGACCAGTAGAGTATCTCCGTCCCCATCGCCTTCATTCTCCGGGCTATGGCCTTTCCTATCGCCCCCATGCCGAGAATTCCGACCCTTTTGCCGTAGAGGGTCTCTATTTCCTTGAAACCGCTCCACACCGTCCTGTGGGAGTCCCACTTTCCTGAGCGAATGAACCTGTCGGCGTAGGCTATCTTCCTGAGGAGCGCGATGGTTAAGCCGACGGCGAACTCCGCAACGGCCTCGCTGAGAACCCCCGCCACCTTGGTCACGTATATTCCCTTCCTCGTTGCCGCCTCAACGTCAACGTGGTCATAACCAGCGGAGTGGCAGCTTATCACCTTCAGCCTATCGGCCCTCTCGATGACCTCGCCGGGCAGGGGGTTGAGGGGGGAAACTATCACCCCGTCGAACTCCCCTATTCTCTCTTTCAGCTCCTCCACGCCCGGATAGAGAATCAGCTCGACGTCCGCGTACTTCCTCAGTTCCTCCAAAGGCCTGCTCTTCATCTTGAAGAGAACGGCCACCCTCGGCCTCATGATATCACCTTAAGATGAATATCGAAACGGCCTAATAAGGTTTTCTGCCTCGTCAGATCGCCCAAACCGGGCCGGGAAAGCTTAAAAACTTTGGCCGGTTCTCCCTTTAGGTGGTGCGAATGGCCAAGGTAAGGCGGGAAAAGTGGAGCGAGAACTTCAGCGAGTGGTACAACGAGCTGATCGAGACGGCGGGAATCCAGGACAAGCGCTATCCGGTCAAGGGAATGAACATCTGGCTCCCCTACGGGCTCAAGATAATGCGCAACATCGAGCGCTTTATCCACTCCGAGATGGAGAGAACCGGCCACGAGGAGGTTCTCTTCCCTGCCCTCATTCCGGAAACCGAGTTCCAGAAGGAGGCCGAGCACATAAAGGGCTTCGAGGACGAGGTCTACTGGGTGACGCATGCCGGTTTAGACCCGCTGGATATCAGGCTGATCCTCCGCCCGACGAGCGAAACCGCGATGTACTCGATGTTCTCCCTCTGGATCCGCTCCCACGCTGATTTACCCTTCAAGGTTTACCAGATAGTGAACACCTACCGCTATGAGACCAAGCACACAAGGCCCCTGATAAGGGTCAGGGAGATAAGCAGGTTCTTTGAGGCCCACACAGCCCACGACAGCTACGAGGACGCCGAAAGGCAGATCAAGGAGGACCTCGAGATATTCGACCGCCTCGCGAAGTTCTTGGCCTTGCCCTACATAGTCTCCAAGCGCCCCGAGTGGGACAAGTTCCCCGGGGCTTACTACTCGCTCGGAGCCGAGATAATGATGCCCGACGGCAGGACGCTCCAGATAGGGACGATGCACAATTACCGCCAGAACTTCGCCAAGGCCTACAACATACAGTACGAGACTGAAACCGGCGAGCACGAGTTCGTCCACCAGACGACCTTTGGAATGAGCGAGCGCCTTTTGGCGGCGGTCATAGCCGTGCACGGCGACGACAACGGAATGGTCCTCCCGCCGACGATAGCCCCCATACAGGTCGTCATCGTCCCGATTCCGAAGAAGGACGCCGAGGCCGATGTATTCGCCTACGCGAGGGAGATAGCGGAGGAGCTCAGAAACGCTGGCCTCAGGGTTCACGTGGACGAGCGCGATATAAGGCCGGGCAGGAAGTACTACGACTGGGAGCTCAAGGGCGTTCCGCTCAGGATAGAGGTCGGCCCGAGGGACGTTGAGGGGAGGAAAGCCGTCCTCGCGAGGCGCGATACCCTTGAAAAGGTCACCGTCGAGCGCGATGCCATCGTTGAAGAGGTCAGGAAGACCCTCGACGAGATCCACGAGAACCTCCACAACAGGGCCAGGGAGTTCCTCGAGAGCCACATCAAGCGCGTCGATACCATCGAGGAGGCCAGAGCGGTCTTCGATGACAGGCGCGGAATAGTTGAGATCCCCTGGTGCGGTGACGAGGAGTGCGGCCTCAAGATGGAGGAAGAACTTGACGCCAAGATGCTTGGAACTCCCTATCCCGAGGATAAGGCCAAAGAAGGCATCGAGGGCAGGAAGTGCCCGGTCTGCGGCAGGGAGGCCAAGTTCATCGCGAGGTTCGCGAGAACCTACTGATTCTTTTTCTCCAAATTTCTCCTTTGAAGAAACAAGGAAGAAAAAAGAGGAATCAGGCGGCCTGGGCCTCGAGCTCCTTCAGGGCTTCCTCGAGGACCTCAACGGCCTCACTGACGTAGATGTAAGCCTTCCTTATGTGGACGCTGAAGACGATCCAGCCAAGGCTCCTGCCGTCACTCGGGAGGCCGTAGGCGAGGGCCTGGTCGTACTCGGTGGTGGCGTTGCTGTAGAGCTCGAGGGCCAGCTGAAGGGTCTCATTGCTGACGTTCATCTGGACGCTGAGGTTGTAAAGCTCGTTGAAGGTCTCCTCCTTATCCTGGTAGAGGTAGTACCAGGCCACGGACTGCTTGATGAAGCTCTTGTAGTCCCAGGTGGCGGCGCCAGCGACACCGGCAAGGGGGACCAGCGCCACCATCATAATCGCAAGGAACGCGGCAGCCTTCCTCACGGTCTCACCCCCATCAGATGTATTCATTTGATAGCGTTTTTAAATCCTTCCCTCCCCCAACGTTTAAAAAACGGACATCGAAGGCACTCCCATGATACTCGGGATCCACGACGGTCACGACGCCGGAGCGGTGCTGATAGAAGGAGAGAGAATTTTCGCGGTGAACGAGGAGAGGCTGAACAGGGTCAAGAAGTTCAGGGGCTTCCCAAAGCTGAGCGTCGAGAAGGTCCTCGAGATGGCGGGTGTTGAGCCTGGAGACGTCGAGGTCATAGCGGTAGCTGGGATCTTCAGGAAGCAGAAACGCCTCCTTGAGCTTGAGGAGAACCTGAAGGCAATTTTTGGGCCGGACTTCAAGAGGAAAGTCATCTTCGTCGAGCATCATTTAGCGCACTCGGCCTCGGCCTACTACACCTCGGGCTGGCGCGATGCCCTGGCAATCAGCATAGACGCGGCCGGCGACGGGCTCAGCTCGTCAATCTACGTGGCGAGAGATGGCGAGATGATCAGGATTGCCCAGAGCACCTACATCGACTCCCTCGGCGACTTCTATGCCTCGGTTACTGAACTTTTAGGCTTCAAACCGATGCGCCACGAGGGAAAGGTGATGAGCCTCGCCGCCTATGGAAGGCCGGCCTACGATTTGAGCGCGATAATCGAGCTGAACGGGCTGAGCTTCGACAACCACCTCAAGGTCATCGGCGTGGAAGCGACGAGAAGGCTGGCGGAGCTCTTCCACTATCCATTCTCAAAGGCGAGGGAGATAGCAAACCAGATGAAGCGCGGGAAGCTCGACGGCGAGCTCCAGAAGAAGGCGATAGATATAGCGGCCAGCGCTCAACGGCACCTTGAGATGCTCATCGGGGAGCTGGGGCTCAAGCTGAAGGGCTATGGCCTTCCGCTCGCCTACGCCGGAGGGGTCGCCCAGAACGTAAAAGCCAACGCCGTTTTGAGGCAAGTCTTCGGGGACGGCAACCTCTGGGTCTTTCCGGCGATGGACGACGGAGGCTTGGCCTTCGGTGCGGCAGTCTTCGTGAAAGCTCAGATGGACAGGCTCGACGGAAGATGGAGGCCCTTCAGGCTTGAGCACGTCTACCTCGGGCCGGCCTATAGGAAGGAGGAAGTTGAGGAGTTCCTGAGGAGGGAAGGCCTCGAGTTTGAGGAGGTTGATGCCGGCTTCGTGGCCGATGCATTGGCGGAGGGAAAACTCGTCGGCTTCTTCCAGGGGGCAATGGAGTTCGGGCCGAGGGCCCTGGGCAACCGCTCGATTTTAGCTGACCCCCGCGATGAGCGCGTGAAGGAGAGACTAAACGTGGCCTTAAAACGCGACGTCTTCCAGCCCTTTGCGCCCTCCCTGCTGTGGGAGAAGGCAGGGGAATACCTTGAAGACCTCAACGGTCTGCCTAACGAGTTCATGACGATGAGCTACGCGGCCAGCGATGAGTTCAGGAAGCTCGCCCCCGCTGTGGTTCACGTTGATGGCACGACGAGGCCCCAGGCGGTGAGGAAAGAGGTTAATCCGGTTTACTACGAAGTCATCAAGGCCTTCGAGCGCAGAACCGGGCTCGGGGCGGTTCTAAACACGAGCTTCAACATGCACGGCGAGCCGATAGTCTGCTCACCCGAGGACGCTCTGAGAACCTTTAGAGCCGCTGAGCTGGACGTTCTGGTTGTTGAGGGGCTCGCGGTTTGGAAGGAGGGCCCTTGAGCTATTGTCTTTTTCTCCCGAAAACCCTTTACCCTTAAGGTGGGAGCTGACCTCCAATCTGCCCTGAAGGGCGAGGCTTTCAAAAGAAAAGGCAACGAAAGACTGAAGAAAGAAGGCCGCCTCGTCTGGATTTGGAAGACTTCGAAACCCTTATAAATGGGAAAACGTACTCTAAAGTATGATACTCACGAGTAAGTTTATTGACCGGGAGCGGGAGCTTGAGTTCCTGAAGGATAGATACGGTTCTGAGAGTGCGGAGCTGATAATTCTCTACGGGCGAAGGAGGATAGGTAAGACCTACCTCCTCCAGCGGTTCCTCTCGGAGGTCGGTGGGCTTTACCTTCTCGCCGAGGAGAGCGAGACCGTTCTCGAGGACTTTTCAGAGAAACTGGCCGATTACTTCAACGATCCGGTGCTGAGGGAGAACCCGTTAAGGAACTGGAGGGCTTTCTTTGCTTATCTCTCTGAAAAAAGCTCGGAAAGACTCGTGGTCGTCATAGACGAGGTTCAGTACGTGGCCAAGGCCCACAGGGAGTTCCTCAGCGTCCTCCAGAAGTACTGGGATACGAGCCTCTCAAAAACGAAGATAATGTTAATCCTCTGCGGCTCTCTTGTTTCGTTCATGGAGGGGATCCTCTCGGCAAAATCGCCGGTGTACGGCAGAAGAACCGGTGCATGGAAGGTTGAGGAGATGGACTTCTTCAGCGCGAGAAAGTTTCACCAGATGAGCCTTGAGGAGGCAATCCATGTTTACGCCGTCTTCGGCGGTGTTCCCCAGTACTGGGCCGACTACAACCCCGGTCTCGGCTTCTGGGAGAACATCAGAAGGCTGGTCCTCTCCAAGGGGGCCAAGTACTACGACGAGCCGAAATACCTCCTCCGCGAGGAGCTGAGGGACGTTTCGCGCTACTTCTCAATTCTCAGAGCGATAGCGCTTGGCTACAACCGCTTCGGCCAGATAGCCGATAAGGCGCGGATTGAAAAGAACTCCCTCGGCAAATACCTCAGTGTTCTTCAGGAGATGGGCTACGTAACTGAGGAGTTCCCAGTTACCGGTGGGAGGAGGGGAATCTACAGGATAAGCGACAACCTCTTCGCCTTCTGGTTCCGTTTCGTTTACCCTCTGCGGGGCGAGATCGAGATGGGCCTCGACGTCGTTGAGGACATCAAGGTGGAGTTCAACCACTACCTCGGCTTCGTCTTCGAGAAAGTCGCCGAGCAGTTTCTGGTCGGGCTGAACAGGGCTGGAAGACTTCCGTTCAGGTTCACCAGGATTGGAAGATGGTGGCGCAAGAGTGAAGAAATCGACCTGCTTGCTCTGAACGAGCGTGAGAACAAGGTTCTGTCCATCGAGGTTAAGTGGAAGGAGCTGAGCGAGAGGGAAGCGAGGGGGATTCTTGGGGACCTTGAAAGAAAGATCGAGCTTGTTGGGCTTGACGGGTGGGAGAAAAGCTATGGGCTTGTTGCGAGGAAGGTTGATGGAAAGGAGAGTCTGAGGAGCAGGGGTTGGCTCGTGTGGGATCTGGAGGATTTTGAAATGCTCAATCCGGAGGACTAACGCCCAGAAGGAGATAATCCCAGGTGAAACATAGATGTCTACCGGAATGGTCCCGGAGAACTGAATCGAGGGTCTCTCTATCCAAAATCGTGTCCCCCAACGTCTTTATCTGCACTTCGATGTCCATCTTTTCGCCCAGGTAAGGTTATAAACATCGCCGAGAAGGAAAAGCGGTGATGTTCATGGCGCTGAGCGACAGACTCGAGCTCGTAAACCCTTCTGAGATTAGAAAGCTTTTCGACCTTGCCCAAGGCGTCGAGGGTCTGATCTCCCTTGGAATCGGCGAGCCGGACTTCGACACGCCGGAGCACATAAAGGAGTACGCCAAGGAGGCATTGGACAGGGGAATGACTCATTACGGCCCAAACGCAGGTCTTCCTATGCTCCGCGAGGCGATAGCGAGGAAGCTTAAAGAGCAGAACGGCGTAGAGGCAGACCCGAAGAGCGAGATAATGGTCACGGTGGGAGCGAACCAGGCGTTCATAATGGGCCTAGCGGCCTTCCTCAGGGAGGGGGAGGAGGTCCTCATTCCGAGCCCGATGTTCGTCAGCTACGCTCCAGCGGTAATCCTCGCCGGCGGAAAGCCGGTCGAGGTGCCAACCTACGAGGAGAACGAGTTCAGGCTTAGCGTTGATGACCTTAAGAAGCACGTGAGCGAGAAGACCCGTGCGCTCATCATCAACAGTCCCAACAACCCCACCGGCGCGGTTCTCACCAGGAAGGACGTCGAGGAGATAGCCGACTTCGCGGTGGAGCACGACCTGATGGTTTTTAGCGACGAGGTCTACGAGCACTTCGTCTACGACGGGGCAAGGAACTACAGCATCGCTTCTCTAGACGGCATGTTCGAGAGAACTATAACGGTAAACGGCTTCTCCAAGACCTTCGCCATGACCGGGTGGAGGCTGGGTTTCGTGGCGGCTCCGGCGTGGATAATCGAGAAGATGACCCGCTTCCAGATGTACAACGCCACCTGCCCGGTCACCTTCGCCCAGTACGCGGCCGCTAAAGCACTCGACGACCCGAGGAGCTGGAAGGCCGTTGAGGAGATGAGGAGAGAGTACGACCGCAGGAGAAATCTCGTCTGGAAGCGTTTAAACGAGATGGGCCTGCCAACCGTGAAGCCGAAAGGAGCGTTCTACATATTCTCCCGCGTGAGGGACACCGGCCTGACCGACAAGGAGTTCAGCGAGCTGATGCTCAAAGAGGCAAAGGTAGCAGTTGTTCCCGGCTCGGCCTTCGGAAAGGCCGGCGAGGGCTACATAAGGATAAGCTACGCCACTGCCTACGAGAAGCTCGAGGAAGCTATGGACAGAATGGAGAAAGTTCTCAGGGAGAAAAAGCTCGTCTAAAGCCTGAGAAGCTCGACGTTCTCGACCCTTTTCTCCCTTTCATCGAAATCGATCACCGCGTAGTGGCCCCTGAAGAGCGGCCCTGGGTTCACGACTACCGTCCCGCCGATTCTATCAACCGCCCTCGCCTCGTGAATGTGGCCAACGACGACCAGTGGCGGCTCCCTCGCCTCGATGAACTCCCTGAGGGCGGAGCTGCCGACGTGGAGGCCGGAGTGTGTGAGGTCCGTTTTGGTGTTCCTGGGCGGAACGTGGGAGAGGATCACGTCGCCAGGCCGGTAGTTCCGCTCAAGGATCGCCCGTATCTCGTCCTCCGTGAGCTCCCAGATAGTGTTAAAGGGGGTGATGTTTGAGCCGCCTACGCCGATGAAGCCGACGCCTTTGATTTCCCTCCTCCGGTCGTGAACCCCCACCCCAAGCTCCTCGAGCAGGGCCGGGACGTCCCTGCCATCGCAGTTGCCGTGAACGGCAAGAGTTGAGACGCCGAGGTCGAGGAGGGGTCCGAGAACCTCCCGCGCGGTTTCGGCGTTGCTGAAGTTGGTTACATCGCCGGCTATGAGGAGTATGTCAAAATCCTCCCGCGAAAGAACCCTGGAAAGTGCCTCGGCCTTCCTCCTATCCCCGTGAACGTCCGTGATCGACACGATCCTCATTGCACCACCCCCTCAGCCACCGAGGTCGAGGTACGGGAGAACATCGTCATACACCCCGCTCCAGTCCACGACCCCAACGCGCCTCGTAATACCCTTTTCAATCAGACCGATTATCTCCTCCACGACCTGCTCGGGCGTTTTTCCGGTGGTGTCCACCTCGAGGACGTTCTCGTTCTCCTCAAGGGCCTCGACGAGGATAACATCGACCAGCTCGGCCTCGACGTTCTCGGCCAGCTTTTTCCTCGGGTAGCCTCTCTTCTCGAGCCTCTCGGCGATGAGCCTCGGGTGGGCGCGAAGGACGACCACGACATCGGCTGGAACGAAGTGGCTCAGGTGGCCGTCTATCACGACGTCCCTTCCTTTGAATTCCCCGGCCATTGCATCGGCCAGCTCGTCCACGTCTATCTCTAGCTCGTCCCCAACCCTCTCCCCGATGCCCCGCTCGAGGGCGAAGTCCTTGACGCTCACGTACTCGTAGCCGAGCCTCTCGCTGAGGAGCTTTGAAACCGTCGTCTTTCCAACGCCGGGAGTTCCGGTTACTGCTATTATCATCTCACCCACCTGTGGCCCTATGGCCGGGGGATTTATATCCTTGTCTCCGTTGATTGTCGAAGGTTGATGTAGCATTCATCGAAAAGCTTATAAGGTCGGGGGCGCTTAAGAATTCAGGTGATACCATGGAGAGGTTGAAATCCACCCTGCTTCAGAAAAGGCTTGAGGTCGTCAAGAAGAGGAAGGAACTCCTCGCCCTCGAGGAGGCCAGGCTCGTGAGGCTGGTGCGCCAGAAGAAGGCCACCGCTTCCCAGCTCGCGAAGGTGAAGAAGGAGAAGGTCGCCCTTGCCCTAGAGGAGGCGAAGCTCGTGAGGGTCCTCAAGCAGAACGGTTATCCTGCCGTTTGATGTTTTCAAAAACTTTTGCAATGAAAAGGGAAGGAAATCAGAAGACGTTCAGCTTGTCCTCGAGGATCATCTTCTGTATCTTCGTTATGTCGGCGAGCCAGGCGTCGGCTATCTCATATGCGGGCTTCTGAATGGTTTCCAGGCTGTAGCCCTTCTTCGGTATGACCTGAACGCTAGCTACGAGGGGCTCGTCGATGGGCTTGCCTATCTGGCTCAGTATCCTGACGTAGACCTCCTCAACCCCTTCAACCTGCTCGGCTATGTCGTTGGCTATGAGCATCGAGAGGAGGTTGTATATCTTTCCAACGTGGCTGACCGGGTTCTTTCCGGCAGCTGCCTCCATGCTCATGTGCCTGTTCGGGGTTATCAGGCCGTTCACGCGGTTGCCCCTGCCGACGCTTCCGTCGTCACCTGCCTCGGCGCTGGTTCCTGTGACGGTGATGTAGTAGATTCCCTTCTCGGGGTCGTCGGCGGTGTTCACGTAGATGTTCACCTTCCTCTCGGTGTGCTCCTCCGCAACGGAGCGGGCGGCCTCGTAGATGGCGTCCTTGACGGCCATGTACTCGTCAGGGTTGGCAACCTCGCTGTCCACTATTGCGGCGGCGATGGTTATGTCTATCTCGTCGCCCTTCCTGAGGCCCATGACCTTGATGTCCTCTCCCACCGCTGGCCACTTCTTCTTGAACTCATCGCTGTTGAGGAGCCTCTCGGTCTCGAGGACTATCCTCTCGGTCTCGCTGAGGGGGGCGTAGCCGACACCGAAGGAAGTGTCGTTGGCGAGCGGAATCGGGTTCTCCTTGGCCTTGTTGAAAACCCCCACGAGGTCCACGCTTCCCTGCCCGATGCGGGAGTCTATGACGACGTGGTTCTCGAGGTCGAGATGCCTGACGGCCCTCTTGAGGTAGTCGCGGGCGGCCTTTATCGCGACCTCGTGGACCGGGAAGAACTCCCTGTCAACCATCTCGACGGCCCTTCCCGAGAGGAGTATGTAAATCGGCTTTATGACCTCGCCGCCGCCGAACTGCGGGTAGGCCCTGCCACCGACGACCTCGACCTGGTCGGTGTTGTGGTGGAGGATAATCCCATAGCGCTTGATGTACTCCCTGCTGAGGGCCCTGCTGACGGCCTCGGCTATGCCGTCGGCAATGCTGTCGGGGTGGCCTATTCCCTTCCTCTCGACGAGCTCTACCCTCTGCATCTCAACCGGGGTCCTTACAAGCTCCTCAACGACGATGTTCCTAACCTTTTCAGCCATGAGCGTCACCTCTGGAGGGTTTGTATGGTCAGCTCCCTTCGTCCGCTTATATACTTTTCGGCATGAATTAAGAACCCGAATATTCCTGGAGGTTATCAAACCCGAAACCCTTAAAATTTTTCCTGAAAATTTTTCTACCGCGTCCGACGACGCCCGGTGGCCCGGGCCCGGGAGCGTTCGGGCAGCGATGAGCGGGTGCGACGATGCCGGGCGGACAGGGCTTGGCCTCCGGACCGCTGGAGAAGGCCGAGGGCAGTCAATGAAGGCGGGGGATCAGCCAAGCCCACATTTTTAAGGTTCCCCTCCAACTTTCTCCGGTGAGAGTATGGAGATGAAGGAGATAATCGAAGAGATAAGAGCGGTTCTCGACGAGAAGGATTCACTCAGGGAGGAAGCCCTCAAACTCACGAGGGAGATAGTCCGGCTCAGCGGGGACGCGGTAAAGGCGCTCCACAGGGGTGAGGTCGAGAGGGCAAGGGAGAGGCTCGAACTCGCCGGCAGAAAGGTTGCGGAGCTGAGGGAGATGCTCTCCGACCACAGGGACCTGTACCACACCGGCTACGTTCAGAGCGCCCACCAGGAGTTCGTTGAGGCGAGCCTGTTCTTTGCCTACATAACCGGTGAGGAATATCCCTCGCCCGGGGAGCTTGGGGTTCCCCACGCCGATTACGCCCTCGGAATAGGGGACTTCATCGGTGAGCTGCGGAGGCATTTTCTGCTTCTCCTTCTGGCTGGAGACATAGAGGGGGCGGAAAAGACCTACCGCACGATGGAGGAAACCTACGAGGAGCTGATGACGCTGGAATATCCGAAGGGACTTGTAAACGTCCGCGTGAAGCAGGATCAGGCCAGGGGCATACTCGAGAGGACCCTCGAGGACCTGACGAGGGCCAAGCTGAGCAAAAGCCTGGAGGACAAGCTCACTCAAGTGCAGAATTATGTAAACCAATAAAGCAGTAATTCGGTGATTATGTGATTAATGAGTCGAAGCTGGGAAGAATGGCCAAAGCCCAGGAAAAGCTCTCCGCGAGGGTAGTGGAAAAACCGCTCGATTTGTCCGCCATAAAAACGGTCGCGGCTGTCGATGTGGCTTATAAAGAGGACACCGCGCGGGCGGGTTTTGTCCTCTGCTCATTCCCAGAATGTGCCGTTGTGAAGGCCAAGTTCATGGAGATGGAGGTTTCGGCCCCTTACGTCCCGACTTTTTTCTTTCTGAGGGAGACACGGCCGGTTCTTCTCGCCGTCAGGGGGGAGAGCTTTGACGTCCTTCTCGTTGAGGGACATGGAAAAGCCCACCCAAGGGGATACGGTTTGGCCTCCCACATTGGCCTCCTGGTAGGGCGGCCCACGATTGGAGTTGCCAAGAGACCCCTGAGAGGCTCCCCGAGGAATTCGTTCAAAAGGGTGGGAAAAGCTTATGTAAGCGTCGGGCATCTCATCAACCTG
The DNA here is from genome assembly GCF_000265525.1 of Thermococcus cleftensis. Taxonomy (NCBI): domain Archaea; kingdom Methanobacteriati; phylum Methanobacteriota; class Thermococci; order Thermococcales; family Thermococcaceae; genus Thermococcus; species Thermococcus cleftensis. Next base: position 123,367 of record NC_018015.1, read on the forward strand.
GAGTCGGCGTTGAGAATCGTGGAGTCCCTCCTTGATGAGGGCTATCCCATGCCTTTAAAGCTGGCGGACAGACTGTCCAAGAGGGGAAGGATATGAAGAGGATAAAACTGCTCATCTCTCTCGCCCGCAGGGGCGCGGTGGGAAACAAGGTGAAGGTCACGATGCGCGAGCTGGCGGAGGAGCTGGGAACCTCTCCGCAGTCCGTCCTCAGGTTACTTGACGAGATGGAAGAGGAGGGCCTGCTCGAGAGGTCCGTCGATGGAAAGAAGACCCGCGTGGAGATAAGCCCCAAGGGCCTCGAGTTTCTGGAGGAGCTGTGCGACGCCATATCCGGCGTCCTATACAACGGCGTGATAATCGGAGAGGTAATATCGGGAATCGGCGAGGGGGCCTACTACGTGCGCCAGTACTCGCGCCTGATAAGGGAGTACCTCGGCTTTGACCCATATCCTGGAACGCTGAACGTCCGCGTTCTCTTCCCCAAGACAGTCTTCGACGCCCTCTGCGGCGTGAGGCCCGTCATTCTCCCGGGCTTCGTGAAGGACGGAAGAACCTTTGGGGACGTCAAGGCGTACCGCGTGAGGATAGGTGAGGTCGAGGGGGCCATCGTGATACCCTCCAGAACGGTCCACCCACCAAAGATAGCCGAGATAGTGGCGCCGGTTTACCTGAGGGAAAAGCTCGACCTCAATGACGGTGACAGGATAACCATACGGGTCGTGAAACCATGAGGCTGGATTGGGAGTCCCTCATGTCCTGGACGGGAGTTGGGGCGTTCGTGGGCTTCGCCCTGGCGGTGGCCTTCTACTCACCCGAATCCGGGAACGAGGGCTTCGTTTACCTGATCTACGTCGGCTTGCTGGCTGGACTTCTAGTTGGAGCCAGGCACACTTTGAGGACTAGGGCAACTGCGCTCGCATTTCCCCTGGGCTTTCTGGCGACGTCGCTGCTCGCTGCGGCCTGGGCCGTTCACGACGTCGGGCCGAGCGGGGCTTACGCCTTCATAGCAGCCGTCATGGCGGCTATGATTATCATCGGTCCCTCAAACTACCTCGATATGTTCCTCGCGCCCCTGAGCTACTTTGGCGGTTTCGCTACGGCCATGCTGGTCTTCAAGGGCTACGAACCCCTCCAAGGAACCGAGGGAGCCGTGGCGAGCCTCTTCGTGGTCGGTGTGATGGGGGCAATACTGGCCTTCTTCGCCCTCTTCGCGAGGTGGGCCTTCGAGGTGGCCAGGAGCCTCCCGAGGAGACGGTGAGGTAACGTTTAAATACGTTCATCAATAACCTAATCCGGTGATTAAAATGGTGATGCGCCTCTCGAAGCTCTACGGCAAGCAGATTTACAACACCAGGGGCTATTACGTCGGCTACGTCGATGAGATTCTAATCGAAATCGACAGGGGCAGGGGAAAGGTGCTCGCCCTGGGCCTGCCTGGAGAAAAGGTCGGCGTCCCCTACGACCGGGTCACCGCGATAGGGGACATAATACTGGTGAAGGCGAAGGAGGAGTGAGCTCAGCCCTCTTTAACTTTTAGCGCCTCCAGGAACTTCTCCGTTATGGCCTCCTCCGCCAGCCTCAGGAGCGAGCTCTTGTCCTTGGCGAGCTTGAATATGCCGAGGGGTATCCTCGCCCCCCCGGACTGGGAGTGTCCGCCGCCGCTTCCTATGTCGCCGAAGGCCTCCCTGAGAACCGCCCCGATGTTCACCCTGACGTCCCTCGTCCTGGCGGATATCTCTATCCTGTCATCGACGATTCCGAAGACGAGGACGGTATTTATGCCTTCCAACCGGAGCAGGAAGTCGGCGGACTCGGCTATGGCGTCGCGGTTCGTGATGAAGCCGACGTTGCTTATGACCACGTTCTTGTAGATGCGCCTGTTCATTATTGCCTTCGCCAGTATCTCGGCAGTCTCGGTGCTTATGTCCGGGTGCTCTATCTTGTCGAGGAGTTCGTAGTCTACTTTGCCGGCGAGGAACTCTATGGCTTTCAAATCAACGTGGCTGAGCTTGGAGAACTTCTTGGTGTCTATGTATATCCCGTAGAAGAGCGCCGTCGCCAGCAGGGGGGAGAGCGAGATGTTGAGCATTCTGAGGTATTCCGCGAGAATCGCCGAGGAAGAGTGGACGTCGGGCCTTATGTCGAGGAACGCGTCCTCGGGGATAAGCTCCTGGAGGTGCTGGAGTATCTGGTGGTGGTCTATGAGTATCTTTATCCTCTCGTAGTCAGACTGCTCAAGGGTCGTGAGGTTTCCGTTCGGCTGGCAGTCCACAAGGGCTATGAACGGGTAGCGCTTCAGCTCGTAGGAGCCGCGCGATACCTTCCTCAAGTCGATGCCGAGCAGGTTCACGAAGGCCCTGTTCTCGTGGTGCGCTATCTCGCCGCCGTAGACTATCTGGGTCTTGAAGCCGAGGGTCTGGGCTATGACGCTCAGCGCCACCGCACTGGCTATCGCATCAGGGTCGGGGTTGTCGTGCATCACTATGAGGAGCCACTCGCTCTGACTCCTGAGCTCCTTGAGCTTCTTGACGAGAAGGTTCGCGTTCTTCCGCTCCCCGATCCGCTCAACCGTCCTGACCAGGGCTTCCTTGAGAGCGCTTCCTGGTGAAACGGCGTAATCAACCTTGACCTCGGCCTCGTACTCCTCGTTTATTTGAGCCACGAGATCGTCCAGGCCGAGGTCATCGGGGAGAACCGTAACTATCGGAACCTCCTTGTTGTTGGTCCTGATTACATAAACCGTCTTCCTGATGGTGTCCACGTTCATGGTGGTTATTATAACGAGCTCGGCCCGGTCTATGCCCGCCTTGAGGAGCGTGGCGGTGTAGGAGAAGTCCCCCTGGACGACGTGAAACCCGCTCTCCTCCAGGGCCTTGGCGCGTATTTCATCTTTCTCTATGATCGTCACGTCAAACTCGCCCCTGAGGGACTCGGCGATGGAACGGCCAATTGCCCCTCCTCCAAGTACCAGCACCCGCATGTTCCCCACCTTTTTGCACAATAATGTTTAAATACAAGCGCCGATATACTAGGACGGTGAAACTCCTCTCTGGGTTTCTTTGACCGAGGGATATATATAGCTAATGGTGGTGACCATGCAGCTGCCGGACAAGAGGCCACTCATGGAAAACGTGGTAGTAACATCTGCGGGGGAGCTTGGGGAGCTTATTCAGAAGGCTCTATCCAAGGGCAACGGAGCATTTCTGAAGATATTCGCTAAGAAATCGGACGGCAAGTACTACATAACGGTCCTCCTCGACAGGTCAAAGGTGCTGGCCGCGGAGTGCCTCGTGGTGGACACGAAGCAAAATCTATCAGGGGAGGAAGCAATAAGCGTGCTGAAGTCATTCGTCGGTAAACCGATGGTCGTTGACGTTTATGACCTCGATGAGCTGGAGCTCAAGCTGTCCGTGGCGGATAATGTTGAGGTTTACGCCCAGACCCCCAAGGTCCCCCTGAGCGAACTCTTCCAGATTTCCGGCGAGGGACCCCCCTCTGAGAGCGTAAAGGAAGAGCCGCCCCAGAAACCGAGCGAACCGGCAATGGCCGCGGAAGCGGCGGCGTCTCAGGTGGCAGTTTCAGCCCAGCCTGCCGTCGCGGAGAAGCCCGCGCCTCAGGCTCCCGCAGGAAAGCCGGAGGTCATTGTGAATCTTACAGGGGGAAGCATTCCCGAGAGGGCGTTCCAGGTCTACGCCGAGGACCTCCTCAGGGAGGCCAAGAGGATAAGGGGCCTCACGATAAACAAGATTGAATTCGATGCCAACGTTGGGGAGGGCGTGGTTTACCTCAACGTTCACATCTACGGCAGCTCAACCGGCAGTTCAAGGGACGTTGAGATAGCGGAGAAGAGAATGCTCCACGCCGTCAGCAAGTACGCACCGGTTCTCCTCAGGGAAGCCGAGGTCAAGCCGATAATCAGGGACGTGAGCATAATCATCGACGGTCAGGAGGTTAAGCCGCAGGAGATAGTGGACAAGGACAAGAAGAAGACCGGCAACGTGACAAAGGACGGCAGGATAACCCTCTCCGTTCTCGAGGACGTGTGGCCGTACTTCAGCGCCTACGCGAGAACCGTCATCAACGAGATAGAGAGCGCTGGCATAAAGGTGGACAAGGCGCACTTCGACATCAGGGGGCGCAAGGAGTTTGAGATCAACCTCTCCCTGGTTGTTGAGACAAGCATGACGAAGGACGCGGTTCAGAGGATAGTGAAGGACGTGGTGAGCAGGCACGCCAGGGAGCTTGGCAGGAGCCTGAAGCGCTACATAACCGTCCACAACATAGATGTGGAGACGGTATCCAAATCCACCTCCTCCACCGCCGTCCAGACAGCTGCCCCGGTTGAGAGCGGCAAGGCGGCAGAGATACTGGCGAAGAAGGCCCTCCTGGAGAAGGAGGTCGAACAGCTCCTCAAGGAGGCTGGAATAGACGAGCTCTCAGTCCTCACGGAGGAAAAGAAGAAGGAAAGCGAGGAGACCGTGCTCAGGAGCCGCATAGAACCCGCCGTGGAGACCCTCAAGAACAGGATTCACGCGGAGCTAAAGCTCGTCCCGCGCGTCACCTTCAAGTGGCTCAAGCTGAACCACGAGGTCAAGGGGACGACCGTTTACGTGGACATAGAGGCCAGCTTCATAAGGGAGAACGTCGGCGGGCTGTTCGGCTCGTTCTCCGGAGTTTCCGACGACAAGATAAAGCAGGACATAGCCGCCACGGTCCAGAGGGTCATCAAGGACGTGTCCAGGGAGTACGGAATTTCAATGAAGGTGCGGAGGCTCAACGTGATTATCCGCTGAGCTGTCTCTTTTTATCCTCTTGAAAACCTCGCTCCTCAAGACGGAAGGGAGGTCAGTTCGTCAGCACTCAAGATCGTCATCATCCTTGCGTCAGCACTGCCGAGGTCATCATCACCTCCCCCTTGCCGGTGGTCTTAATAAGCTTGCCGACATTTCGTCGAACATCTAAACGTTAAGCTTTTAAGCTAACTGTGCCACCCACCAACATGGACGCTCTAATCCTCGGAGTTCTGGCGGCGCTGGCATCGGCCTTCTCGTGGGCGGCATCGACGATACTGATAAAAGCCGGAATGCGGGACAAGAGCCCGGTGGCGGCCAACATCTTCCGCCTCTATGCTGTCTCGGTGATGTTTACGGCAATATTCCTCGCCAACGGCACCTTCTCGAAGGTCGCCGAGCTGTCGCCAAAGCTGCTCGCGGTTGCCTTCGTCTCGGGGGCCTTTGGATTCGTCATTGGCGACTACTTCTACCTCAACGCCCTCAAGATGATGGGCGTCTCAAGAACCGTTCCGATAACTTCCACCTATCCGCTATGGGTCATACTGTGGGCTTCCCTCTTCCTGGGGAGGGAGGTGAGCGCCCAGATAATCGTGGGCGCCGCGCTGGTGGTTTCCGCGATAGTGGTCGTGAGGAAGGCGGAGGAGGAAGAGAGGATAAACCCCAAGGGATTTCTCTTCGCGATCTTGGCCCCAATCTCCTGGAGCTTCGCGATACTCACTATGGACTGGCTCACCGGCTACGTGGACGTGCTCACGCTCGCGGGGATAAGAATGATGTTCGCGGCCTTAGCAGTGTCACTGTTCCTGCCGAGGTACGCGGGTGAGCTGAGGAGGATAACCCTTCGGGAAGCGCTTCTCCTGACCGGCGCCGCGGCCACCGGCCTGCTCCTCGGGCAGTACCTCTTCGTCTACTCGATAAACCTCGTCGGCTCACAGATATCGGCCCCCGTTTCGGCTATAAACCCGATAATAGCCTCCACCCTAGCGATATTAATCCTCAAGGAACCGCCCAACAGGAAGATACTTGAAGGACTTATTCTTGCCGTGCTGGGAGTGATACTCATCTCCACAGGCTGAGGCTCAGGTTTTTAAGGTGGTCGGTCATAGAACCAATCGCCGACAGCGAGGGGACAATACGTCTCCTCGCACGGGCTCGGTCTACCCGCCTCCGCGAGGTATCGGGTTCCGTGAGCGGAGAGTGCTCACGCCGAGCCCACAGGGCCGGGAGCATCCACCCGCGTGAGCGATGAGCGCGGGCCTCTGTGCCCGGCCCACACTTCGACGCACTTCTGAGGAAGGCTTATAACCGGGAGGGATTTAGTTTTTGAGAGCCGACATAACCGGTGGTTATTTATGGTGATAATCCCCCGACCCATCGACCCCCAGGAGATAAGGCGAATCCGGAAGGAGCTCGGCATAACCCAGGAGGAGCTGGCGGAGAGGGCCGGCGTGACCCAGGCGTACATAGCCAAGCTAGAGACGGGAAAGGTCGATCCGCGACTCTCGACGTTCAACCGAATCCTTCAGGCTCTCCTCGAGTGCAAGAGGGCCCAGCTCACCGCCAGGGACGTCATGTCATCTCCGGTTCTCTCGGTCAAGCCCTACGAGAAGGTCGAGAAGGTCATCAAGCTGATGAACGAGCACAACATCTCCCAGATCCCGGTCATAGCGGGCAACAAGGTCGTCGGCTCCGTTACGGAGAAAACCCTCGTTAGACAGAGCCTCGAGTACGAGGACATCTATGACCACAAGGTCATGGAGGTAATGGAGGAGCCCTTCCCGATAGTGAACGAGGACGAGGACCTCGAGGTCGTCAAGTACCTCTTGGAAGAGCACCCTGCGGTTCTCGTCCAGGACAGGGAGGGCAAGATAACCGGGATAATCACGAGGGTGGACATCTTCCGCATAGGCAAAGGCAGGGCTTAAGCCTGCCTGAGGAGGTGTCCGAGATGAGGTGGATTCCCATTCTCGTTCTCATCGCCATACTCCTAGCTCCTTGCGCCAAGGCCGCGACGGTGGCTGTGGACGTTTCCCACGGGGAGGGGACTGTGGCGCTGGTGAATCCGGTGGTGGACCCCGCAAGCGGCAGGGTCATCGGAGAGGGCATCGTGCCGACCCTCTCCTGGTACGAGTGGGCCTACTTCGGCCGCTATCAGGACCTTGAAAGTGCGGGGGCAAAGTTCCTAGGTGACAGGATAACCTACGAGTCCCTCAGAGACGTGGACGTCCTCATCATCGGGCAGCTTCACGAGCCGCTCGACGATGATGAGATAAAAGCTGTGGTGAAGTGGTTCTCGCTGGGCGGAAAGGTTCTCTGGGTCTCGGGGGATTCCGATATCGATGACGGTTCGTACGTTCAGGACAACGCCAACAAGCTTCTCTCCGCAATACCCGGGGTGAGGCTCAGGATAGACTACGCGACGGTTACGGACACCTTCAGCAACGCCGGCAAAAGCTCGTACGTTTCTGGCTTCGTTAGACCTGACCTCCACACGCCCGGAGCGAGCGTGCTCAACGAGGGCTACATCGGAGAGGTGGGAAAGGTTCTCTTCCACGAGGGGGGCGTTATCGCGTGGGTCGATGATTCCGGGAAGTGGCACCCCCTGATAATTGGGGAAATACCGGAGGGTGTTTACAGGATAGTCACCACAAGCTCGAACGGAATGATCGAGGACAACAGGGCGCCGGAGCCCAGGGCGTACGGAGTCTGGGAGAAGGGCATATTCACGCTTCTCGCGGTGGAGTTCGTGAAGCTCCCCAACGGGGCCGAGGGAATCCTGATAGTGAGCGGCGAGAGCCCCTACGGGAGCCAGGTTCCAATATGGGTCAATCGCTACGGCAACTACCTGTTCGACGGGCAGAGGTTCGTCTCGAACCTCCTGAACTGGGCAGTCAGGCAGTCCTACACGCTGGAAAAAGCCGAAACCTTGTCCACCACAACCACCTCCACCACGAGAAGAACCACAACCACCACGTCGGAGAACGAGGACACGACGACTTCTTCGTCATGGACGGCCGACTCGGCGACCTCTTCCTCCACCCACCAAGCTCCCACAACTTCCCCAGAGGAAAGCTCTGGAAGCGGCTGGCTTGTGGCAGTTCTCGCTATTCTCCTTCTCAGTGCGGCGGTTCTCGCGTTTCTCCTGGTTAAAAAGCGCTGAGTTCTTCTCAATTTTTATGGCGAAAATATCCAACAACTTTATATACCCCCAGCCAAACCAGTGATGGACAATTAATCCAGGTGATGAGCAATGAAGAGAACCGCCCTTCTGCTCCTGGTGCTCCTCATCGGAGCCGTCGTTGCCTCGGGCTGTCTGAACGGTAGAGAGACATCAACCACTCCGAGCACGACTCCCGGCACAACTCCCAGCACTACCCCGAGCGAGACCACCAGCTCTCCCAGCCCAACCGAAACAACGACCACCCCTACGCCCACCGAGACCGAGAAGCCGTACTATCCAATAACCGTAACGGACTTCGCCAACAGAACAGTTACCATCGAGAAAGCCCCCGAGAGGGTCGTAACCCTCGCGCCGAGCATAACCGAGGACCTCTACTACCTCGGCCTCTTTGAGAGGGTTGTCGGCGTTACCGACTACGACGACTTCCCGCCGGAGGTCGCGAACGTCACGAGGATAGGTGGCTACGGCCAGTATGCGAACCTGGAGAAGATAGCGTCGCTCGAGCCCGACCTGATTCTCGCGGACAGCTACTCGCTGACGATACTCGACCAGCTAGAGAAGATAGCCCCCGTCGTCATCGTGGATCCCCACAGCCTTGACGATATCCCAAGGGCCCTCGACCTCTTAGGCAGGGTGTTCAACGCCGAAGAGCAGGCAAAGAGGGCAACCGCAGAGTTCCAGGCGGGGTTGGAGGAGATAAGCTCGGCGGTGAAGGACGAGCCCAGGATTAAGGTCTTCTACGTCGTCTGGAACAACCCGCTTATGACCGCTGGAGGTGGAACCTTCATAAGCGACGTCATTGAGCTGGCGGGCGGAGAGAACATCTTCAACGACACCACCGGCTGGCCGACGGTGAGTCCCGAGCAGGTCATAGAGAGGAACCCGGACGTCATAATCCTCACCCCACACTGTGGCATGACCGTCCAGGACGTCTACAGTGGGCCGTTAGACAACACTAAGGCCGCCAAGAGTGGAAAAGTCTACGTCATCGAGAACGAGAACGACCTGATACACCCGAGCCCGCGCGTCGTCAGGGGCCTTGAGACCGTTGCCCGGCTCCTCCACCCGGAGGCCTTCAAGATCGAGTACCCGCTCACCGTGACCGACTTCGCGGGCAGGGAGGTGACCATCGAGAGCGAGCCTATGAGAATAGTCACCTTGGCTCCAAGCATAACGGAGAGCCTCTTCTACATAGGCGCGGGCGACAAGGTCATCGGGGTTACCGACTACGACGACTTCCCGCCGGCGGTTAAGAACATCACCAGGATAGGCGGCTACGGCAAGTACGCCAACCTCGAGGCAATAGCATCGCTCGAGCCGGACCTCATTCTCGCGGACGGCTTCTCGCTGGAGATACTCGGGAGCCTGGAGAAGATAGCGCCGGTCGTCGTAATCGACCCCAAGAACCTAAGTCAGGTCTACGACGCCATCGAGCTCCTTGGAAGAGTAACCAACCGCGAGGAGGGCGCGAGGGCAGTCGTGACCGACATGAAGGCCAGGGTAGTCTACGTCACTTCCATGGTCTCCGACCAGCCAAAGGTCAAGACCTTCTTCCTCCTGAGCTACTACAACGGCTACTGGACGGCCGGAGCAGGAACCTTCATCGATGACCTCATAAGGCTCGCGGGCGGCGAGAACATCTTCGGCGATGTGAGCGGCTGGGGAGCGGCGAGCGAGGAGCAGATAATAGCCAGGAATCCAGAGGTCATAATAATCTCGCCCAACGCGGGGATAAAGCCCGAAGACCTCTGCTCCGGTCCCCTCGCGGACGTCGATGCGGTGAAGAAGGGAAGGGTCTACGTCCTCAGCGACGAGAACCTGGTCGTGAGGCCCGGGCCGAGGATAGTGCACGGGCTGGAGGAGATAGCCGAGTACCTGCACCCCGACGTCTTTAACCTTCAGCCCCAGCCCCTGGCCTGCAACGCAACGGCCGAGACCGGGGGCTGAACCTCCCACTTTTCTTCTTTGTCCCTGAATGCCATAACATATTCTCGAGGTAACTGTTTTATACTCGAATGCACATAACACCAACGGTGATACCATGCGGGCGATAGAATCGCTCGACTCAATTAAATTCGACGAACTGCTTGAGAGGCTCGAAGATATGGGGAACAAGCTCCTTCTCGTTAGGGCCTCTGGGGAGAAGATTCTCCTCCACGGGGGCGGCAGGGTCGTGAAGAAATACACCGAACCGCCTGAGGAGCTGAGAAACGTCGAGATAGTAGAACTGGACAAGTTCGAGTTTCTCGACCACCTCCAGGGAGAGACAGAAACCCGGGACACTCCGACGGCGGTGGAGTTTTCATATTCCCTCGACGCCCCGAGCGACGTCTACCTGCGCCTCGAGGAAGCCCTCCTAAAGGCGGTGTCAAGGGCCTACAAGACCCTCGGTGTTGCGATTGGACGGGCCGAGCTGAAGGCTTCCGTGAGATACGGAGCAACCGGTAGGGACATACTCCTCGTTAGGGGGAACGTGGAGGCATTCTCGGCCGGTGAAGTGGAAAAAACCGAGCTGGCGCGAGTTCTGTCAGAGGCCATATCCCGGGAGACCGGCTTCGACACCAGGGTTGTGATAAGGGAGTTCAGCCTGACCAGAACCCCGGGAAAACCCGTGCTGAAGGTGCCCGCACCTAGGACTCACGTCAGGGGAGGAAGGGTTCTCGAGGTGCCACTCGGTGGAAAGGACACCGCGGCGATAAACAGGGAGAAGGTGGAGGCGGAGGTCGAGAGAATACTCCGCGAGGCGGGGATAGGAGAGCTCGCCGGAAAGCTCAAGGAGAGCGGTGGAAAGGGCGTTTCGGCAAGGGCGCTGGAAGCGTTCCTCCTGGAGAGGCTTTCCGGGACCGAGGAGGTCAAAGTGAATTGGGTCCGGGTCTCTCCAGCAGGAAACGGTGAATTCAAGGTCGCCATTGGGGCCTCCAGGAGGTCGAAGTCGAGGAGCGACGTTGAAATAGCCGAGATGATGGGGAAAAGCATAGTAGCCGCTGAAAGGGAGGGTAGGGCCAGGGGGCTGGCTTTTAAGGTTTCCTCGGCGTTCCTGGTGCTGGAGGAGGACATCTATTAGGGTTCAATAACGTTAAAAGCTCCCTTCCCTATTTTCCCACGGTGGGAGCATGGAGAGGAAGACGTTCTACAGAATCCTGCTCGCTGTGGTTCTGGTCCTCACGGGGATTTACACCCTCGGAATAATGGGCGTCATACCCTTCCAGTGGAGCTACTACATCACCATCTTCATGATAATCCTCTTCTTCTATCTCAAGCTGGACAAGATGTCGCGGGGAGAGCCCTAATAGGCCTTTCGCAGGGCCCTCACTGAGAGGAGAATGAACCCCAGGGCCATCAGGAGCAGGAGGGAGAGCGAATAAAGCGGTAGGTTACCGTTGCCGCTGAACGCAATTGAGAAAACTATGCATTCGTCGTGGTACCTCCATTCCCAGCCTGGCTCCGTCCCAGCGGGAGTTAGAGAGACTGTGAGCATGAACAGCAACAAGGAACGAGCTGCTTCATGTCAAAACCATCATCAGTTAGGGCACCCTAATAAAAATCTTGCGGTTCAAGCCCAAAAGTCAATTCCTTTTGTTTTCTCTTTTGGTCCGGCTAAACAAACGATGTAAACCTTTGGTTTAGAATTTTCGGGTTTAAAAACGCTTTTTTATCCGCCGATTAAGCATCAGTTGAGGGGATAAAGATGAGCACGTGCATAATCCTGTTCATTGGAGGTGGTTGGGTTGAGATACGTTAAGCTTCCGAAGGAGAACACCTACGCGTTCCTTGAAAGGCTGAAGGAGTGGGGCAAGCTCTACGCCCCGGTTAAGATATCCGAGAAGTTCTACGACTTCAGGGAGATAGACGACGTCAGGAAGGTCGAGTTTCACTACAACAGGACGATAATGCCGCCAAAGAAGTTCTTCTTCCTGCCTAGAGAAAAGCTCTTCGAGTTCAACCTTGCAAAAGCGGAGTACAAGGAGGTCATCGAAGAGGTTGAACCCTTCGTACTCTTCGGTCTCCACGCCTGCGACATCTTTGGCCTCAAGATACTCGACACAGTTTACCTCGACGAACTCCCGGACAAGTACTACAGGGTGAGGCGTGAGAAGGGCATCATTATAGGCATCAGCTGTATGCCCGACGAGTACTGCTTCTGCAACCTCCGTGAAACGGACTTCGCCGACGACGGCTTCGACCTGTTCCTTCACGAGCTTCCGGACGGCTGGCTCGTCCGCGTCGGAACCCCAACCGGGCACCGCATAGTGGACAAGAACATCAAGCTCTTCGAGGAGGTCACCACCGAGGACATCTGCAACTTCCGCGAGTTCGAGAACAAACGCTCGAAGGCCTTCAAGTACCACGAGGACTGGAGCAACCTTCGCTACCTCCTCGAGCTCGAGATGGAGCACCCGATGTGGGACGAGCAGGCTGAAATCTGCCTCGCCTGCGGCAACTGCAACACCACCTGTCCGACGTGCCGCTGCTACGAGGTGCAGGACATAGTCAGCCTCGACGGGAACACCGGCTACCGTGAGAGGCGCTGGGACTCCTGCCAGCTCAGGAGCCACGGTCTGGTTGCTGGAGGCCACAACTTCAGGCCGACGAAGAAGGCCCGCTTCATGAACCGCTACCTCTGCAAGAACTCCTACAATGAGAAGCTCGGCATAAGCTACTGCGTCGGCTGTGGAAGGTGCACATACTTCTGCCCTGCGGGAATAAACTTCGTGAAGAACCTGCGCACGATAATGGGTCTCGAAGAGAAGACCTGCCCCTCCGAGATAAGTGAGGAGATCCCGAAGAGGGGCTTCGCCTACGCTTCGGAGATAAGGGGTGAGGACATATGAGCGAGGTAGTTCCAAGGGAGATCATGATGCCCGGCGAGAATCCCTACGCCCTTCATAAGGTTAAAGTGCTCAAGGTGTACCCGCTAACAGAGACGGAAAAGCTGTTCCTGTTCCGCTTCGAGGACCCGGAGATAGCCGAGAGGTGGACCTTCAAGCCCGGCCAGTTCGTCCAGCTCACCATACCCGGCGTTGGAGAGGTTCCGATAAGCATATGCTCCTCCGCGATGAGGAAGGGTTTCTTCGAGCTGTGCATCAGGAAAGCCGGGAGGGTCACCACAGTCGTCCACAGGCTCCAGCCAGGGGATACAGTCCTCGTTCGCGGTCCCTACGGTAACGGCTTCCCCGTTGATGAGTGGGAGGGAATGGATTTACTGCTCATCGCCGCCGGTCTCGGAACGGCACCGCTCAGGAGTGTCTTCCTCTATGCCATGGACAACCGCTGGAAGTACGGCAACATAACCTTCATCAACACGGCCCGCTATGGAAAAGACCTGCTCTTCTACAAGGAGCTCGAAGCGATGAAGGACCTCGCCGAGGCCGAGAACGTCAAGATAATCCAGAGCGTTACGCGCGACCCAGACTGGCCGGGAAGGCACGGCAGGCCCCAGAAGTTCATAGTCGAGGCTAACACCAACCCGAAGAAAACGGCGGTGGCAATCTGCGGCCCGCCGAGAATGTACAAGTCGGTCTTTGAGGCCCTAATCAACTACGGCTACCGGCCGGAGAACATCTACGTGACGCTGGAGAGGAAGATGAAGTGCGGCATAGGCAAGTGCGGCCACTGCAACGTCGGAACGAGCACGAGCTGGAAGTACATCTGCAAGGACGGCCCGGTCTTCACGTACTTCGACATAGTATCAACGCCTGGCTTACTGGACTGAGGTGGTGGAGATGGAGGAGAAGAAAATTAGGATCGGCTTTTACGCCCTCACCTCATGCTACGGCTGCCAGCTCCAGTTAGCTATGATGGACGAGCTCCTCCAGCTGCTTCCGCGCGCTGAAATCGTCTGCTGGTACATGCTCGAGCGCGACAGCTACGAGGACGAGCCGGTTGATATAGCCTTCATCGAGGGAAGCGTTTCAACGGAGGAAGAGGTTGAGCTCGTCAAGAGGATACGCGAGAACGCGAAAATCGTTGTGGCCGTCGGTTCCTGCGCCGTCCAAGGAGGTGTGCAGAGCTGGGAGAAGGACAAGAGCCTTGAGGAGCTATGGAAGACCGTCTACGGTGACGGAAAGGTCAAGTTCGAGCCGAAGATGGCCGAGCCGGTCGAGAACTACATCAAGGTGGACTACCGCATCTACGGCTGCCCGCCGGAGAAGAAGGACTTCCTCTACGCGATAGGCACCTTCCTCGTCGGCTCCTGGCCGGAGGACATCGACTACCCCGTCTGCGTTGAGTGCAGGCTGAAGGGACACCCGTGCATTCTCATCGAGAAAGGCGAACCGTGCCTTGGACCGATAACGAGGGCCGGCTGCGACGCGAGGTGCCCGGGATTCGGGGTGGCGTGCATCGGTTGCCGCGGCGCGATAGGCTACGATGTTGCCTGGTTCGACTCACTCGCCAGGACGTTCAAGGAGAAGGGACTCACCAAGGAGGAGATACTGGAGCGTATGAAGATGTTCAACGCCTACAACCCAAAGCTCGAGGAGATGGTTGAGAAGATATTCCAGGAGGTGGAAGAATGAAGAACCTCTACCTTCCGATCACCGTTGACCACATAGCGCGCGTTGAGGGTAAGGGTGGCGCGGAGATCATAGTGGGCGACGAGGGTGTCAAGGAGGTCAGGCTCAACATCATAGAGGGGCCAAGGTTCTTCGAGGCCATAACCATAGGCAAGAAGCTCGACGAGGCCCTAGCGGTCTACCCGAGGATATGCTCCTTCTGTTCGGCTGCCCACAAGCTCACCGCGGTGGAGGCGGCCGAGAAGGCAATCGGATTTGAACCGCGCGAGGAGATACAGGCCCTCAGGGAGGTTCTCTACATCGGGGACATGATAGAGAGCCACGCTCTGCACCTCTACCTCCTCGTTCTCCCCGACTACCTAGGCTACTCCAACCCGCTCAAGATGGTGGACGAGTACAGGAAGGAGATAGGCATAGCCCTCGACCTCAAGAACCTCGGAAGCTGGATGATGGACGAGCTCGGAGCGAGGGCGATACACCAGGAGAACGTCGTCCTCGGCGGCTTCGGCAAGCTGCCAGGCAGGGCAACCCTTGAGAAGATGAAGAGGCGCCTTCAGGAGGCCCTTCCGAAGGCAGAGTACACCTTTGAGCTGTTCTCCAAGCTGGAGCAGTACGAAGAAGTTGAGGGTCCGATAACTCACCTGGCGGTGAAGCCTAGGGGAGACCTCTACGGGATCTACGGTGACCACATAAAGGCCAGCGATGGCAACGAGTTCCCGAGCGAGGACTACAAGGAGCACATAAGGGAGTTCGTGGTCGAGCACAGCTTCGCCAAGCACTCCCACTACCACGGGGAGCCCTTCATGGTCGGGGCGATATCGAGGGTCGTCAACAACGCCCCGCTCCTCTACGGAAGGGCGAAGGAGCTCTACAAGAGCCACAGGGAGTTGCTCAGGCCGACCAACCCCTTCGCCAACAACCTCGCCCAAGCCCTTGAGCTGGTCTACTTCACCGAGAGGGCCATCGACCTCATAGACGAGGCCCTAGCCAAGTGGCCGATAAGGCCGAGGGACGAGGTCGAGATGAGGGACGGGTTCGGCGTTTCCACGACGGAGGCACCGCGCGGGATACTCGTTTACGCCCTCCAGGTCAAGGACGGAAGGGTGGCTTACGCTGACATAATAACACCGACCGCGTTTAACTTAGCGATGATGGAAGTCCACGTGAGAATGATGGCCGAGAAGCACTACAACGACGACCCGGAGAGGCTCAAGTACCTCGCGGAGATGGTCGTCCGCGCCTACGACCCGTGCATCTCCTGTTCGGTGCACGTCGCGAGGCTCTGATTTCTCAACTTTTTTAAGGCCTTGAGAATTACCAAAGACTGGGGAGGAAAATGGGAGAGATAGTCATCCGGGTGAACGTTCCCGAGGGTTATGAGGAGAGCTTCAAAAAAGAAGTTGAGGAGATGGCCAAATACCTCAGAAACCGCGAAAAACTACGGAAAAACATGGAGAAGCTCTTTGGGATACTCAAGACAGACAAAACATGGAAAGAGATGAAGAGGGAGATGCATGAGGAACGTCTTGCTAGATACCTCGATTCTTATTGAGCACTTCAAGGGGAACCCTAAAGCCAGGAAAATCCTTTTGGGTCTCATAGATTCGGGTGACGCCCTTTTCGTGAATCCAATAGTCTTCAGTGAGGTTGTCTACCTCCTGATCGGCTTCTATTCTGGTGTATCCCCGAGGAGTATAAAGGGAAAACCTGAAAGACTGCCTTCAGAACTGGATCTGATTTTTGAATCCCTTCAAGAGTATGCCTTTGTCGAACTCGGCGGGAGGACGTCTCAAATAGCCAAAAACCTCATCCAAAAGTACGCCATGCTCCCTAACGATGCACTGATTCTTGCAACCTGCATCGAGCACGGTTTTGCACTGGCAACTCTCGATGACGACTTTGAAGGCCCCGCACGGGCAGAAGGTGTCGAGCTGATAACGGGGTGATAGCTTGAGAACACTCATCCTTGCCCTCGGCAACGAACTGATGAAGGACGATGGAATAGGACTGAAGGCCGGCAGAATACTCTCGGAGAAGGGGTACAACGTCCTCGAAGTTGGAACGGACATATTCATGCTCTCCGCCCACTACAAAGGCGAGGAGCGGTTGATAATCATCGATGCAATCCTGAGCGAAAAGCTTGAGCCCGGAAAGATAATCCACCTGAGGGGCGAAGAGGTCTTCGAGAAGCTGAAGGGGGAGATAAGGAGCGCCCACTTCATGGGAGCGATAGACGGCCTTAAGCTCCTCATGGCCCTGGACGAGCGCCTTGCCAAAGCGGATATACACTTCATCGGCGTCGTCGCGAAAGAGGTAGACCTCGGTATGGAGCTGAGCGAGGAAGTCGAGAATGCCCTCCCAAAAGTGGTCGAACTCGTTGAAAAACTTGCAGAAACTGAATCACGGAATTAAATAAAAATTGAATCGAAGAACCGAAGAGAATCAACCAAACAGCATCTCCAGCTCCTTTTTCATTATACTTCTGTTCATCAGCAGGTGAATTATTATGAGAAACATCATGACGATGCCGTAGCGGGCGCGGAGCTTGAGGAAGTCGAGCTGGGTCATTCCCAGAAAGCTGCCGTTTTTACTGGCAATTGCCGTCCCAACCGTTATGAATATCACACCCAGGAACATCACGAAGAGTAGCATCGAAAAAGCGGCCTTTACCTTCAGCTTTTTCCTCATTTTCGGGTTCTTTTTTGCCTCCTCGAAAGCCTTTGCCATCGGATCCATGCTATCACCCTAAATGCGAACTCTAGAACCGTTAAAACCTTTAGTTAGGTTTTCCTAACGAAAAACCGCGAGAAATTTGGGGATCAAGAAAATAAAAGAAAAATTTTTCAGTTACATTCCCCCGCTGACGGCCAGCTCGATGATCTTCCTTATCTCGACGAGGAACTCCATCGGAATGTCCTTGAGCATTGGTTCAAGGAAGCCCTTGACGATGAGCTGGGTCGCCTTCTCCTCGCTGAGTCCCCTTGACATCAGGTAGAACAGCTCCTCCTCACGTATCTTGCCTATCGCCGCCTCGTGGCTTAGCTCGGCATCATCGACCCTGCTGACCAGGCCGGGGTAAGTTTCCATCGTCGCTTTGTCGCTCATCAGCAGGGCGTCGCAGCTTATGTGCCCCTTCGTCCTCGGCGCCTCCGCCTTTATGACGCCGCGCGTTATCACGGTGCTCTCGTCCATTATGACGGCCTTGCTCGCGTTAATTCCTGCCGCTCCCCTGCCCCGGAGGTACATCTCGCCGCCCAGATCGACGTACCAGTCCTTCTGACCCAGGAGTATTCCGTTAAGCTCCACGTAGCCGTTCTCGTCCACCCAGTACTTGGGGTTGGCGACGTTGCTCCTGCCGGTTCCCAGGCCGACGGTGGTGTTGATGAAGCGCGCGCCTTTTCCTATCTTCGCCCTCGTCATCGGCCTCGTGTGGACGTACTCCGGCCAGTTCTGGAGTACCGTGAGCTGGGCCTTCGCCCCGTCGTGGAGGTATGCTTCAGTCATATCGAGATGCAGGGAGTGCTTGACGAGCACCGGGGCGGTGCAGCCTTCTATGAGGTGGAACTCGCTGTTGCGCTCCGCTATTATGATTATATGGGGGGCCTGGGCCAAAGCGCTCTCCTGGATAAGGAAGAACAGGTGGAGCGGGAACGGGACCTTGAGTCCCTCCTTGACGTAGAGGAATATCCCTCCGTTCCAGACGGCCGTATGGTAGGCGGTAAGCTTGCTCTCGTCGGCGCGGAAGAGCCTGAGGAAGTGGTCCTTGACGATCTCGGGGTACTTCTTAACGGCCTCTTCCATGGGGAGCACTATCAACCCCTTCTTCTCCCACTCCTTGAGGAACTCGTTGTAGATTACACCCGTGTCCGTCTGGACGGCCAGGCCGGCTATGTACTTCTGCTCGACCTCGGAGATGCCAAGTCTGTCGAGCAAAGCCTTCATCTCGGGAGGGAGGTCATCGAGGCTCTCGATGTGATCAGGAAGGCCCTCTATCTCGGGTTTGGCGATGAACTGGAGCAGCTCCTCCTCGCTTATGAGCGGGTCGTTGAGTGGGGCCTTCTCAAAGGCTTCCAAAGCTTTGTACCTTATCCGTGTCATCCACTCCGGTTCCCTGTTCCTCCTCGCGAGCTCCTCTATCTCCTGGGATATTATCTCCTTGGCCTCCTGGAGGGATATCTGGCTCATTCTCTCACCTCCTCGAATATCCCGCCGAAGCCCTCGCTCTCTATCCTATCGACGAGCTCTCCACTGCCGGTCTTCACTATCCTGCCGTCCTTCATGACGTGAACCTTCAGGCTCTCTCTGTCGAGGTGGCCAAGTATTCTGCCGTAGTGAGTTATCAGGAGTATCGCCGTTCCCTTCCTGTGAAGCTCCTCAATCTTCCTGCTAATGACGCTGAGGGAATCAACGTCCACACCGCTGTCTGGTTCGTCGAGTATGAGAAGCCTGGGTTCTATGAGTAGGGCTTGGAGAAGCTCTAGCCTCTTCCTCTCGCCGCCGGAGAATCCCACATTCACGTAGCGGTGCAGGTCCTCTTCCCGGAACCACAGCTCCTTGGCCTTCTCAACTATTAGGTCGTAGGCTTCAACGGGGTCCAGTCCCTTGAGCTCCGCGAGAACCTGCTGGAGGAACTCGATTATTTTAACCCCCTCAACCTCGTGCGGGTGCTGGAAGGCAAGCATTATCCCCCTCTTAGCCCTCTCGTCCGGGCCAAGCTCCGTAATGTCCTCACCTTTGAAGATTATCTTCCCTTCATCAACCGAGTACCTCGGGTGGCCGGCTATCGTGAGCGCCAGCGTGGACTTTCCACTGCCGTTAGGACCCATCACAACGTGAAACTCGCCGGGAAGAACCTCCAGATTCACCCCATCGAGGATCTTCTTGTTATCTACCGAGACGTGAAGGTTCTCAACTTTGAGCATTAGCTCACCTCCTTGGGTAACGTGATTGGGACGTTTTTTAAGCATTTCTGGACACGTGTGTGAACTGAATGTAAAGGGAAAGAAAAGGCCGTGCTGTGGGGCTCATCGGGAGAGGGGGAGGGCTTCCCTTATGCGCCTAAGGAGCTCCTCTTTCTTTTCGGTATCAACCAGAGCGATCTCAAGGACCTGGTCGATGGTTTCGACGGGGAATATCTGTATCTTCTCCGCCTTGTCCCTGCTGAGGAAGACGTCCTTTTCGTTGGCCTTGGGTATTATAACAGTCTTTATTCCAGCCTCGATAGCCGCCTCTATCTTTGGCGTGGCACCGCCTATCGGGAGCACCTCACCCAGGACGCTCAGCGAACCAGTCATGGCCACGTCCTGTCTTATCGGTATCTCCTCCAGGGCGGATATTACAGCGGTTGCCACGCTTATGCTCGCGGAGTCTCCTTCAACGCCCTCATAGGTCTGGAGGAACTGAACGTGGATATCATACCTGCTTATGTCCTCTCCCTTGTAGCGCTTGATTATCGCCGAGACGTTCTGGACGGCCTCTTTCGCTATCTCACCGAGCTTTCCGGTGACGATTATCTTGCCCTCTTCCTTGCTGGCGGCAGGGGCAACGGCCGCCTCTATCGGAAGAACTATGCCGCTCTGCTCGCCGATGACGGCGAGACCGTTCACCCGCCCAATCTCGCTTCCATCAGCCCTGATAACCTGATATTCCTTCTTCCTCTCGATATACCAGTCGGCGAGCTGCTTCTCGAGCGGTTTAGCCATTCTGATGGCCTCTATAACGTCCTCCCTCTCGACGTACTTCTTGCCCTTCTTGACTGCTATGTCCCCGGCCGCCCTGACGATACCGCCGAGGTCACGAAGGCGAAGCGTGAGGTGGCCCTTCCTGCCGGCCCGCTTTTGCGCTTCCCTCACTATCTCCTCCACCGCATCACGGGTGAAGTGCGGAATCTTGCCGTCGCGTTTGACCTCCTGAGCCACGAACTGCACGAGCTTCTTTCTGTTCTCAAGCGTGTCGGGCATCGTGGTGCGCATGTAGACCTCGTAACCGTATCCCCTGATTCTCGAGCGCAGAGCGGGGTGCATCTTCTCGATGGTGTCTAGGTTTCCTGCGGCGACGAGTATAAAATCACATGGTACTGGCTCGGTTCTAACCATAGCGCCGCTCGACATCTCGCTCTGGCCGGTTATCGGGAACTTCTTTTCCTGCATCGCGGTGAGGAGGCTCTGCTGCATCTTAAGGGATAGAGTAGCTATCTCATCTATGAAGAGTACTCCCTTGTGGGCGCGGTGAATCATTCCAGGCTCAACGCGCTCGTGGGCCGGCGTCCCGAGTCCACCGCTCTGGAACGGGTCGTGCCTCACGTCGCCAAGCAGTGCTCCCGCGTGCGCTCCTGTGGCGTCTATGAAGGGGGCCTTGTTCCTGCCGCAGTTATCGACGAGGAGCTTGGGGACGAGGACGGAGCCCTTGAGGCGCATGTTGGAGAGGGCCATTATGGTGAGTATGACGACAAAGAGGCCCATCAGAAGGGTCGTGGCGTTGAAGTCGATGAAGAGGGCTAGCATCACGGTGAACATAACGAAGAGGAGAATATATGACTTCACGTTCTCCTGGCTCTTGGCCTTTTCACGGTACTTCTCGACTATTCTCCGCCCCTGGCAGGCCGGGACGGTTTTAATTTTTGGCATGTTCTCGTCTTCGGGGTTCGGGAAGACGAGTATGTCCTCTAGATTCTCGGTGGGGAGAAGCTCAGCCATCGCCTGACCGAGCATTGATTTTCCGGTTCCGGGTTCGCCGATGAGGAGAACGTGCCTCTTCTGGTTGGCGGCCGTCTTGATGACCTCAACCGCGTGCTCCTGCCCGATGACCTGGTCAATTAGCTTCTCAGGAACCTTAATCTCCTCGGTCGTGCTGAACTCAACGCCCAGCTCGAGGCTCTCGCCGTATTCCCTGGGGGCCAGGGCCTCTTTAACCTTCTCTTCGTCCCCCATACCGCTTCCCTCTTTTCTTCCTCTAAGTCTGGATTCCCGGGGCGATTTATAACTTTTTTGAGCGGGATAAGAAAAAGCTAAAATATGCCTTGGACTCCATAGGGGGTGGTGAGAGCGATGAAGGTTGAGGATCAGATAGTGTTTACCGCGCGCCACGGAAGTTGGAAGGTCGCGGACAGGCTCATCGACATGGAGGACGAAAAGATCGCCCACTTCATAGCCAGCATAGCCAACACCGTAAACGCCAAGATTCCAGAGTACCTCACCGAGGTCATGAACGTGGCCGGCATAGCCAGCCTCGCGGAGGAGATGGGTAGGAAGGATCTGAGCGATGCCATTGTCGCCCTCAAGTCTCCCGGAACCGCAAGGAAGCTGGGTCAGCTTGTCTTCGAGGAGGACAAGAAGCTCAAGAAACTCCTCGTTGATGTCGCCAGGGCCCTCCTGGTCAGGGGGGTTCTGTCTGGAAAAGTGCCCATCGATTATCCGGAGGAACCCCTAACCGAGGTCAGGATAGTGTTCCCCTACAACGAGGACCACGTGAACTTTACCGCCTTCCACCTCAGCGCGGAGCACGGCAAGTGGAGGGCCGTCAGGAGGCTGATAATCGACGACAAGACCCCCATGGCGGACGTTGCAAGGCTCCTCGCGAGCATAAACGAGAGCATAACCGCTAAGCTCCCCGTTTACGCTGGAATCGACGTCGATGGAATTGACTCCTGGTTCGGCGAGTTCAAGAAGGTTAGAAAGTCGGACATTCCCGCCGTCGTTGAGAAGTACAGGCACTTTCCAGCCGAGAACTACGCGTCCGAACCCTTCGTCGAGCACGCGAGGGTCTACGCCTTGAGGAAGGCGCTCGAAAAGATAGGCCTTTCCCTCGATGTTCCGGCCAAGAGCCTGGAAAAGTACCTGGAGAAGAAGTGAACCGAGAGAAGATGATGACGCCGAGGACACCCGAGCGGTGCCCCAGCCGCCGTGAGGAGTCTTCGCTTCGCTGATTCGACGTGAGGTGATTGGCATGGAGAAGGAAGTCGTGTTCACGGAAAGGGCCCCTGCCCCGATAGGGCCCTACAGCCAGGGAGTTATCGCCGAGGGAAAGTTTCTCTTCGTCTCAGGGCAGATTCCAATAGATCCTGAGACCGGGGAGCTCGTGAATGGACCGATAGAGGCCCAGGCGGAGAGAGCCATCAGAAATCTCCTCGCGGTTGTTGAGGCCGCCGGAGGGAGCGCGAGGAACATCGTCAAGGTGACCGTCTACCTCAGGGACATGAAGGGCTACGCCCGATTCAACGAGGTCTATGAGAGGTATTTCTCGACCTCCAGACCCGCAAGGGCTGTCGTTGAGGTCTCGAACCTCCCAAAGGGGGTGGACGTCGAGATAGAGGCGGTGGCAGTTCTTTGACCCAATTTTTAATGAAGGTGGGAGCATGGAAAAGGTCAGGATAAGGCGGGAGTTGCTCGAGTACCTGCTCGAGCTGGCCAGGGGCTTTTATCCCAACGAATTCGCAGGGTTTCTCAGGGAAAGGGACGGAATCTTTGAGGAGGTTCTTATAGCACCCAACCCCCATTTCGGAAGGAACTCGGCATTCTTTGATACCTGGCTCCTTCCCCACGATGAGAGTGTAAAGGGGACCGTTCACTCCCACCCGGGGCCGAACCCCCGGCCGTCCGGGGCGGATCTGCATTTCTTCTCGAAGTTCGGCGGCGTGCACCTAATAATAGCGTACCCCTTCACGGAGGACTCGGTCAGGGCTTATAGGAGCGATGGAAAGGCAGTCAAGATAGAGGTCGTAGAGTGATCAAGAGGTCACGTTCATGTGAAAATTCTTAAAAAGGTTGGCACGCTAGGGGTTTTGGTGTTGGGCATGAAGGTGGGGGATATTCTGGACAGGCTGGACGAGAAGCAGAGAAGAACCGTGATGCAGTGTCACGAAACGTGCGGCATACCGGCACTTGACAGGGAGGTGGACACCGAGGTTGAGGAGGACGTGGTGAAGTTCCTCAAGGCCATCTCCAACCCCCTGAGGCTCAAGATACTCAAGCTCCTCAAGGACAACTGGCTCTGTGTCTGCATAATCTCGCTGATACTGGAGCAGGACCAGACCCTCATCAGCCATCACCTCCGCACCCTGAGGTCGCTGAACCTGATAGAGGTCAGGAAAGAGGGCAAGATGCACTTCTACCGGACCAACCGCGAGGTCCTCAAGAGGTACCTTGAGAAGGTCGGGGTCGAGCTGGTGTGAGAGATGAACGAGCACCAGGAGAGAGTGGACAGGGTTATAAAGCAGTTCGGGGGCTACTGGAGCCCCTTTGAGATGCTGGCGGCGCTGATGGAAGAGGTCGGCGAACTGGCGGACGAGCTGCTCAAGATTGAGGGCATCAAGGGAGAAGGCGATAGAAAGCGGTTGAGGGAGGAACTGGGCGACACCCTTTTTGCCCTGGCCTGCATCGCCAACTACTACGGAATAGACCTGCTCGAGGCCCTCGGAGAGAGCGTGGAGAAGTACCTGGCCAGGGATTCAAGCCGGTGGAAAGATGTCGATGATGTCAAAAGGGGATAATTTCATTTTACCATAACAACCGGTTATGCTATAGCTCCTAATTAGGGGAGCTTTATGCCCGGACGGGTGACTTCGAGATTGTGGATAATCCAAGGTATAGAAACATTTTTATAATCCAGCGGCAACTCCCGATTAAATACGGGGGAGGTGACAAGATGGCGGATAAAATAAACGGAATCGATATCCGCATTCTAAAGCTACTCTCAAAGAACGCCCGCCTCACCTACAAAGAGCTCGCCGAGATCCTCGGCACCACTAGGCAGAGGATATCCAGGAGAATGGACCGCCTCGAGCGGAACGGCGTCATAAAGAAGTACACCGTCATACCGGACTACGACGCCCTTGGCTACGTCCACGTTATCCTTGGCATAACCGTCAAACCGTCAGTCAGCATCGACGAGGTTATCTCCACCCTCGTCGAGGACGAGAACATCAAGATAGTCCAGCGCGCCCTTGGCTCCCACAACCTCGTTGTCCACATCGTTGGGCCGAAGGACATGAAGGAGCTCGAGAAGATAATCGCAGAGGTCACCAAGAAGATACCGGGAATCGACAAGCTCGACATAACATTCATCACCGAGACCATCAAGTTCGAGGTTCTTTGATTTCCTTTAATTCCTTCGTCACCCGCCGAAGGAAAGAATAATAAAGGAGCCTCCCAACTTCTCCAAAAGGTGACAGTGATGCTCGAGAGAATAGCTATGGACGTGGCAGTGGCTGCGGGCCTTGGCTTCGGCTCGTACCACTTCAAGGCCCTCGACGCAAAGGGCGCAGTAGCGGCGACCGCTCTCGGGCTGGTGGTCATAGAGCTCGGCGGACTTTACCCGTTTCTGGCGATGGTGACATTCGTTATTCTTGGTGTTCTCGCTACAAAGTATAGGTTCCGGGAAAAAACCCAGCTTGGGGCGGCGCAGGATAAAAACGGTATTAGGAGCTGGGGTAACGTCCTTGGAAACGGCCTGGCAGCTGCAATCTTTCTTATTTTCGAACATTTTTCCAACATGGACGTCTTCTGGGCGGCAGTCTTCGCCGCGATAGCGACCGCCAACGGGGATACCCTCGCCAGTGAGCTAGGCAAGGTCTTTGGAAAGAGTCCCAAGCTGATAACCAATCTCAAGCCTGCAAAGCCCGGCACCAACGGCGCCGTCTCGTGGGCTGGAGAACTGTTCGCCTTTGCTGGGGCCCTGGCGATAGCGCTCTTCGCCCTTCCACTAACGGCGGAGAAAGCCACGATGCTTCTAGCCGTTACTCTCGGAGGCTTCATCGGCGTGAACATCGACAGCCTCATAGGCGCCACGCTGGAGAACGAGGGGATAACCGACAACAACTCCACCAATTTCCTCGCCTCACTGATGGGTGGTTTCATCGGTGCGGGCCTCTTCTACGCCCTCGCGTGAGATTTAAGAACACAGTGGAAAATTCAACGCGGCGAATGATGACTACGGCGGATTCCCGACCGGTGAGGAGGACCTTAGGGGCTGACGCCGGAAAGATAGAAAAGGATCACTCATCCTTCGCCTCTCCCCTCCCCCTCAGGTACTCCTCGTAGACCTCCCACAGCGAGACGAGGGCAGCGGGAATGCCGTGCTCAGTGGCGAAGGTCATGTATGGGGCCAAATCAACCACGTAGTCGGCGAAGCGGAAGAGACCGCGTGGAATGCCCTCGCGGGAGCCGACGAAGATCACAACCTCCCTGGCGTAGAACATGTCCTTAGCGAGGCTCCCCTTCACCTCGGCCAGAGTTGGTCCCTTGGGGTCGGTGATGATGAGCAGCCTCTTGCTCCGCCTCTTGTCCCTGACGACCTGATAGAGATCCCACACTGAAACGGGAACCTTCTCGACCTTCCAGGGATAGGCCTCGCGCTGTATCTGGTACCTGCTCTCCTGGCCGATTTTAACGCCTTTTATGAACTCGGCCAGCTCGAAGGCGTCCATCTTCTCCTTGGGGGCTATGACGAGCTCCTTCACCTCGAAGGCCTGAGCGGCCCGACCTATCTTCTCACCGAAGGAACGGCAGGCCTTGTAGTCGCCCCAGTATGGCATCTGGACGAGCGTGACCTTGCGGAAGAGCTTCCTCGCGTCTATCTTGTCCGGGGTAAACTTCCTGAACTCCTCTCCGGGAAGGACAGAGAGGTAAGCCTTGTCCCCGATTATCTCCACCTGAACAACCCTGTCCGGCCAGCTGAGGTTTACATCAGCGCCGCTCAGTTCCCTTATCCTTGCCCCCAGTTCCCTATTGACATCGAGGCTTGAAAAGCTGTGCTTTCCGCGCCTCTTCGTCTTCACAGCGAAAGTCTCGTCCGCTCCTATTAGCGGGGCAAGCTTTTCGGCGCTTTCGACTATCCTCTCGAGCGCTGCCGGAACCTCGACGATGACGGGAATGATCCTCTCGACCTCCGGGATCGCTAGTATCTTCTCCTCCACGTTCTCCTCGTCGGTCTCAACAATGACCAGACCCGAGTAGCCCATCGGAGACGCCCAGACGCTGGCATCTGGAAGGGCCTCCCTTATGTAGTTTGCCGCGACGCTCTCCATTCCCCGCTGGGTCTTAACGAGAAACTTCACTCTCCCACCTCCAGAGAAGGGTTGGATAGAACTTTAAAAGTCTGCCGAGAGAAGGACGGGTTTAGAGAAGGAGAGTTGGAGGCATCAAGCCTCCGGCTCGGCGAGGACCTTTATCTTCCTTATCTCGGCCCTCTTTATCGGGTATATCTTGCGCGCTTCCTTGGCTATCTCAGCCGCCATCTTGCCGCTGACGGCCTCGAGGACGAAGTCCTTGAAGTCAAGCTCCTCGGCCTTCTTGTAGATGATGTCCCTGATGATCTCCCTGATGGCCCTCTCCTGGCTGGTCTGGATCCTGCGGTAGGCTATAACCATGCCCATGACGCGGAGCTTGTAGCCGTCCTTGGTGGTGATGTTGAATATTCCATCGACCCTGGTGGTCCTCCTTCTGACGAGGCTCCTTATGTAGCTCCTCGCGAGGGTGTGGCCCTTGAACTTGGTGTAGGCGTTCTGGCCCTTGACGTCGTAGACCTGGAAGTAGAGCTTGACCTGGCCCTTGGTGAAGTCTCCAGTGAGGTCCTTGAGGGTGGTCTCGATGACCCTGCCGATTACCTTCTCCGGCTCATCGGCCGGGGTGAGGCCTATCTCCTTGCTTCCGAAGAAGTCCGGAGCGTAAACTATATACCACTCCTTGCTCTTCCACTTGTCCTTGGTAGCGGCAGCCTTCTTCCTGGGGTTACCTTTCGCCATCTTAACACCTCCGCTTCACACCTTTTCGGTAACATCTTCGGCGATTTTGATTGAAAACACCAAATCGTCCAGCGCTTTGATGAGTGTTTCAATCTCACCCGAGTATTTAACCTTTGTTATGACGTCCCCATCTTCCCATTGGGTTAGCACATTTAAACTTTTCTTTAGGCCCTCAGGGAGGCCCGCGTTGTCCACCTCAAGCGCCTGGGCAATGGCCTCGGCCCTCTTGGGGTCGCCGTAGTGCCAGGCTATCTCCGCCCTAGCCTCAATCTTCACTGCCCTTTCCCTCCCCGACCTGCCTGGCCAAGGCCTCGTTAAACAACCGTATGAACTCGTCTATCCTGCCCTTAGGGAAGCGTATTCCTGCTGCTATCGCGTGCCCGCCGCCCTCACCGCCGAGCTTCTCCGCCACTTCCTTCAGTGCCTCTCCCAGGTGGTAGCCCTTTGCGAGGGCCTTCTCTGTGGTTCTGGCCGAGCCTTTCACCAGGTTCTCGTCCTCGTCGCTGTCCGCCAGAACGACGACGGGCTTCTCGGGGTCGGCCAGGCCGGCGTTTATGGCTATGTTGGCCGCTATACCCACGAGCGTGTCCCTTATGTTCCTGCCGGCGTAGAAGACGTAGGCGTGCTCACCCTCGTCGGCCATGCCCCAGTTCTGGATTATGAACTTCCTGGCCTCTATCTGCTCCCTCTTGTAGTCGTCGAGCATCTTCCTGGCCTTCCTGTAGGCATCTTCGTCGCCGAGGCATATCGCAACGCCCAGCGTTCCGGCGTTCAGCCTCCCGGTGGCGTTGAGGAGCGTGGCGAACTCCCTCGCCTCGTGTCTCGGATCGCCTTCGGGATAGAGGGGACTTATCACCACGTCGCCTATGAGCCTGTCTATCGTCTCCTTGGGGGCACCGTGCTTTATGAGGTGTATCACAAGGGCGTCGTGGAGCTTCCTCTTCTCCTCCTCACGAAGCTGCCAGTACCTCATCTCCGGGTCGAAGCCCCTGGCGCGGAGCCACTCTATGGCGTTCCTCTCGTCGCCTGTTATCCCTGGAATCTCGGGATTGGTTGAGTAAGCCAGCATCTGGTAGAGGGGTCTGCTCTCCCTTCCGAAGAGCCTGAGCTCCTTCCGCACCTCGAGTATTCCTAGCTTTTTGCCGTCCTCGAGTATCTCAAGGTTCAGCCCGTGGAACGTCCCGTCTATCTCCTGCATATCGCCGACAGCGCCCACGATTGCTATGTAGGCCAAATCTCTGTTTTTCTCGTTCATCTCCCTCGCCACGAAGTAGGCAACACCGGAACCGCTCAGGTCGCGGACGCTGTTGGCCCCGAAGGGGACGGGGTTCACGAGGACGTGGGATTCGGTGGAAAACTCGCTCTTTTCCGGCGGGTGGTGGTCGGCAACGACAACCGTTGCGAAGTCGAGGTGCTTCTCTATCAGTTCAATCGAGCCGCTTCCAAGGTCGCTGAAGACGTATATCCTGTGCCTCTCACTTGCCAATTCCTTTATCAGCTCCTCGCTGAGCTGCTTGACTATGCTGAGCTGAAAGCTCCCTCCTTCCCTAGCAACGGCCTTCGCTAAAATCGCGCCCGCGGTGATTCCGTCGGCGTCGCGGTGGGAGATGAGCCTTATGGTGTGCCCTAGCTCGATGTGCATCTTGATTAGCTCTGCCCCTTCCCTGGCCCGCTCCAAAAACGGCCCCCTATCCACGAGGCATCACCGGGTAAGAAGAAGGAAAGGGATCAGCGGACCAGGAGCTTGGCCTGCTCCGGATCGTAGCGCCACTTCGCCGGCAGCTTGCCGGTTCTCCTGTAGTACTTGACGAGACGCCTTATCTTGCTCTCGGTGAGCTGGAGACCTCTCCTGGAGTGCTTGTCCTTCGGGTGCTGCTCAAGGTGTTTCCTGAGCTTAACCGCCTTCCTGATGAGAGCCATGAGGTCCTCGGGAATCTCGGGCGCTAGGCCGTTCTCCTCGAGTATCTTGGTTATCTTCTTGCCGGTGACGAGCTTGACGCTCGGAATGCCGTACTGGTCGCGGAGAATGGTTCCTATCATAGCAGCGCTGTAGCCTTCCTTCCTGAGCTTGATAACGAGCCCCTCGACCTCCTCCGCCGTGTACTCGACCCAGGTCGGCGGAGCGGTCCTCGGTGGCCTCTTAGAACCAGACTTACCCCTCTTTCTCGCGTGTATCCTTGCCATACCATACACCTCCCGGTGACGGCCAGCTCCCGCCAGCCGCCCCTTCGCGTTGGGAATTGATGGGAGGTTTAAAAAGGTTTGCCCTCTTGACGTATCCCCGTCCACGCTTCTCGTATTCGATTAGCCACATTCTGATAGCCTCTGCTGGAGGATAACTTTCCTTCAGCTCTATAGCTCTCCGAAGTTTTTCTGATTTCCTCGTTGCCGTAAAACCAACGTTTTCATAAAAAGATACCACATCCCCAAAGCGTGAAATCCACAGGACGAACATATCAACGTTTGAGGTGTACACCTCTCCTCGAATCGTGAATTCGTGACCTTTAGAGTATAACTTTACCATCCGTGAACGAATCCCCAGTTCTTTAAGGAGTTTCTTGGCAAATTTCAGAACCTGAACGTCTGAGTTGACGACCCCGACTTTAACATCGAACGTTTTCCCGGCATTCACAGTTGGAAATCCCTCACTATCAAAGAACCCCCTGAGGAACTGCACCGGATACCTCTCCGACAGGGAGAACAGGGTCTCCTTTGAGCTGCTTAAAAGCTGAAACAATGTTTTGTTGCTCCCTTCAACATAGAACCTATCCACCCTGGTCGAATCACTTTCAAGACCCACAGTTGTTTTGACTCCCAACCGTTGAAGTGACTCAGCAAACGCATTAGCGAACTCTTCATCAATGACCTTAAGCTTGATGAGATACTTTCCATTGGATTTCCTGTGAATACTCCCATCGCCCAGATAAACTCCGATTACATAGGAAAGTTCCGGTGAAGGTTCTGTCACGATGCGTTTAATCCGGTTGAACGGGTCGTGTGTGCCCTTGCACCAGCGGATCACTGTTGCCTTTGAAAGTCTGAGCCGGTACTCATCGGCTATGATATCGACGATTTTGCCATAGGAACATCCCAAAGAACGCAGGAGCTTTACCCTCTCAACAACCTCGTGAAGTTCATTTACATCCAGATCTTTAATTTTTCTCATGACTATCGATTAACGTAACACGTGCAACAATAAAAAGTTTACTCCATCGCCGAGCATACACACAGTCACTACTGTACAAACAAAGACACCAACGCACAGAAATGAACATGGTAGCGGGGGGAGGATTTGAACCTCCGACCTCCGGGTTATGAGCCCGGCGGGCACTCCTAGCTGCCCCACCCCGCTGCTTGACCCGTTAGTTAGTCATCGGGAGTGGGTTTATAAATTTTTCGGAGCGGGCTTTATATTTGGAGACACCCTTAATTCCCCGGTGGTGCTATGTACCTGACGAAAGAGGAGGAGCTGGTTCTGGCGGGGGAGTACGGCTACGCCCTCCAGAAGGCCATGGAGATACTGGTCGCCCTCGGCGAAATTTACGGCGCCGACAGGCTCATTCCGATAAAGAGCGCTCAGATCGCGGGCGTTTCCTACAAGAACATAGGCGACGCCGGAATGGAGTTCCTGAGGGACTTCGCCGACGCCGGCGCAAAGGTCAGCGTTTACACAACGCTGAACCCGGCAGGAATAGGCGACGACGAGTTCATGGAGAAGCAGAGGGAAGTTCTTGAGCTTTACAGGGCAATGGGAATAGAGACCACCTCAACCTGTACGCCCTACTACGGGGCGAACCTGCCGAAGTTCGGCGACCACCTTGCCTGGAGCGAGAGTTCAGCTGTGAGCTTCGCGAACTCCATCGTAGGCGCGAGAACCAACCGCGAGGGTGGGCCCTCGAGCTTAGCGGCAGCGATAGTTGGAAAGACTCCCAACTACGGCCTCCACCTCGACGAGAACAGAAAGGCGACGGTGGTAGTTGAGGTTGAGGCGAAGGTGAGGACGTTCGTTGATTACTCGGCCCTGGGCTACCACCTCGGGAAGACCCTTGGCAATGACGTACCCTACCTCCGGGGGATCCAGCCCGAAAGGGTCGAGTTCCTGAAAGAGCTCGGCGCGGCGATGGCGGCGAGCGGGAGCGTGGCGCTCTACCACGTCGAGGGCGAGACTCCGGAGTACCGCGATGCCGTAACGGATAAACTTGAGACAATAACCGTTGAGGAAAGCGACGTAAAAGCCGTTAGGGAAGCTTTCTCCGATGACTGGGGAGACATTGACATAATCCTCGTCGGCTGTCCCCACGCTTCCCTGGCGGAGATTAAGGAGATAGCCGAGCTCCTGAAAATGCGTGGCAGACCCCTGAAGATACCCCTCTTCATCACTGCGAGCAGGGCCGTTAAGGCCCTCGCAGATTCGCTCGGCTACACCGAGACGATAGAGCGCTACAACGGAAGAATCATAGCGGATTCCTGCCTCGTCGTCTCGCCGATTAAGGGGTGGTACCGCGGCATAGCGACCAACAGCGGGAAGAGTGCCTTCTACTTCCGCTCCTTCGGCTTTAAGGTGAGGCTCGACGACGCCGAGAAGCTCATAAAGGAAGCGCCGTGAGGTGGGAGAATGAAGATGAAGGGGAGGAAAATCGTCGGGGGAAAGGCGGAGGGAGAGCTCATCGTGTCGCAAAAGCCCCTCTCGTTCCTCGGTGGCGTCGATCCAGAGACCGGAATCGTTACAGACGCCGAGAGCGACATAAGGGGCCAGAGCATAGCGGGGAAGATACTCGCCTTTCCGCGCGGCAAGGGCTCGACCGTCGGTTCCTATGTGATCTACGCCCTCAAGAAAAACGGAAAGGCACCGAAGGCCATAATAGTCGGCGAGGCCGAGACGATAGTCGCCACCGGCGCGATAATAGCTGGCATTCCAATGGTGGACGGGATAGACGTTTCTAAACTGAGGAGCGGTGACAGGGTCAGAGTTGATGCTGACTCCGGCGAGGTCGAGGTGGAGGACTAACTCCGGCTTCTTTTCTCTTATCAACCCAAGCGAAATTCGCAAACCTTTTGAGGTTTGACACTGAACATTCTTTGGTGATAGCGTGAGCGAGAGCGTTCAAGTCATTATCAATCGCATAGAGAAAATCGAGAGAGAACTAGAAGAACTCAAGCTCGAACTACTGAAACTCCAGGTGGAGAAAGAGGGGGCTGAGGTTATTCCGGAGGACGAGTACCAGGAACTCAAAAGGCGCGCTGACTACCTGAAGAACAACCCCGACGAGGGACTAAGCGCAGATGAGGCAATTCGTGAACTTCTAAGTTAGGTGGGAGTCAGTGGTATACGTCCAAAGTCAAATGAATAGAATAACTTTTTAACCCCACTCCCCATTTTAAGCTTGGAGGCAGAAAATGCCCGGAGGAATCTACGAGTGCACCGTCTGCGGCCACAGGGAGGTTCTCGATTCGAACGAACCCGTCATAGAGAACTCCTGCCCGGTCTGCGGCGGCGACATGATTTTAGTGGGCTTTCGGGTGGAGCCCAGGGAAACGGAAGAAGTTTCTGGAAAGGAAGACACAGAAGCGGAGACCGCCGCTCCGGTTCTCCCCCTCGCCGTCGAGGAGAAGCTGAGAGCCTTTTACGTCCTTGAGCCGGCCGGCGTTGAGGGGAACGTCTTCGTCTTCGAGGTCAGGGAGATACTCGAGACGGACTTTGAGAGGGTTTTGGCGGAACTCGAGGAGCTTGGCTACTGGGCGGCCCTCAAGAGACGTGGCGAAAAAGTTCTTCTCTACGTCTTCCCCGCGGGGGAGATCGGGGAAGACAACCGCTGGCTCCCCTGGGTGTTCCTGATAGCGACGATTTTCACGACGTTTTTAGCCGGTTACTGGCTGTCACTAAGCTACATATCCCTGCTCAACGAGTACAACCTCCCGGGGATAAGGAACCCCTACATCAATGCCCTGGCCTTTTCGATAAGCGTGATGGGGATACTGGGAACCCACGAGCTGGGCCACAAGATAGCGGCCGCTTACCACGGAGTGAGGGCAACGATGCCCTACTTCATTCCCTTCCCCAGCATGCTGGGCACTATGGGGGCGGTGATAAGGGTGAAGTCTCCCCTCCCGACGAGGAACGCGGCCATCGACCTGGGCGTCAGCGGACCGATAGCGGGCTTCCTCGTGGCGGTCCCGGTGAGCATAATTGGGCTGAAGCTCTCGGTACCGCTCCCCGTAGACGCGATCCAGCCTATGGAAGGGGGAATAACCTTCGGCGAGAACCTGCTGTTTTTGCTCATAGAGAAGTACTTCCTCCGCTTGCCGGAGGACGTCGTCGTCTTCCTCCACCCCGTTGCTATAGCCGGCTGGGTTGGGATACTCGTTACGTTCCTCAACCTCATTCCCGCGGCACAGCTCGACGGGGGACACATAGCGAGAGCCTTCCTGAGCGAGAGGGCGCACCGCTACATGACCTCGGTCATAGGGCTCGTCCTCATAGGAATGAGCTTTCTCTGGGTTGGGTGGCTCATATGGGGGGTTCTGGTGCTGCTGATGGGGGCGATGGGTAACCCCGGGGCGCTCGACGAGGTGTCTCCAATCTCGAAAAAAAGAATCCTTCTGGCGGTTATAGCGGTGTTGCTCTTCGTGCTCTCCGCCACGCCCGCACCGATAAGCGCGACTGGCTGAGCTACCCCTTCTTTCTCGTTCCCTCCTTGTCCTTCAGTATCTGCTCGATGTCATAGTAAATGGAGTCCCTCGAAACGCCGAACATTCTGGCTATCTCCGATATGTTCAGAACGCGTGGATTGTAGTTGAAGTTCTCGAGTATCTTGGCCAGGAGTTCGCGGCGTTCCTTTATGGTGAACTCGCTGAGGGGCTTTTCCTCAGGTGGAGCGTTGTAAACGACCACGACGACGGCGTAGGTCCTCCTCGTCACGGGGGTGGTGTAGGTGCCGACCTCGAAGTCCACAACCTTGGCATTCTTCGGAAGAATGCGGTTGATCTTTTCCATAGTTTTGGTTATGGCGTCCTCCTTGTTCTTCCCATGGGCGTAATCTGCGATTATACCCTTTTTCATGTTACCGTGGTCGTCCAGCAACAATACGACTGTCAGGTTCATAAAAGCACCGAACGTTAGGTTAATCTTGGAGGACACTATGGACCCGTGCAGTGGGGACAACAGTTTTCTTGACTTTGATACCACGTTCTTTATACAATCTTCAATGCTCGATGACTCACATTGAACGCTTACCAACTCCACAGAACCACCCCTGGGGTTTCCGCAGTATTGGGGGGCTTCCCCTTAAATTTGGGCAGAAAGCTATATAAGCTTTTTCGGTGGATATTGGTATGAAGTAATCCTTTGGAGGTGGATAACATGAAGAGGAAGGCTCAGGGTGCCATCGAGTACCTGTTTATGATTGCGGCTGCGCTGGTTATAGTCCTCATAGTCTGGAGGCAGATCAGCGGCAGGGGTAGCAGTGCCAGTGAGATTGCCGACACTGCGGAGGACAAGATAAGCTCGGAGCTCCAGCAGGAGATTGACTCCGGCTCCAACGGCTGAAGTCTCCACCCCAGCTCCTTTTTCTTTTGGAGGACTGCCAATGATGAGGCGTGCCCAGGCATCTTTGGAGTACATGTTTATGATAGTAATCGCCATTGTTATGATAGTTCTTGCGATCAGGAGGTTCTTCGATCCCCGTTTTGGAACCATAAGAAGAACCGGGACGCTCCAGCAGACCTACGAGAGCATGATATCAAATGAGATGGAGGATAAAATCAACGACTAATCCTCTAAAATCACCTCAATCTCGGTACCGGGGTCTAATATGATCGTCCCGCCCCTTTTCTGGTGAATACCTTCTGCAGATATCCTAAATCTATGATGTCCGGAGTAAACGATCACCTCGCCGTACCTTTTCTCGGGATCCAGCAGATTTCCACGTGTATCCGTCGCAACTCCTTCGTATTCAAGCACGAGTTTTGTCGTGGTGTTGGGGGAGGACAGCAACAGGCCTCTCGAAACGCTCCTCACGGTGAGTTCGATGTACTCTCCGGGGTTTTCGGAGTACAGGCGAACTGAGAACACTCCAGGAGTGATCCGTGTTATCCATGCTCTGCTGGAAAGGGAGACGTTGTCCCCTAGCCCGTAAATACTCATCACGGCACTTCCATTGTCATCGAGGATAACGATCCTCCCGTTTTCCGAGATTACTGTGGGGCTTCTTGGAGGGATACGCAGGCTGAATATCGATAAGACGTCCCCAGTTGAATACGACTCAGAGAATAGGAGCTCACCATTCGTTACGATCAAAGCCTTAAGCCGGCTGTAAATCTCTCCAAGATGTCCTCCAGAGCGTATGGCCCCTTCGGCCCACGTGCTAAAAACAACGCAGTCTGAGGACACCTTTACCTGCTTGAAAAACTCCTCAACGGGTGTTCCATTCACGTACAGAACACCAAATGAGTCCACCAGCAGGGGATTCGTCTCAGCGTTAAAGTAGTAAGTGTTCATTGGATTGACGGAGTACATCGAGCCGCAGGAAGAGCTGGTTTTCATGTAGGAGATCGCATCGGACCTGAGTTCTCCGGAGTGAACTGCCCAGGGAATGCCCAGCTCCCCCGAGGGTGCGTTTATAACGAGCCCCCCCACAATCATAATCAGCGACACCAGAGAGACTGCACCGACGATTACCCACTCCTTCCAGAAAACCCTGTATCCAGCCAAACGCTCCCCAGCGAACAGGTAGAAGGTAAGAAGCAGGGGTAAGATAAACCTGGTGATCGGTCTGACGGGAAACACAAGGAGGTACATGGCCACGTTCATAACGAATAAAACCGCGAGATCCACTGGGAGGGGCTTTTCATTCGAGAATCCTCTAAACCTGAAGAGTATGAGGGCAAAGATCAACAGGAAAGCGGGGACAAAGACGTACGCCGTTTCCTGATGGTTGCTTCCAACCGTAGACAACACTCTGTTAATTAGCTCGTAGAGCCCCATGAACGAGCCGTATCTACCTCCCTGCATGAGGTAGGTTTGGTAGAAATAATCCCCTGAGATTAGATAGCCCAGGGCACCCTCAACAATAACTTTCGGAATCAGAACTGCAAGGGCCATGCAAATCAGCAGGCGCAGCTGAGAGATTGCCGAACGAAAGATATGTACGAGCTTCTCAAAGTACTCAACTCTGAAAAGATACACGACCAAGATCGCCCACATAAGGAAGATGAAGACACCCACGTACTTGTGACCCACCAGAACAACCGGGTGAATCCCCAAGACAACGATTATGTCCTTTGTTATCGAAGAGGGCCAGGCCATTCTAAGGGACACGAAAAGGGCTATCAAGAAACTGTAAACTGCAGCGATAACCAGTCCCTGCCTCCACGATAGGACAAGGCTCACCGCAGACTGGAAATGCATTTTGGAGGTCTCGTCCAGGTTCAAAGCGAGAAAGGTAATATACAGGGCCACGACGAAGGGCAGTATCGTGAACTTGGCCGTACTGCCCAGTCCCGCGAGGAAAAGGGAGACGTACATATCCCACCGGGATTTAGTCCTCGTGTATCTGACAAAATAGTAGAGAGACGCAATTACAAAGAACTCAATCAGGGTATCGTGGAGAACCAGCTGATTTATCCTGAACACCGTTGGATCTACGAGCAAGAGGGCGGAGTACAGAACGGCGAGCCTGATTCCCCCAAGGAGTTTACCAGTACGGTACGCCAAAACAACTGCCAATCCTCCCAGAAACACAGACAGAAGCCTGCCGGACACGTAGCTGTCCCCAAATACCCTCAACCAGCCGGCGAGAAGATAGTAGTAAAGCGGAGGGTGAACGGCAAAGATATCCCTGTAAGGGAGGTAACCGCTGTTGATGAGCCTCGCCATCAGCAGGTATGTTCCCTCGTCGTAGTCCACGTACTCGTTCATCTGGAACAGGAGAGTAACCCGCGTAAGGATATATACCAGCAGAATGAGCCCAGGAATCAATCTTTCAAGAGCCTCCCTCTTCATTGAATCCCCTCCAGCACCCGCTGAAGATTCTCAACCTCCCGTGTTCCAATGAGGTCATTCCTGACCCAGATTTCAACTCCGTCCCTCTTATATATCACCGTGTATTCCGAAAGAAGGTCCTCCACAAGAAAGTTGTAATCGGCGTAACTCAGAGTCCAGTCAAGGAGCACCAGGTCCGCTCTCGGCAGGGCCCTCCCGCAGTAGGACGCCCATATGACGTAGGTGTTTTCTCTGTTTGCCAGGTGGGGAAATATATCGTTCTGGGTTAATACGGAGAAATCGGTAGCCGCCAAAGCCCTGGTTACATCCATCAGCATTCTGTCGTGCCCCGTCACGGGGACGTAGTAATTGGCTGGGATCTCCAGGATTCCCGTAAGACCGTTCTCACCGGGAAGTACCGGGGACGTAACGGTGGAAACGAAGAGGCCAAGGGCCAACGCCATAACAACCGTTCTGCTCCTGCGATTGCCGGGCATCTCGGCAAGGGCGTACATGATTGCAATCATTGAGAGGGGGACGAGCATATACGGATACTGAAATCCCACCCGGTAGAGATTTTTCTCGCACGATAGTAAAATCTCGGCCCAGGGAAGAGCGGTTAGCAGGAGGGAATACTTCGGCTTAAGAAACGTTAGCATTCCAAGCGTGGCGCTCGCCACAAGGAAGTAAACCGCCTTCATCGGTATGTTGCAACCGTCAAGAAGACCTCCATAGAAGGACGCCAAGTGAGACGAATCCACCACAACCCACCCCAGAAGAATCCATGCGGTCCCCACTGCAATAAAAACAAGGGACGTTCTTTCCAGTTCGTCAAGGGTTCCGGATTTCAATGCCCTGATGATTGAAACATACGTAGAGGGGCTGAATATCTCCCGATTCTTGAGGAGGTAGAAAAGCCCCAGCGAAATGACCGCAATGCCCGCATCTTCTCTCGCGCTAAGAATACCCAAAGCGGACAAAAGCGCAAGGCCATATCTCTTCTGCTCAATCATCAGCGCGGCCAGGAAGATGAAGGGCATTGCGAAGGGTACGGCGTGAAAATCGTAGCTGTTTATCCCTTGAACGAGGGAATTCCCGAGGTACATAACCACTAACGCCAGGGCAATTTTGGACTCTCCGATTATTCTCCCAGCCAGTAGGTACAGCAGGTACGCAGATAGGGATATGACGACCGTTTGGATAACCAGCAGGGTCTCGGCGTGGGGTAAAAGGCCGTAGAGAGGGGCCAAGACAGCGAGAACTGGGGATAAGTGTATCCTGAAGTGGTTGGGGGCACAAAAAACGAACCATTCAACGGTGTTATACATAAAATCTCCGTGGACAGTGCTCCACAGGGACTGCATAAAGATTCCCATATCGAAGGCATTTGTACGGAAGGTGTAGTGCCTGTTAAATGAAATGAGCACCATGGCCGCACTGTATGTTACCATTGTTACCCACAGGAAGTAACTAGACCTCCTTTTTTGCATAGGGATCACCTGTAACTACGGCAATAATAAGGAGCAG
This sequence comes from Thermococcus cleftensis, assembly GCF_000265525.1. NCBI lineage: Archaea > Methanobacteriati > Methanobacteriota > Thermococci > Thermococcales > Thermococcaceae > Thermococcus > Thermococcus cleftensis. The sequence goes on from NC_018015.1 coordinate 162,101, forward strand.
TCTTTGGTTGGGTTTAATCAATCAGTTTTCAAGTCTTATCGACTCCACGAATATGATGCAATCACAGTCTTTATGGATTTCGATTACGTTCAACGAATCCCTATTTATAGTCACATTAAATGAAAGGATATTAGCTCCTTGGGTTATTGTGGCGTCGTATTCCTTTCCGTTTATTATAACGGACAGATTAAGAGGAGATCTCATAGATGAAACGATGGACATAGTGACTTTATTATAGTCCCTGCATGGAACAAAGGCTATGGTTCCTTTAGGAGCCGTAAGCCATGCGTAGTCAATGCCCTCGAGATAAAAGTACTCAACTCTAAAGTACTTCTTCCAGAAGCCATATACATAATACTTACCGTCCAAGTGCATATTTCCTGAGATATAATCATCACAAAGTGTCAGTTCGTTAGATAAAATCCTATAATTATTCCTTGTATCGGTTGAAGTTAAATCAAATAACCAATTTCCATCATTAAAACGAATCAGTTTGTATCTTGGATAAAAGACCATAGGATCCAAACTGGGATAATTTGTATCTATATAAGCAAGTTCAGCATTGAGTGGTCTTAGTCCAAGGAGTATCGTTTTTTCAGCGTTGCTGGGGGTTAGATTTTCCACTCTGCACCTATTCATATGAGAGAAGATAACAGTATTAGACGTGAAAAATGGAATCCACTGTGCAGAATCCTGGAAACACGAATTAAGGATGGTGGCATTACTGAACCTATCATTTATCCACTTGAAATCCTCTAAATTATTTGAATCCACATAGAAGTTTGCCTCTCCAGCAATCAGATCGTAAGGGATACTGAGGGCTGGAACTATAAAAAGAAGTATCAATATGAATACCTCACTCATTACATGCAATTTTCGAACCGTTATATTGCGTGTTAATGTGAGTGCCGTGTCCCACCCGAGAGCAATGAAAACCGGGAATAGCGGGATTAACCAGAGGAACATTCTCTCCATGGCAGCGGTTCCAAAAAAGGCACTGGAACATTATAAGTGAGGCGATTTAACATTAGTAGTATAACAAACACAGTAAATGCCAACAATGACAATGTTTCTTTACGTTTAAGCTTTTTCCTCATTGCGGCTATCGGACCTAGAAACAAAAAGATCGTTGCAAGGTAGTTGGAATTCCTGATCGTTGCCCATCTGATGATATACATAAATTTCCACCAAGTATCCATCGGATTTTTTCCCTTAAATATCGCGAGATTTCCAACCACAACCCCCACGTATGACGCCCAGGGATATTCAATAGTTACATCTGATGCCAACTGAGGCCACAGAAAATATGGATTTAACAGAACATACAAAACTACTGGAGTAACAAAATACATCACGCCGACTGAGAGAGCTTTTTTAATGGACATCTCCCTGCTTATAATTTTTAGAAGAAGGTACACAGACAAAACGAATACCCAATTCTGAAAACCATAGGGGGGAACCGAAAGAGCTCCAACTCCAATTAGCACTGTAAATATTGTAAGAGCCTTAGAGTTACCAGCGTTTTCGATGTCCAAGTATGCCAATGCAAGAAGTACCATGAAGAAATACAATCCAATAAAGTTGGGATTTATGTAAACCAGCAGGTAATAGGTACAAATGTTAGTCACGAGTATTAACATTGATGCGTATAACCTAATTTTTCGATCAAACCAAACAGACGCGAATAGATAGGTTCCCAAGACTATGAAGGCCCAGCTCCATAGACGTACAACCAGCATGGCGTGAGGTATCAAATCTCCCGAAACAAGCACAACAAGGGACACTAGCACATGGTATCCAGCAGGATAAGTGAAGACGTTAAAAACAGGGACCTTTGGAGGAAACAGAGTCATATATTCGAGAATATACTGAATTTTTGTAGCGTGGAAATAGTTATCAACATTATCTGTGGGCATCTTGAACACTAGTGCTCTCACTCCAACTACAAGAAAAACCGTGAGCAATAGTTTTACGAGGGGGATATACTCTGACTTTTTTTGGCTTGTTATTAAACGAAAATCTCCAATGTCAAATGTAACAGTGATAAGAAAGATCACAACGTACTCAAGAACATTTAGATCTACATGGACAATACTAAAGCAATAAGCAAAGATAGAAAGAATAGACATTCCTATTGCGGGGGATATGGAAATTCGGTATAAAATGTCTTCAAACAAATACCTGCTTATATTAAATCCCACAAGTACAACCAGCAACGGTGCAAAGTATGGGATTAATCTTAGCGAGAACGAAAATCCCAAAGGCCAGTGACGCTCCCAACAAAAAATTATATACTTCCCGTAATTCCATAATCTAACGTACGAGCTTAGATTTATAAAAATGACCCCCTAGAGATTACAACGAAAAACTTAATACAATATTTGCACAATTCATAACAAGGTGATCCCCATGGCGTTCCTCTCCTTCGGATCCAAAAGGGATAAAATAAAAAAGATGATCGAGGAAGAGAAGTTCGACGAAATACTCAAAATGGCAGTTAAGGACAAGAAAGCCCTGCAGGCACTGATTGAACTTTTGGACGACTCCAACCCCGGCATAGTTGGCGATGCACTTCTCCTGCTGAGCAACGTCCTCGAGATCAATCCGAATTCCACGCGGAGCCACATAACCCCAGAACTCTTCCAGAAGCTGATGGCGCTGATGGAGAGGAAAAATCCATACGTCAGGGAGAACGCTATGCTCCTATCGTACAAGATAATAAAGAGCTTTCCAGAGGTTGCGTCCCAGCACAGGGACTGGATAGTGGAAGGCGTGAGAAGGGGTCTCACAGAGGGCAACAAAGACCAGAAAGGTTTTCTTCTGATGGTCATAGGCGAGCTTGGGCTGAAGGAACTTAGGCCAATGGTGGAAGAGCTCGTTAGCGTCGAGGACAAGGTGATACTTCCCTTTGAGGGCAAGAAGTGGGTCCCTCTTGGGGATATAGCCAAAGAAGTTCTTGAAAAACTTTCGTAAGCTGAACTCAAATTGATACGTTTCCTACATTATTCCATTTATGTTGCGAAAAATTAATAAGCCCGTTTGTTTTAAATACCCAGGGTGATACTATGCTCGAAGAGTTGCTGTTGCTGTTTTTCCTCTTCCTGGCCATCATGCTGGTGGTCAAGGTTGGCTTTGGAGTAATCAAGTACCTAGTGGCCAATGCAATAATTGGCCTTATAATACTGTGGTTCACGAACTGGATAGGCATCTCGGACGTGCCACTGACGGCCCTCAACGTGCTGGTAGTGGCGATAGGCGGGATATTGGGCGTAATTGCCCTGATAATAGTCTACTGGTTCTAGCTGGTTTTTCCTAAACTTTATAAATTCTCCGCTTTTTCATTCTCCAGGATTAAAACCGAGTGGAAAGCATTCTGAGGGGGTGTGATGCTCATGTCTCACAAGTCCGCGGAAATGTACGAGCTCAAAAAGAAGGTGGAAGAACTTAAGAACCATCGGGGTCGAGCTACCGAGCTGGTCAGCCTCTACATTCCCGCTGGATACGACATAAACAAGGTGATGCAGCAGCTCCGAGAGGAATACGGAACGGCCCAGAACATCAAGAGCAAATCGACCCGAAAGAACGTTCTGGGAGCACTTGAGAGGGCCATGCAGCACCTCAAACTCTACCGGAAGACGCCCGAGAACGGTCTCGCTCTCTTCGTCGGGAACGTCAGCGAGCAGGAAGGTGTGAGCGACATCAGGCTCTGGGCGATAGTTCCGCCCGAGCCGCTGAAGGTCCGCCTCTACCGATGTGACCAGACCTTCGTCACGGAACCGCTCGAGGAGATGCTCCGCGTCAAAGACGCCTACGGCCTGATAACCGTCGAGAAGAACGAAGCCACGATAGGCCTTCTCCGCGGAAAGCGCATCGACGTCATAGACGAGCTGACTTCGAACGTCCCCGGAAAGACGAGGGCTGGTGGTCAGTCGGCGAGGCGTTACGAGAGGATCCGCGAGCAGGAGACCCACGAGTTCATGAAGAGGATCGGTGAGCACGCCAACAAGGCCTTCCTCCCGCTCCTTGAGAAGGGCGAGCTGAGGGGAATCATCATTGGTGGCCCTGGGCCGACCAAGGAGGAGTTCGTCGAGGGCGACTACCTCCACCACGAGCTCAGGAAGAAGATAATAGGCGTCGTTGACATCAGCTACCACGGCGAGTACGGCCTGAGGGAGCTCGTCGAGAAGGCCAGCGACATACTCAAGGACCACGAGGCGGTGAAGGAGAGGCATCTAATCCAGAACTTCTTCAGGCACCTCGTCAAGGACACGGGGATGATAACCTACGGTGAGAAGGAGGTCAGGCAGGCGCTCGAACTTGGAGCCGTGGACACTCTCCTCATCAGCGAGGGCTACGACAAGGTTCGCGTCAGGGCCAAGTGCAACAACTGCGGCTGGAGCGAGGAGAAGACGATGAGCGAGCAGGAGTTCCACGTCTACAGGAAGAAGCTCACCCACTGCCCCAAGTGCGGAAGCCAGAACATAAGCTTCGAGAAGTGGGACGTCGCGGAGGAGTTCATAAAGATGGCCGAGGAGGCCGGCTCGAACGTGGAGATCATCTCCCTCGACACGGACGAGGGCCAGCAGTTCTACAAGGCCTTCGGCGGCCTTGGGGCGTTCCTCAGGTACAAGATTCACTGAGCTATTTAAACCTCTTCTCCCTTCTTCAGGTATGCCACAAAAGACGGGATAAAATTTGGAAAAGCCAAAATCACATCTTCTCTGGCGCCTCTATGCCGAGCAACTCAAGCCCGTTCCTGAGAACCTGTTTGACCGCCAGAACGAGCAACAGGCGCTCCTCCCTGATTCCCTCCTCGGCTTTGAGCACCGGGTGGTCCATGTAGAACTTGTTGAAGAGCGAGGCCAGCTCGTTGAGGTAAGCTGGAACCAGGTGGGGTTTGATGTCCCTGCCGGCGCTCTCTATGACCTCTGGGAACTTGGCGAGGAGCTTTATGAGTTCCTTTTCCCTGTTGGTGAGTCCTGAGAAGTCGGCCTTTTCGAGCAGGGATTTCCACCCGACGTCGAGACCGCTCTCGTCCGCCTTCCTGAGGATAGAGGCGCAGCGAGCGTGGGCGTACTGTATGTAGGGCGCGCTCTCCCCCTCGAAGTTCAGCACGTCGTCCCAGCGGAAGGTTATCACCTTGTCGGGGCTGTACTTGACGAGGTTGAAGCGAACCGCGCCTACTCCAACCGCTTCAGCTATCTCCTCCTTTTCCCTCTCGCTCAGGCCCGGGTTCTTCTCCTCGACGAGCTCCCTCGCCCTCTGCACGGCCTCGTTGAGAACCTCATCGACGGTGAAGCCGACCCAGGTTCCCTTCCTTCCCGAGAACTTGCCCTCTTCCCTCACGACGTGCTCGTAAGCGAGGTGGTGGAAGTTCCCGGCGGCATCTTCAAAGCCGAGGAGCTGGAGGGCGTACTTTATCGCCATCTGCGGGTGCCTCTGCTCCGCCCCGATGACGTTTATGACTATATCCCCCCTGCCGAACTTACCCGGCATCTCCTCTCCGTCCGGTGCGGTCGTCCACGTCTCGTGGTTCCCAATCCTGTCCCAGGGCCTGTAGAGCATATCGGCCTTTACCTTCCCGAACTTCCAGAGGTGATACGCTATGTCCTTGCCGGTGTAGGTGGCGGTCCCGTCGCTCCTCCTGAGGACGAGGAAGGGGTTCTTCATGTCGGGGAAGAGCTTCCTGAGGTCCATAACGAAGGCTCCCCTGTATTTTCCTTCCGTGGCCCAGAAGAAGTTCTCGTTTTTCTCTATCAGCCCGTAGGCTTCCCCGAATATTCCGCTCCTCATTATGTCGCTCTCCCAGCTGAGCAGGTCGTAGGCTATGCCCATGCGGTAGGTGGTGAGCATTTGAGCCTTAACCACGCGCTCGGCCAGCTTCCTTCCGATTTCTGCTATCTCATTGTCGCCTTCCTCAAGTTTCTTCATCAGTTCGCGAACCTCTCCGTCCACCTCGGAGTTCTCCTCGATGCGCTTGTTTACCTCGACGTAGAGGAGCCCCATGACGTGGTCTATGAAGTCCTCCTTCAGGTTTTTCTCCATCAGCTCGGCCTCGATCTTCTCGAACTCCTCCCTGAGGTTTAGGTAGCCCCAGAGAACCTGTGCGAACTGGACGCCAAGGTCGTCGATGTAGTTCTGGACTTCAACGATGTAGCCGAGCTTCCTCATGATCCTTGCCATCGTGTCACCGAGGACCGCGTTCCTCGCGTGCCCCATGTGGAGCGGTTTGGTGGGGTTCACTGAAGTGTGCTCGACGATGACCTTCTTACCCTTTCCAACGTCGCTCTCGCCGTAGACCTCTCCCTTTTCGAGTATCTCCTGCACCAGTGCTTTTCCAAAGACGTCGTAGTTCAGGTAGAAGTTTATGTAGCCATTTACTGCCCTCACCTCGGCTATTTCTCCGGGGAGTTTGTCCTTAATTCTGTCCGCAAGCTCCTCCGCTATCAGCTTCGGGGCCCTCCTGAAGACCCTCGCCAGCTGGAAGGCGACGGCCGTTCCGAAGTCGCCAAGCTCGATGCTCGGAGTGTCGTCGAACGTTATCTCACCGTTCCACTCTTTTCCGGCCTCCTTAAGCATCTCGTCAAGGGCTTCTTCGAGAATGAGCTTTACCCTCTCCTTAACCTCGCCGTATCCCATTCACACCACCGCACTCACTTGAACCCAACCTTTAAAAAGTTCTCCCGCGAATTTACTCTGGAGGTGGGTAGAATGAAGCACCGCGTGGGTGAGCACAAGGCAAAGAAGGGCCTCATAAGGATAGAGTTCGATGAGAAGGACGGAATAGCGGAGCACGTCAAGATAACCGGGGACTTCTTCATGCACCCGGAGGAAGCTATTCAAGAGCTCGAGCAGAGACTGGAAGGCCGCCGCGTTGAAGAGCTGGAGCACCTTATGGACGAGTTCTTCGCCATGAGGCTCGACATAGAGATGCCCTACGTGAACGTGGAGGATTTCAAGATAGCCCTCAAAAACGCGCTGAAGGAGTGATTCCCGTGCTCGGAGTGGAGGTCCCCAAAAAGACCCTCGGCTACCTTCTCCTGGTCTTTCTGCTGGCGTCATTTGCAGGCTATGGAATCGGAACCGCCAGCCCGGGAACCGCGGTAGATGCCGTCAAGAGGATAATCGAGCAGATAGGACCCATCTCGGACTCCAGCTTCGAGAACTTCGTTAAGATATTCACCAACAACGCGACAGTGGCCCTCATGACCTTCCTCTCGGGCCTGTTCTTCGGCCTCGGTCCATGGTTCATAATGGCCTTCAACGGCCTGATGGTGGGCCTAGTTGTTCTGGCAGTTCACAGAATGAGCGAGGTGCCGATGGGACAGATAATCCTGGGTCTTATCCCACACGGTGTGATAGAGATACCCGCGATAGCCCTGGCGGGTGTGGCCGGTATAGTGTGGTACCGGGAGATAATTGGGGGGGAAGGAAGCGGGGAGGAAAGGTTCAAAAGGGGAGCCGTTAAGGGGCTCAAGCTCTTCGTCCTGTCAGTTCTACTCCTCCTCGTTGCGGCCTTCATTGAGGCCTACGTAACCCCCAAGGTCGCCGGCCTCTGACGCTTCTTCAATTTTTAGCGTCCTGAACGCTCCAGACTCCTCGTACGCTTCTATCTCGCTCAGTATGACGTCCATCGGGTTCTCGAAGCCGCTCACGACGCTTCTTATGTAGGCGCGGTAGCTCCCGTTCATTTCCATCATGCGCTCTGCCATTCTGGCAACCTTCACAGGATCCGTGGAGTGGAACTTGACACCTTTCTCGATCAGCCACCTGGTCACCGCGAGCAGCCTGCCAGGATATGTTGAGATCGTGGGGGTTCCGAGGGCTATCGCCTCCCGGTTCATCGTTCCGCCGGCGCCGATCATCAGCCGGGCGTAGTAGAGGAGGCTCAGGCTGTCCACAGGCTTCTCCGGCATTATGACGTTGTCAAAGCGCTCAAAGCGCTCCCTCTGCTCCTTGGTTCTCGGGAACAGGACTATTGGAATCTCTGAAAGTAGGGGAATGACGTCCTCGAGGACACTCTTTTCGGGCCCGTTGAAGTAGTTGGCCTTGATCGGCTCGGTTCGCATCACTATGTAAGAGTTCTTTCTGAGACCAAGCTCCCTCAGAACCCGAGCCTCCGGCCTGAAGCCGTAGAGGTGGGCCAGCTCGGAAAAGCCGTTCACGGGCCTCATTCCGTTAGGGTCCGCTCCGCTACGGAAGAGTTCGTAGGCGTCTATGGCCTTTGGAAACAGGAGAAGCCGGGTGTAGGGGAGAATGAGCTTGTTCTGACCGATGGCCGTTTCGTTGTCTACGAAGCCTATCGACGGTATCTGGAGGCCAAAGGCAACGCGCGGGGCCTCTGCGGAGTGCTTGTAAAGCGCGAGATCAGGCTTCTCCTCGATTATGAGCTTGCTGAGCCGATACATTCTCTCGGAGCTTGCCAGGAGCTTTCCCTCAAGGGTTGCCCCACCGTGCTTACCAACCACGTAGTAATCAAAGCCATACATATCGAGTATTCCCGTAAGGCCGTCGAACTCGCGGGTGGTCAGAAGGACCTCATGCCCGGCCTTTTCAAGCTCCCTGATTACACCCTTGAAGAAGTGAACGTGAGGAGCGTTCGTGATGTCTATCCATACCTTCATTCCACCCACCATACTACTGGACAGCCCTGTTCAATATAAGGCTTTCCCAAAAACGGTTGTAAAGCCTTCTTTTCAACACTTTAACATGGTGTCCCCACCGGAAAGAACGTTTAGAACGCTTTCTGTCTATGAAAACAAAGCTCAGGAATGATAAAATTCCAATCGGGGCATCATTATCCTGCGGAGTTTATGATAACGGCCCATATGCAAAGAAACCGGGCCGGAAACCGTTTTCTGGAAAAGGCTTTTATTCCACCAAGCCTAGAACCGCTGGGTGAAGAGAATGCTGGAGAAGATCGAGACGGGAACGGCAGAGATCGCGGTCATCGGCCTGGGATACATAGGCCTTCCAACTGCCATAATGTTCGCCAACGCCGGGTTCAAGGTTACCGGCTATGAAATCAGAGAAGATGTTGTTGAGAGGATAAACTCGGGGAAAGCACACATCGTTGAGCCCGAGATTGACGAGCTCCTCAGGAGGGCCGTCGAGAGCGGGAACCTTAAGGCGACTTCCAACCCAAGGGATATAGAGGGAAAGGACGCCTACATAATATGCGTCCAGACGCCCCTGAAGGACGACAAAACACCGGACCTGAGCTACCTTGAGAGCGCCGTTAGAACCGTTGCAGGGGCCATGAAAAGGAACTCCCTAGTCGTCATAGAGAGCACCGTTCCACCGCTCACCACCGTTAAGATGGCGGGGCTCATAGAGGAGCTGACGGGCTTCAAAGCTGGAGAGGACTTCTACATGGTTCACGCCCCGGAGAGGGTGATGCCGGGGAGGATATTCAAGGAGCTCGTCTACAACTCTCGCATCTTCGGCGGGATAACGCCCGAGAGCGCGGAGATGGCGGAGAAGCTCTACCGCTCCTTCGTCCGGGGGCAGACCTTCAAGACCAGCTCCACCGTCAGTGAAGTCGTCAAGCTAATGGAGAACACCTTCCGCGACGTGAACATAGCCCTAGCGAACGAGTTCGCCTTCCTCGCGCACCAGTACGGGATAGACGTCTTTGAGGCGATAGAGCTGGCCAACACCCACCCGCGGGTCAGGATACACTCGCCCGGCATAGGCGTCGGTGGGCACTGTCTCCCGAAGGACCCCCACCTTCTCCTCTGGCCGGCTAGGGAGGACTTCGGGCTGATAAGGCTTGCAAGGGAGATAAACGACTCGATGCCCCTCTTCACCAAGGATTTGCTCTTCTCGGCCCTCAGGGAACTCAACGTTCCGCCGGAGGACGCTGTAGTGGCGGTTCTCGGCCTGGCCTACAAGGGCGACAGCGACGACACGAGGAATTCCCCCGCCCTGGCATTCATAGAGGCCATCGAGGGTGACGTCGCGGAGGTGAGAACCTACGACCCCTTCGTAGGGGGGAGCGCGGGGAGCGTTGAAGACGCTCTTAGGGAGGCCGACGCGGCCGTCATAGCTACAGACCACACGGCCTTCAAGTCCCTCGACTGGGAGAAACTCGGAGAGCTCATGAGGACAAGGATTCTGATAGACGGCAGGCACGTAGTTGAAAACCCGCCGAGGGGCTTCCTATTCAAGGGCATCGGGAGGGGGGAGTATTGAGGCCCGCCTTCGTCTTCGGAACGCGGCCGGAGATAATAAAGCTCGCCCCCGTCATAAGGGCGTTTGAGGAGAGGGGCGTTAAACCGCTCCTCGTGCACACGGGCCAGCACTACGACTACGAGATGAGCAGGGTCTTCCTTGAGGAGCTCGGGCTTCCCGAGATAGACCACCACCTGGAGGTAGGCTCAGGCACACAGGCGGAGCAGACCGGGACGGCGATGATAAAGATCGAGCGGGTCCTGATGGACGAGAGGCCAGATGTAACCATTGTCCAGGGCGACACCAACACGGTTTTAGCTGGAGCCCTGGCAAGCGTCAAGCTGAAGATACCTGTGGCTCACGTTGAAGCGGGCCTGAGGAGCTTCGACAGGACGATGCCGGAGGAGATAAACAGGGTTTTAGCGGATCACGCGAGTGAGGTCCTCTTCGCGCCGACCGAAGAGGCTAAGAAAAACCTTGAACGCGAGGGCATAACGGAGAACGTCTACGTCGTCGGCAACACCGTCGTTGATGCGGTTCTTCAGAACGCTGAGCTGGCCGAGAGGAAGAGCGACGTCCTGGAAAGGTTCGGCCTGAGGCCAGGGGAGTACGTTCTAATAACGGCCCACAGGGCCGAGAACACCGACAGCAGAGAGAACCTGGCCAAGCTGGTGGAAATCCTCGAGAGCCTGCCGATGATCGGAATCTACCCCATGCACCCCCGCACGAGGAACAGGCTGAAGGAGTTCGGCCTGTGGGAGAGGGTAAGCTCGATAGGGAACCTGATCGTGACCAAACCCCTCGGCTACCTCGACTTCCTCAGGCTGGAGAGGAACGCCTTTGCGATAATGACGGACTCCGGTGGAATACAGGAGGAGGCGATAATCCTCAACGTGCCCTGCTTAACCCTCCGCTACAACACGGAAAGGCCGGAAACGATTGAGGCCGGCGGCAACGTCCTGGTCGGTCTCGAAAAGGAAAGGGCGATAGGTTATTTGAGGAAACTCATGGACGACGAGGAGTTCTACAGGAGAATGGCGAGCGCGCCGAACCCATTCGGAGACGGGAAGGCGGGAGAGAGGATAGCCGAAATCCTGATGGGGCTGTACGAGGAAGGAAAGCTGAAGGTGAAGAGCTCGAAGTTCATCTAGTTCAGGGTCTCCGCCCAGGCTTCCAGCTCCCTCACCACCTCACGGGAAAGGAGTTCCCAGCAGTCCTCGCCGCTGAGCTTTCCGTTCCTGACCTCGAGGGTGTTCCAGTAAACAACCAGCGTGGAGTAGGGCCTACCGCTGGCGTCCCCCCTCGCCTCGGCCGTCTGGAACAGCTCACGGGCAAAGTCCTCCAGGTTGTCCGTGTTCCCCCTGTACATTTCCTCAACGGAGAGATAGCTCCCAACGTCGCCGCTGGAGCTCGCGTAGAGCAGAACGCTGGCGTAGCAGGTCTCGTAGTAGAACCTATCCTCGTGTCCCTGGAAGGGTATGAACAGCACCACCACTGGCTCGTCTATCCAATCCGGCGGACTCTCGCCGGGCATTATTATTACCGGCCTGACGTGGGCAAACTCCACGCTGATGTTCCTCTCCTCGAAGGCCTCCCTGATGGAGGATTTGAGGGCGCTTTCAAAATCCCCCCGAAGACCAAACTCCGGGTAAACGTCGGAGGCAAGTTCCACCTCCAGGGGGAAATCAACCACCACACGCTCCCCTGTCGTCACGTTCTCGAGGTGGCTGAACTCACCGGAGGATTTCCACGAGACGTTGGCCGTGAGGAGGAGATAGCCCGCGGTCGAATATGCTATCAGCATGAGGAGCAGGAGGACTTTTCCGGACCGGTTCACGATCGTCCACCCTCCAGTATTCTCTCAACGTGATCAACCAGGGCCTCCGAGGAAATCTCCAGCAGGTGCCTGTTGTAGCCTGCGAAACCGATGAGGCCACGGGACTCGTCAGAGACGTCCACCAGAAGGTAGGCCTGGCCCTCGGGCGTCTCGCTTTCATTAAAGGCTGATAGAACCCCCATTCCACCAGTTGAGTTTAAATGGCTGAGGTAGTCGCCCGGGTCGCCCGAGCTGGAGTAAAACGCGCCAACCCTGATGTGCCCCCGTGAGGAGACCGGGAAGTAGGTGATGTTGATCCACTCAACCCAGACGGCTAAGAATTGACCGTCGCACTCAACGGGGGCCGATAGGAGAAGGACCCTGTACCCCCTGGACCTGAGTTCAGAGGCAACGAGGTTTCCGAGGGTAGAGTCGGGGTAAACGCAAAAGCCGGAACCCGCGGAGACGTTCACCTGGTCCGGCATCACCACGACCTTGGAGTCCGTTTTCGAGCTTCCGAAAACGAAGGGGCCGAAGTAGAAGGCAAGAAGGAGTACCAAGAGAACCGCGGCCGCGAGGTGGAGCTTCCTCATTCACAACACCCCTGACGTCTGAAGAAGCTCTCCGACGCCCTCCGCTATGGCCTCAACCGCGCCCTCGCAGGGATCGCCTCCGACCAAGCGGCCCCTCTCAGCCTTCATTCCCCTCCACCACGCTATCCCAACGTCCCCTGAAAGTCTGTTGGTTCCAAGGTATGCCATTGCCCTAGCATCGAGCTCCTCCGCGAAGGCCTCGGGGTCGCTTGTCTTGATGGCCGCGTAGGCGGCCAGGAAGCTCTGGACGTCTCCCACAGAGGAGTAGTACGCAACGACGTTCAGCTTGCAGGTCCGGGAGAGAAGTCCGCTCTTCTCGTCCTCCGAGAGAACGTAGACGACGAGCAGTCTGCCCTTGAATTGAACCGCGGGAAGGCTATCCATTCCCGTGGCAACGACCCCCGGGTCAAGTCCGTACCTCCGGGCCACAGGAGGAATGGCGACCTCAAGTTTGGACTTCAGCGGTTCCCTCGCCACGACCACTATGTAAAGCTCGTTCGGGTCAAGGGGGACGTGGACTGAGTTGTCGTCGGTTAAAGTGGGACCACCTGTAGACACCCCTCCCCCCGAGTACTCAGTAAATACGCTGTCCTGGGAGGCCATAATAAGCGTTGGGGCCGCGAGAACCGCGAGAAGAACGACTATCAAGAGCGCCTTCTTCATAACCACTCACCAGGGTAGAAATTGGTGGAGGCACTTAAATAATTTTTGGACTTGTGAGCGAAAAAGCGCTAAACGGGTGTTCCGATGTAAATGCCGTGCCTCGTCCTGACTATCCTCACCCTGATCCTGTCCCCCACTTCCGCATCGGTGTTGATGACCTCTATTAGACGGTTCCGGGCTTTGGCCAGCATCTCCCCCTTTATCCTGCCAGGGAGAACCACCTCCGCCCTGACTATCTCCCCGGGCCGGAAGGCGAGCGGAATGAACTCTCTCTTCTCCATGCCGAAGTGCTTCGGCCTCAGGACGAGAGGTCTCATACCGGTCTTCTCTTCGAGTTTCCTGAGCCAGGCGTAGAACTCCTTGAAGGGGACGAGCTTCGCTATCGTTGGGTTCCTGCCGAACTTGTAGGGAATGTAGTTCTGGAAGCCGAGGGCCGGCCAGCGCTTCCCGGCGCCGATTTTCCGTGCAAACTCAATGAAGGCCTCGGCCTCGTCGTCGTTTATCCCGAAGATTATGACCGGAGCGATGAGGACGTCTATCCCAGCGTTCACCAAAGCCTCCGCCATCTCGAGGACGTGCTCGAGGTCGTAGTCCTTCCTGCCCATCAGCATCTTAGCCTTGTCGGGGTCGAGGGAGTGAAGAGATAGGTTCACCCTGTCGAGACCGGCCTCGGCGAGCTCCTCGACAAGCCTGTCGTTGAGAAGAGTTCCGTTGCTCTGCATCGAGATAACGGAGACGTTTGGGTGCTCGCGAAGGGCCTGAACAAGTTCGACCCTAAAGGGATATATCAGAGGCTCCCCCTGGCCGTCGATGTGGGCCTCCAAACCCTTACCCTTTATCCTCGCCACGTCATCGAACCACTTCATCAGGTAGTCCACGTCCACGACGTAGTCGAGCTTCCTTGTCCTAGAATAGGGCCCTTCATCGACGGAGCAGAAGATGCAGCTTAAATTACACCCGCTGACACCGCGAATCTGTATGAGGTTCGTCCCCCTGTCTATTAAACCGAAGGCGTTGTAGCCTAAGAGGGGGATTTCCATTCCCTCGTGAATGTACAGTACCTTTCTGTCGGTGTACCTGTTCCTTAACAGCGCCCCCAGGTTGTTCTGAATGTATATCGCCACGAACTTCTCGATTCCGGGGTAGTCAGTGTCGATGACGAGAAGGCCGTTTCTCACGGAGATTTCAGGCCTGACCCTGTACTTTCTCCGTATCACCCTCGCGAGCTCGTCCTTATCAAAGTCCGCGTACAGGGTCTCGCGCCATATCAACCTCACGCTCTCGCCGAGATCCTCGAAGGTGACGTGGGGGAGGTGAACCTCAATCATGTTTCGGGGTTCTCATAGGGGGCTTAAAAACCCGCCGATGGATAAAAAATCCCGCCATTGATGGGTCTTCCGGTTCCCCACTGCCCAAAGATTTTTAAAGGCAGGCCTGTTGCCATCATGCGGGCATGGAAACATTTTAATATTATTGAATTAAACAGTCTAGCGATGGACTAGTGTGGGTGAGGTTAATGTGGGGGAAAATCGAGCATTACTTTGACGAATACCCGGTAAGGAAGCAGATCGCCAAGACGCTTCTCAAGTACGGACTCAAGGTCTCAGATGATCTCAAGATCAAGGCCGGTGACATAGAGGTGCCCTACACCAAGATCGCCAAGGCCCTCGACGTGGACAGAAGGGTTGTGAAAGAGACCGTCGGTATGATACTCAAAATACCCGAGCTGAAGGAGATATACACCAACCTCGAGCCGACGGTCCACATGAAGTACGTCGGCAGGCACGTGGGCTACGGTGTCATCGAGATCGAACCTGAGCCAAGGGCGATAGGAATACTAGCCAAAATAGCCCTCAAGATAGCCGAGCGCGACATCAACATCGTCCAGGTCGTCGCGGAGGATCCGGAGCTCTATCCCGAGGCGACCCTCACGATAATCACAGAGAAGCCCATTCCGGGCGACCTCATCAACGAGCTCTCCAAGCTCGAGGGTGTCAAGAGAATCTCCATCTACTGAGCCCTTCTTCACACCATTTATTAGTTCGCCAAGGTTCTTCTGAGGTTCGATACTAAAACCGCCTTGGTCCCCTGAAAGAAACTGAACAAATTTGGGAAGTGCCAGCTTTAACAGGGCAGTGCTCCCTGAAGAACCCTTACTGGCATTAAAGAACAAATCTGATGCCCCCATTTTAACCAAAAGTTTTAAACCTTTGTTCTTCGCAGGTAAGGTTTATAAGTCATTGTTAAAAACCCAAGATTAGCTTCGCTTAACTCTGTTCGGACATGTCCACCAACCGCTGGAGGTTGATGATATGGGAGAGGCAAGCAAAATAAGCAGGTACCTGTACACGGTAATCGTGCTGTTCTTGATATGGCTGGCCATAACGGCCAGTCTGGACCCGCAGGAATTGGGATTTGGTCTGCTGCTGTCGCTCATAGTCGCAGCATTCACCTACGAGATATTCACCACGAGCGGTCTGGCGAACCTCCACCCCAAGAGGATAGCCTACATGCTCGCCTACATACCCTACTTCCTGTGGGCGATGATTAAGGCCAACCTTGACGTTGCCTACAGGGTCCTCCACCCCAAGAGGCCCATAAGGCCAGGAATAGTGAAGTGCAGAACCGTCCTCAACAGCGACGTTGGAAAGCTCTCCCTGGCCAACTCGATAACCCTAACGCCAGGAACCATAACCCTCGACGTCGATGGCGACGAGTACTTTATTCACTGGATATGGGTTCCAGAGGAAGCTATGACTGAGAACGAGGAAGAGCACGTGAAGGTCGCTTCCGAGAACATAACGGTTCCCTTCGAAAAGTTCCTGAAGGTGATCTTCGGATGATAGGGATAAACGTTTACCTCGTGCTTATAGCAATAGCGACGCTCCTCAGCATGTACCGGGTCTTCAGAGGGCCGACGACCGTCGATAGGCTCGTGGCAGTGGATATCATGACCACCATAACAGCCGGCCTGATGGTGCTCTTCGCCCTCTACTACAAGAGAATGATATTCCTCGACGTCGCGCTGGTTTATGCCATACTGGCCTTCGGTGGAGTCATAGCCTTCGCGAGGTACATGGAGGGAGGCCTATGAACGCTTTGACTGCGATAGGAGAGGCCCTCGTGTTGATAGGAACGTTTTTCTACTTCCTCTCAGCCCTGGGTCTCATCAGAATGCCTGACGTTTACAACAGAATGCAGACCTCCACCAAGAGCGCGACGCTCGGAAGCCTCGGAGTCATGGCAGGAGTTGGCATCTGGGCCCTCGGAACGGACTTCGGAAGCGCCGCCTGGCTCACCAAGAGCCTGGTCATAGCGACATTCCTCCTGCTCACCAACCCGATAAGTGCCCACGCCCTCATAAGAGCCGCCTACAAGAGCGGAATCCCCCTCTGGGAGGGCAGCGTCGTTGATAAGTACCGCGAGCACCTGGAGGCGGGGAAGAAGGAAGAAGTAGAGGCCCCCAAAGAAACCCCCGAGGAGGGTGGTGAGGAATGAACTGCATAACATGCATTGAATACATCATAGTCGGCATCATGATAATCTCCGCTGTGCTCGCCGTTGAGTGGAGGGACCTCCTGGCGGCGGCGGTTGGAATGGCGGCGGTGAGTCTCTTTGCCTCACTGCTGTTCTTCATGCTCCAGGCACCGGACGTGGCGATGACAGAAGCGGCCATAGGTGCGGCGCTCAGCGGTGCGATATTCATCTTCGCCATCAAGAGAACCCAGCGCTTTGAGACGGAAGAGGAGGAGAAGCCCGGCTGGTGGGTGAGGTGGTGAAAATGCTCAAGCGCGCGCTCGCGATAATCACCCTACTCATAATCGGCTACTGGCTCGCCCAGGGGCTGGCGGGCGTTCCGTTCGGCGAGGACAAGATGCTGGTCGGCCAGTACTACCTCGATCACGTTAAAGAACAGACCGGAGCCGTCAATGCTGTAACTGCCGTGGTCGTCAACTACCGTGGGTTCGATACCCTCGGTGAGGTTACCGTCCTGTTCATAGCTTCAACCGGAGTCGGGGCACTCCTCTGGAGGAGGAGAAAAGAGAGGACCGCGAGGACGGAGGGATCGATAGTCCTCACCACTGGAACCAGGCTCCTCGTGCCGTTCGTGATGCTCTTCGGTGCCTACATCTTCATTCACGGACACCTCACCCCGGGCGGAGGATTCCCGGGAGGAGCCACCATAGCGACCGCGTTCCTGCTGCTCTACATGGCGTTCGTTCAGTATGAGATACCACACAAGGCCTTTGAGAAGGTCGAGGGCGCCGTCGGAGTGAGCTACGTTCTCGTTGGCCTCATAGGCCTTGCCATAGGTGGCTACTTCCTCTACGACTGGATATGGCAGGACTGGGGCTTTGGCACCGAGAACATCGGCAGGCTCCTCAGCGGAGGATTCATCCCCATAATCTACACCATCATCGGCCTCAAGGTCGGCACCGAGCTGAGCGGAATCATCGACAACATGCTCAAGGAGGAGGTGAGCGAATGATTTCAGTCTACTACTTCGGTGCCATCTCCCTCATACTGATAGGCCTCTACGCAGTCCTCGTTAAGAAGAACCTCCTTAAGATGCTCATCGGGCTGAGCATAATGGAGACCGGCGTGAACCTCCTCCTGGTCAGCGTCGGCTACGTTGCCGGAAGGAGCGCGCCCATACTGAGCGAGGGAATCGGGCCGAACCAGGCGGTCGATCCGATTCCCCAGGCGCTGGTTCTCACGGCAATAGTCATAGGCGTCGCCACCACCGCCATGGCCCTTAGCGTCGCCATGCTGCTCTACGAGAAGTACGGAACCCTTAACGTTGAGGAGATAAGGAGGTTGAGAGGATGAACGGGCAGTACGCTTCACTCCTCATAGCATTGCCCCTCATAGGTGCCTTCTTCGTGCCCCTGATAAAGGGCGCCGGAAAGAAGGCCGTTAAGTATTATCTCATAGCTATCACCGCAGTCCAGACCGGAATAGCGGCCTGGGTCTTCCAGCAGGTCTACTCCACCGGGAAGCCGATAATAGTTATGGCCGGCGCCTGGAGACCGCCCGTTGGAATCAACCTCTACATCGGCCACTTCGCGGCTCTCTTCATTCTCATCGTTGCCGCGGTCAGCTTCATGATGGCCGTCTTCAGCCTCAGGGCCATCGAGGTCGAGCCGATAGACAAGTACGCCATGCTCTTCCTCCTGCTGATGCTCGGAGCCACCGGCATGATAGCGACGGGAGACATCTTCAACCTCTTCGTCTTCATGGAGATAACGGCCATAAGCGCCTACGCTTTAACCGCCTACAACAAGACTGGCGAAGCCGCGGAGGCCTCAATGAAGTACATTATCCTCGGAGGAATAGGCTCAAGCTTCTTCCTCATCGGCATAGCCCTCATCTACGGCTCGCTCGGAACCCTCAACATGGCCCAGATAGCCCAGCTCGCCGGTAACATGAACGCCACCGTCGCCCAGGTCGGACTGGCGCTGGTAATCTTCGGCTTAGCCGTTGAGGCCGAGCTCTTCCCGCTCAACGCCTGGGCGCCAGATGCATACCAGGCCGCGCCGCACCCGATAACGGCCATGTTCTCGGCCTTCGTCGTCAAGGCTGGGCTCTACGCAATGGCCAGGCTGCTTTACCTCATGCAGGCGGTGGAGAGCTGGGGTTCGGTCCTCAAGCTGCTCATAATAATGGCCACCCTCACCGTCTTCGTCGCCGAGTTCGCGGCACTGAGGCAGAGGAACGTCAAGAGAATGATAGCCTACTCCAGTATAGCCCAGATAGGCCTTATAGCCCTCGCCTTCGCCCTCGGAACTCAGAGCGGTGTCGATGCGGGAGTATTCCACATGGTGAACCACGCCATAGTCAAGGCCCTCCTGTTCCTCGCCGTCGGGCACGTCGCGGTTACCCTCGGCGGGGCGGAGATGGAGAGGTTCGAGGGGCTTGGGAAGAGAATGCCCCTGACGGCCTTCGCCATAACCATCGGAGCCATAGCCGCCGTTGGAATACCACTCTTCAACGTCTTCTGGAGCAAGCTCAGGATCCTCCTCGCCACCCTAGGTGCCGGCTACACTTGGGCTGCCGCGGTCGTGCTCATCGCCAGCGTCGTCGAGGCGGTCTATTACTTCAGGCTCGTCCACCTGATGTGGTTCGCCGGGGAGGGTGAGAGGATAAGCGAGGGACTGGCAGTAAGCCTCATACTGCTCTTCCTCGCGGCCCTTGTGGTGGTCATAGGCGTTTATCCGGACTACGCTTGGAGCATCGCCCAGAAGGCAGGAAGCGACATCTTCAACGTGGCCCAGTACATTGAGAACGTTCCACTGATGGGGGTGGGAGCATGATTAACGAGATACTCCTTATCCTCTTCGCTCCCCTCGTAGCGGGAGTCATTGCGTGGGCGCTCGACGTAAAGGGAGTGAGGGAGGCAATAGGGATAATCGGTGCCGCGATCCCGCTGGCAGTGCTGGCCAAGCTCTACTCCCAGGTGCTCGATGAGGCTATCAACTACTCGATCACCGTGAGCGGGTTCACCCTCCAGCTCCAGCTCAACCCGATGAGCTGGTACTTCGCGGTCATCGCTTCGCTCGTCGGCCTGGCAATGGCACTCGGAATGGCCGTGACCTCCAGGAACTCTTACGACTGGCTCTTCGCGCTCATGAGTTACACTGGAGTGCTCGGCGTCTTCCTTAGCCAGGACTTCGTGAGCTTCTTCCTGCTCTGGGAGCTCATGACCTTTGCCAGCTTCATGATGGTGCTCAGGAGGAACAGGCACGAGTCGCTGAAGTACTTCGTTCTTAGCGTCATCGGAGCCTACGCCATGCTCATAGCCATCGGAATGCTCTACGCCAAGACCGGGGCGCTGGATTTCGCCACCATCAGACAGGCCCTCTACATGGACGCCGCTATGGGCACCATAACGACCAGGGAGATGGCGATGATATTCGGCCTCTTCCTCGTTGCCTTCGGTGTCAAGGCCGGAAGTGTTCCGCTCCATGTCTGGGCGCCCGGTGCTTACAGCGAGACGGACCAGAGCTACACTGCCTTCTTCAGCGGTGCCCTCAGTAAGGCAGGGGCCTACGGTTTCCTCCTGCTCTACATACTCATGGGCTACAAGCTCTACGCCGCCTTCGGCACCTTCAACAACCACCTAGTCTTCGCCTACATCATAGCCTGGCTCGGCGCCATAACCGTCGTCGTCGCCGGCTTCCTCGCGGTTCTCCAGGAGGACATCAGGAAGCTCTTCGCCTACTCCTCCATCAGCCAGGTCGGTTACATACTGCTCGCCTTTGGGCTCGGCAGCACCCTCGGCTTTGCGGGAGGTCTCTTCCACGTTCTCAGCCATGCCGTCTTCAAGGGCCTCTTCTGGCTCGTCACGGCCGCGATAATCCTCCAGACAGGCAAGACCCAGTTCAAGGACATGGGCGGTCTGGCGGAAAAGATGCCCTTCACCTTCGCCATGGGTCTCATAGCGGTGCTCAGCCTCGCTGGAATCCCGCCAACGGCCGGCTTCGCGAGCAAGTGGCTCATCTACGAGGCAGCAATACAGGCCCACATGCCCCTCGTCGCTGGGGCCATATTCCTCGGAAGCGGCATAGCCTTCGCATACGTCGTCCGCTTCCTCTACGCCGTCTGGTTCGGCCAGAGGCCCAGCGACCTCGAGGACGTCAAGGAGGCCCCGCTACCGCTCCTCATTGGAATGGCGATACTCGCGATACCGAACCTGGTCTTCGGAATTGCCCCCGGCCTAGTCACCGACTACATCAACAAGATGCTTGGCGGCGAGATAGTGGGCGGCGACTACTACAGGCTCGTCACCCAGACGGGAACCTACAACGCCCTTCTCGTCACCATAGTGCTCACCATCGGCCTCGCCATAGCAGGACTCATCTACATCTACGGAGCCAGGGCCAGGAAGGTTCCGGTCACCAACACTTACCAGTCCGGTAACCCCGTCACCGAGGAGTACAACCTGAGCATCAGGAAGAACTTCTACAGGCCTCTCGCGGAGGCCCTTGAGTTCTGGCTCAAGTACAGCTGGGACAGGTTCTACGAGCGCCTGGCTTCAATGGCCGAGGACTTCGCTGACTCGCTCAGGGAGAGCTTCTACAACGGAAACGTCCAGAGCTACTCCTGGTATCTGGCGGTAGTACTACTCATACTCGCTCTGTGGGGGGTGCTGTGAATGATAGACTGGAAGCTGATACTTGAAGTCATAGGAATGCTCATCTACGCGACCTTCATGGGTTTCATCTTCATGGGTATTGAGAGAAAGGCAATGGCCAGGATACAGAGGCGCGTTGGGCCGCCGATCTACCAGCCCATCATCGACACCCTCAAACTCCTCGGCAAAAAGGAGAGCATAAGCCACGGCTTCATCTACGACTTCGGGCCGATATTCGCCCTCGGCGCCAGCATAACCGCGCTCCTATTCATACCCATAGCCAACTTCCAGCTCTTCAGCAGCAATGCCGACCTCATCGTCGTCGCCTACCTCCTCGAGGTGCCGATGCTCGGCATAATGCTCGGTGCCATGAGCTCTGGCAACCCCTACTCTGCCGTCGGTGTCCAGCGTGGACTGCTCACCATGGTGGCTATGCAGCTGCCCTACGGTCTGGCCCTGATAGCACTCATACAGTACTGGGGAACCTTCAAGCTTTCAGAGCTAGTCGCCCTCCAGCAGACCCAGGGGTGGAGCATACTCGTTCCCGCGCTCTTCCTGGCGATGATAGTCTTTGACATAGTCTTCCAGGCTATGCTTGGCCTCGAGCCCTTCGACATAATCACCGCCCCAGCGGAAATCTCGATGGGTCCCATGGTCGAGTACGGCGGCAAGCACGCGGCCCTGCTCTTCACCCAGCACGCGGTTCAGCTCTTCGCGGAGACAGCCTTCTTCGCCGTGCTCTTCCTCGGCGGGGCCAGTAACCTCCTTGAACTGCTTGTCAAACAGATAGCGGTGCTCTTCATAGCGATATTCGTGGCCAGCATCTACCCGCGCTTCACCATCGACCAGGCAGCCAAGTTCTTCTGGAAGTGGCCGACCATAATGGGAATAATAGCCGTACTGCTGACGATGTGAGGTGATGTGGATGAGCGAGAGGAATGACGATTTCATAACCTACGAGCTCCAGGAGTTCAAGCTCTTCGAGCCCCTGTTCCGGTGGGCCAGGAAGAAGAGCCTCTGGATAGTGGCCTTCTGTACAGGGTGCGGAGGCATAGAGATGCCTCCGCTCTTCACGGCACGCTACGACATCGAAAGGTTCGGTATGATGCCGAACCCCTCCCCGAGAATGGCGGACCTGTTCCTCATCACGGGCTACGTCACTCCAAAGACCCTCAAGAGGATAATCATAACTTACGAGATGATTCCCGACCCGAAGTACATAATCGCCCACGGCTCGTGCCCCATTAACGGCGGTGTCTACTGGGACTCCTACAACGTGGTCAAGCAGCTCGACAAGTACATACCCATCGACGTCGCCATAGCCGGCTGTATGCCGAGGCCGGAAGCTGTTATGGACGGAATCCAGGAGATAATGAGGAAGATCGAGAGCGGGGAAGCCGATGGCTGGAAGAGATATAGGGAGAACTACGAGTGGTACAGGAAGAACCAAGACGAGCTCTTCGGTGAAGGCTGGCGCGAGAGGGACGCCAGGAGGTGGCTGGCATGGATATGAACGAGAAGCCGAAGGTGGAGGAGAAGGAGGTCCAGGAGATGGAAGTCCAAAAACTCCCCGACACCAAGGAGGGCAGGCTCGTCGCAGAGCTGCTCGAAAAGGCCCCCTACGCCGAAGGAAGCGTCAGAAGGGAGAGGAGGATAGAGTTCAGGGTCCCCAAAGAGGAGGTGAAGAACTTCCTCAGGCTCGCCAGCGAGAAGTTCGAGATACTGCTTCAGATAACCGTCGTGGACTGGCTCAAGGAGAGCGAGTTCGAGGTAATCTACCAGCTCTGGAGCGTGAGTGAAAACGTTCACGCCATGGTCAGGACGAGGATTCCAAGGGACGATCCGAGGCTTCCGACGGTGATGGACATCTGGCCCGTCGCTGAAACCTACGAGAGAGAAGCTCATGAGTTCTTCGGCGTCATCTACGAGGGCAACCCAAGGCTTGGGCCTTTCATCCTCGAGCCGAAGGAGTACGAGAAACACCCCCTCAGGAAGGACTTCAACATGCTCGGCTACGTTAAGATGGTCTACGGCGAGGACTTCGACAGGTATGATGAGAGCAAGACCAACTACGTGATATGAGGTGATGATCATGGCGAATTTGGAGGTTCCGAAGGAACTCAGGCAGGAGGCAAAGCAGCACGATATGTACCTTCACCCCATAGACAAGGACACCTACGAGCTGTTCTTCGGCCCACAGCACATGGCGACCGAGAACTTCAGCATAATCCTCAAGATGGACGGCAACAGAATAGAGAAGGCCATAGTAAATCCCGGCTTCCTCCACAGGGGCTTCGAGAAGCTCGCAGAGCAGAGACCGTACTTCACCAACATAGCCCTGCTCCTCCGCATCTGTGTCCCCGAGAGCGATGTGCCGGAGAACATTTACTCCATGGCGGTCGATGAGATAGTGGGCTGGGAGGTTCCAGAGAGGGCGATATGGATCAGAACCACCGTCCTTGAGATGGCCAGGGTGGCAGGCTGGATGTTCTGGATAATGGGATTTGGAAACGAGATAGGTCTCTACACGCCGGGACAGTGGGCGGCAGCTTACCGCGAGCGCTTCATGCGCCTCTTTGAGGAGCTCACCGGCGGAAGGGTTTACCACATCTACACAGTTCCGGGCGGTGTCAGAAGGGACATACCGGGGGACAAGTGGCTCCGCCAGCTCAGAGACACCGTCGAGTACATCAAGGGCAAGCTGAAGGACTTCGACGAGATACTCTTTGACAACTACATCACCTTCGAGAGGACTGAGGGCGTTGGGGTCATGGACAAGAAGTTCGCCCTCAAGCACGCCGTCACCGGCCCGAACCTCAGGGCCGTTGGAGTCCCCTACGACGTCAGAAAGGACGACCCCTACTACCTCTACCCCGAGCTTGATTTTGAAGTGCCGGTTCTCAAGGAAGGTGACAGCCTTGCCAGGGTTCTCGTAAGGAGGTACGAGCTGGAGCAGGACCTCTACATACTGGAGCAGCTCCTTGACATGGGGCCGCCGAGCGGGCCATACATGGTCAAGGATCCGAAGCTCAAGAACCTGCCGAGGTTCAAGGTTCCGGCCGGAGATGCCTTTGCCCACGTCGAGAGCACCAAGGGCGATTTTGGAGCATACGTTGTCAGCGATGGAAGCCACAAGCCATACCGCGTCCACATTAGAGGGCCAAGCCAGAGCCACGGCGTTACCGTGCTTGAAGAACTGCTCAAAGGCGCGCGCCTTGCCGATGTGCCGGTCATATTGAAGACCCTCGACAACTGCCCGCCCGACATAGACAGGTGATGGCAATGCCGGCGAGAGTAGTGGGTGAGGAAAAGGTCAAGATCAAGAAGTCCTTCGTCAAGCCCTGGATGGGGGTTAAGTACCTCTTCAAGAGGCCCGTCACTATAAAGATACCCTTCGAGAAGATAGACGCCGCACCAAAGTACAGGGGCTTTCACACCCTGGACTGGAAGAAGTGCGTTGGCTGTAACTTCTGCGGCCAGATATGCCCGGCAAGGGCAATAGAGATGACCTGGCTCGAAGTGGACGGAAAGATGGAGAAGAGGCCACACCCGAAGGTGGACTACGGCCGCTGTACCTTCTGCCAGTTCTGTGTTGACGTCTGTCCCACAGGGGCGCTCGGATTCAGTGAGAACTACATACTCACGACGGACGGAACGGAGGACGCGCTGGAACTCTTCGACTGGGTGCCCATTCACCCGGACAAGGTCAGGGAGCTCAACGAGAAGTTTGGGGACTACTACTTCCCGGTCGTCAAGATCGAGAGGCTCGAGGACGACACCTACCGCTACCACCTCCGCGATGGTGACGTGATTGAGTTCAAGATACTCGGCTACGGCATAAGACCTCCCAAGAAGCCGGCGGCAAAGCCTTCACAGAAGTCGGTAGAGAAGAAAGAGGCCTCCACATCGGCGAAGAAGGAAGAGAAACCCGCCGGAAAGGCTGAGGCTAAATCTGGGGAGAAGAAGTGATCTTCTTCTTTTCTTTTGATCCCTTAGGTTTTCAGAAGCCCCTATGCTGGCGTAACCTTTTAAAGTGTTAAAGTCCAACAACCCATCGGGGTGATTCCGTGACAGTGAACATTAAGAGCGAAAAGAACTACGGATTGATAGGTTCAGTCCTTGTGATAGTCGGTGGGTTTCTGGGCATAATACCCTACATCGGGATAATAATGAGCACGGTTTCCCTCATTGGGCAGATTCTCATACTCCTCTCCCTCAAGGGAATAGGTGAAAAGCTCGGGGACGACAGGCCCTTTAAGTACTACCTTTATTCAGTCGTCTCGGGTATAGCAGGCGCCATCATCGCGATAGTCTTCATGGCCATTGGAATCCTCTCAATCCCGGCCTTCATCGATGAGGCCGACTCAATTTCCACCGTTGGAATAGCCTTCCTGGGCATCGGCGTCCTTGTCCTGCTGGCCGCGGCGATAGTTGGCATCTACTATGCCATCAAGACCTGGCGCACGATGTACGGGCTGACCGGCGTCGAGGAGTTCGATAAGACCGCGACGTGGATGCTGTGGGGTGCGGTGACCCTCGTCCTCTTCGGTCTCGGACTGATACTCCTCCTGGTTGCGGCCGTCTACCAGATACTGGCCTTCTCCAACCTCCCAGAGGAGATAGAGACTGGGGAGATGGCAACATCTGGCCAGATATTCTGACACTTTTCCATTTTTTGAATAAAGCTTTGAGATCTGAGTAATTATGGTGCCAAGTTCCCTCCCCATTCAAAGGGCAACTAAAAAAGAAGGATCAAATGATCCGATCCAGAACCATCGCGGTCAAAGCTCCAACTGCCATTCCGGATTCAAGTATGCTGGCTATCAACCTTGGAAAGCTGGCGAGGAACTCCGCCGGGAGCTGTGGAGCGCCGAGGCCCGCTATAAGCGAAGCGGCCAGTATCAGCGTGTTCCTGTCGTTGAACTCGACCCTCTCCTTTATCAGCCTCAGGCCGGTGACGCTTATCATGCCGTAGAGGGCCAGCGTGAGTCCGCCCAGCACCGGTGCGGGCATTGAGGCGAGAATCCCGGCGAACTTTGGAACCAGTGAGAGGAGTATGAGTATAACCGCTCCCACCCGAACCACGTGCCTGCTGCCCACCTTGGTGAGCGCAACGACGCCTATGTTCTCGGAGTAGCTCGTCGTCCCGCAGGCACCCAGAAGGCCCGCTATCGAACAGGCCAGGCCTTCGCTGCCGATTCCGCGCGCTATGTGCCTCTCGGTTATCTCCGAACCTGTGACGGTGGCTATGGCGTGATAGTCGCCCACACTCTCGATTATACTCACCATGAAGGCGAAGAGGAGCAGGACTATCGCCGTGGTGTCGAATATCGGCTCGCCCCACGGGAAGGGCCTTGGGACGCTCACGATGGGAAGGCTCCTCACGAGCCTGAAGTCCGTGAGGCCGAGGGGAACGCTCACGGTGTAGCCCACCACCGCCCCCACGACGACCGGCATCGCTTTCAGGCTACCCTTCGCCCGCAGGGCAACGAAGACCGTCGTGAGGAAAGTTATGACCGCGACCAGGGTCGCCCTGGCGATGGTCCCCCCGGCGGGATCTGCGTAGAAGTTGAAGA
Organism: Thermococcus cleftensis; assembly: GCF_000265525.1. NCBI lineage: Archaea > Methanobacteriati > Methanobacteriota > Thermococci > Thermococcales > Thermococcaceae > Thermococcus > Thermococcus cleftensis. The sequence goes on from NC_018015.1 coordinate 189,056, forward strand.
AGTTCTTAACCGCGACGTCGGCCAGGCTAAAACCTATCAGGGTTATCGTAACTCCCGTCACGAGTGGAGTGAAGAGTCTCCTGACCTTTCCGATTATCCCGAGCCACCCGATGGCGGCCTCTATCAAACCGCCGACGATCAGTGCGCCCTGGACCGCGGCCATTCCGAGGCTTGAGCCAATCGCTATGAGGCCTGGAATAAAGGCGAAGCTTGAGCCCTGCACTATCGGGTAGCGCGAGCCTATACTCGTCTGAAGCAGCGTGGCGATGCCCATCGCCAGCAGAACAGCCTGTATCATGAGAGCAATCTCGGAGCCGCTCAGTCCAACGGCGCCCCCAACGACGAGGGGCACAGTGACGGTGGCTCCAAACATCGCGAGAACGTGCTGAAGGCCAAAAACCAAAGCCTTGGAAGGTTCGACCTTATCCTCGATTCCTATTTTCATTACCGGCTTTTCCACCATTTCAAGGGTTTCCATTGAAGCCCGCTCAAGCTGTGTGGAATTTTGTTTAAAAAGTTTTCGAGGAATTGAAAAATAAACAGATTTATGTCAATCACCAGCCCTGAACCTTCGTCAGGATCTCGTCCGGCACTTTCCCTTCCTCGACGTCGCTTATGGCCCGCTCTAGCCTGTTCAGACCTTCCTCCAGTAGTTCCTCCTCTATCGTCAGGGGTGGCTGAATCCTGAGCACGTTGCCCTGCAAAAAGGCCAGGACGAGACCGAGCTCATATGCCCGCCAGACGACCTTCCTTGCCTCCTCGTAGGCCCTCTCCCTGGTTTCCCTGTTCCTCACGAGGTCAACACCGAGCATCAGGCCCAACCCCCGGACGTCGCCGATTAACTCGTGCTCTTCCTTCATCTTTTCGAGTCTCCTCTTTGCGTACCTTCCGAGCCTTTCCGCCCTCCTCAGCAGGTCTTTCTCCTCTATCTCCTCGATAACGGCAAGGGCCGCCCTGCTCGTCACCGGGTTACCGCTCAGGGTGAATGTGTGTCCAAGTGATGGAAGGGAATCCATGACCTCAGAGCGACCTATTATCGCACTTATCGGAAGCCCGCCTCCGAGGGGCTTGGCCAGGGTTATTATGTCGGGCTCGACACCGAAGTGCTCCATCGCGAACCACTTCCCCGTCCTTCCGAGCCCGCTCTGGACTTCATCAACCGCCAGGAGGATTCCATACTCATCGAGGATCCTCTTCACCCTCCTGAAGTAGCCCTCCGGCGGGACAACCATTCCAGCGTCGCCTTGAATTGGCTCGGCGAAGAGGGCGGCGGTTCCTTCGGCGTAGACCTCCCCTTCGAACTTTTCTTTTAGATAGCTTACGCACTCCATTTTGCAGGTCTTTGGCTCCTTCCCGAAGGGGCAGCGATAGCAGTTCGGATACGGAACGTAGTGAACGTCGCTCAGCTCTCCGACTATGGAGCGAACCTCGAAGTCAAGGCCGGTTATGCTCATCGCCCCGTAGGTCGCCCCGTAATAGCTCCTGAGGTAGCTGAGTATTGTCCTTCTCCTCGTGTATGCCCTCGCAAGCTTTATCGCGCCATCGTTGGCGTCGCTACCAGTCATGCCGAGACTGACCTTCGGACGCTCAATCGGAGCTATCTCGGCGAGCTTCTCCGCAAGGAGAAGCGGCTCAACCGGAAAGCCGTAGATGAACGTGAAGTGGATTAGCTCCTCGGCCTGCTCTTTTATCGCCTGGACAACGCGGGGATTGTTGTGCCCGACGTTCTGAACTGCGGCATCGCTCAGGAAGTCTATGTACTCCCTCCCTTCGATGTCCCAGACGCGGGCGTTCTCGGCCTTAACCCCAACTATCGGAGCGTAGGTAACGCGCGCCGACCTCGGAAAAATCCGTGAGTATCGCTCCAGAACCTCCTCCTTGCTCGTGGGATAGTCCATGCTCTCACCGTACTGCTATACGCGCTTGGAATTAATAGCAATTTCGCCCAAATTTTGCTAATTTCGCAGAAAGGATTAAAAGAGTAGCAAGATAATGACAAAAATCGGGGTGAAAAAATGCGTATTAATGAACACCTTGACGAACTCGACAGGATGATACTGCATGTCCTTCAGGAGGACGGAAGGGCCAGCTACTCCGAGATAGCGAGACGGCTGAAGGTGCCGGAATCGACCGTCAGATTAAGGGTGAAGAAGCTCGTCGAGAGGGGCGTCATAAGGAAGTTCTCGGCCCTTATAAATCCCTTCAAGGCGGGCTACTCCATCGTTGCTTTCATAGCGGTCGATGTCGAGCCGAGCAGGGTCAAGAAGGCCGCGGAGGAGCTGAGCAAGCTGCCGGAGGTGGACGTTCTGGGGATAGCCACTGGAGCCCATGACATACTCATGCAGGTGACCGTCAAGGACCTCCAGGAGCTTGAGAACTTCCTCATCGAGAAGCTCGGAAGAATAGAGGGGATAAGAAGCACGGAAACGTCAATCCTCACGAGCGTCAGGAAGTGGGGCTACGCGAGGGTGTTTTAGGTCACCCTCTCCAGCCCGTTTTTCTTGACGATGTAGGTATCCTCGTGCTTTATGGCACCCTCGGGGAGCATCAGCGGGGAGTGTATTATGCTCAGCACCATGTTCTCCTGAACCTTCGCGGCCCTTTGAGGGACGACTATGGTGGCTATAGGCGGTTCCTCGATGAGCAGGCCAACGCCATGGGTGTAGCCAGCTATGTACGCATCTCCAAAGCCTTTATCCCTAAAAAAGCTCGCGAGCTTCTTCTCAACGGCGTTGATCGGCACTCCCACCTCTGTCTCATTCAGCGCAAGCCTGTAAGCCTCCTCCTTAACCTCGATGGCCTCCCTGACCCTTTCGCCCGGCTCTCCTACAACGAAAGTCCTGGCCATGTTTGCGTAGTAGTGGTTCCAGTCGGCCCCTATAACGACGGTAACAATGCCATTTTTGGGGACCCTAAGGTCGCGGAAGGGCTCGGCGTGTGCCCTCGGGGTTGTGGAGACATAGACCTTCGGGTCTTCACTGCCGCTTAGCATGAGCTCCCTAACCACTTCGGCCGCTATCTCAAGCTCGCTGAAACCGGGCCTTATCACTTCCTCCGCCACCTTCATACCCTTCCTTGCCATCTTCCCGGCCTTTCTGATGTTCTCCAGCTCCCACTCGTCCTTTATCATTCTCAGCCCCATCGTGAGGTCTAGTATGTCCACTATCTCCACAGTCGGGTTGAGGCGCTCGAATATCTTGAGGAATATCAGGTAAGCGTCGCGCTCGATGCCGAACTCCAGGCCCACGCGTTCCATACCGTTCCTGTGGATCCAACTCACGACGCCAGCCATAAGGTCCTCTACCTTCTGGAACTCCACGACGTTTTCAATCCAGCTTTTCTCCCTGAAAAGTTCCGCTTCACCTTTGACGACGTAAACCACCGGCTCACCCTCGGCTGGAATAAAAAGACTCGGACGGAGCCACTTTGTGCCCGTAAAATAGATAAAGCTGGAGAGGGTCCTTATAACCGCCCCGTCGATGTCGTTCTCCCGTAACAGTTCCTGAAAGCGCTCCACTCTTCTCCTGAAGATTTCTTCGCCCCCTCTCATCGTCCCACCTCAGTCCTTCCAGTCGAGCAGTCTCTTCTCGCCCTCGATCTTTTTATAGGGTGCGATGTCCATCGTCATCTCCAGCGTCCCCAGGTAGTTTCCGTTCTTGTCGAAGAGGGGCACGTACTTTATGTAAACGTACTTGGGGCCAAGCCTGAGCCAGAAGGTCGCCTCCTTCTTCCGCCCCTCCTTGAAGGCCTTGAGGATTTTGTTCACGATGTGGACGCTCTTCGGCGGGTGGCAGAGCTGAACGGGCCTTCCGAGGACTGAAGATGTTCTCGCGAATATTCTCTCACCGGGCGAAAAGAACCTCACCCTGTCGTCCCTGTCTATGAAGGTAACATCAACGGGCAGGGCCTCCAATATCGCCTTCAACTCCTCGACGCTGACGTAGCCGGTTCCGAGGTCTATGTCCCCCTCGCGCCTCAGCTCTGTCCTGTCGAACTCCAGTGGCTGGCCCCTCAGTGCTTCCTGAACCTCCCTCGGAAGGGTGAGGAGTTCCTCGGCGCTCAGCTCGGGATCAATTTCCCAGGGGTGGAGGGGCTTAACCTCGTCCCCCGGATCCCATGCAGGAGGGTTTACCTTGTAAAACCCTATCTCATCGTCTTGCATTCGTATCGCCTTCCACTCGCCGTCGCTCAGCAGAGCCTTCAGCGTGGGGTAATAGATGTTATTCTCCCTGAAGACCATGTCACTCAGCGCAAATGAAGCCTCACCGGCCTTGTTCTTCAGCCTCTCGACGAACTCCTCCCAGGGCATCTCGTTTCTCTTTCTCAGGAGCTCGGCAAGGTACTTTATCATGAACCTTATCTCGTCGTGCTTCGTCCAGAGGACGGTGGCTATAGCGGTGAGACCGCGGCGCTCGATGTAGGGGAAGGTGAGCATCTCGTCGCGGTTGTAGTGGGTGAAGCCGACCTTTCTGAGGTTACCAACTATCTCCTCCAGAACGCCGAGGATTTCCTGTCGCATGCGTTCGTCCTTCGTCGTCGCGAGGGTTCTGGCGTAGAGGTTGAGCATCTCCGCGTCCTTCATTATCTCCCTGTTCTCGTCGTACCTTATCTTGAGCGGATGTCCGTCGGGCAGGCCCTTCTCCTCGAGCTCATCTGTCCCGGCGACGGCCTCCCTCACGAGCTCCACGTGCAGGTCGCACATCTTCGCTATGTCCTTGGCAGAAACGCCCTCCCTCACGAGCTCCTGCTCTATGATAGGAATCTCTAGGGGTGAGATCGAACTCAGTACCTCCCGGAACTCCTTCTTCAGGCTCTCAACACTCTCCCCCTCATGTATCCTCAGGAGAAGTGACTTGAGTGCCTCCTTTTTCTGCTCACGGGTCTTCAACAGCTCGCTCATTTTTATCACCTTCACAGTCACATTAAATTGGACATTTTTAAACGTTTCTGGGCACGATTGGGTATGATAGAAAACGTTTAGTTCATTGGTTGTCCACCGCATGGGGAGCTTTTTCGGCTTCTCTAACCCCTCTCGGCCCAACTAAGGGAAGGTTTAATACCTTTCAATGCCTATTTTAGCCCGGTGATTGGCGTGAAAAGGGCACTCGTAACTTTAACCCCTCCAGAGAGCAAGAGACTTATCGCAAAGGCGGTCGTAGCTATGCCGGAAGTTCAGCGTGCCCTAAAGCACGGTTTCGTTTACATAGCGACCGGCACCACCGCTGCTTACATAGCGGAGGAGATACTCGGTGAAAAAATCGAAAAGGAGAAGTGGACCGTTGGAGTGATAAGCAGGGGCAGAACCTGCGTTACGCCCAGGAAAACCTGGCCCAAGCACCTCGTCCTCTACAAGGGTGAACCCTTCGACGACCCTCTCGAAGCGCTCAAGCAGATGGGTCCGAAGGACGTCTTCATCAAAGGCGCCAACGCGATAGATATTAACTGGAACGTTGCCGTTTTTGCCGCCGCCCCCGACGGAGGGACGATAGGCAAGACCTTCGGCTGGACGATAACGAAAGGTGTCTTCACGATAACGCCGGTAAGCCTTGAGAAGTTCGTGCCAACACCCGTCGAGGAGAGTGCCAAGCTGACCGGAATCTACTCCTTCGACTGGGGGACCGGGCTTTATTCCGCTCTCGTGCCGATACCCCACTCCCACCCGGTAACGGAGGTTGAAGCATACAGGATACTCGCCGGAGTTGAGGCAATTCCGATAGCGGCAGGAGGAACCGGTGGGGCCGAGGGGAGTGTCACCCTCGTGCTTCAAGGCGAGGACGAGGCAATGGAGAGGGCAAAAGAGATAACGAAGGCCGTTAAGGGAGAGCCATACCTCAAGCCCTACACCGAGGACTGCTCGGTCTGCCCGTTCGCGAAGATATGCGGACTTGGAAGCGGGGTGTTCTGATATGTCGAGGAAGAAAACGTTTTTCGCCCTTTTGCTTCTCGTGCTGCTGGTAAGCCCACTGGCGCTTGCAGATGACTACGAGGAAGAAGATGAGTATCAGGCACGCTACATACCTCTGGCGGTTCTGGGCGTCGCGATGATAGCGATTGGAGTTGTCTACTACTCTCTGACGAAGAGAAAGCTAATAATAACTCATGAGACCTCGTCCGAGTGGGGCTTTAAGCTGAAGATGGAGAATCCCTACATGACTGTTATAGGCCCTGTTTCACCGATGACCGTTCACCACTTCTTCACGATAACTGGAACGGTACTTGCGCTGATTCACTTCTCCTCCTGCAACAACTACACCGGGACCGCGGGCGCCACAGGACTCGGAATGGCCATTGTGCTGATCCTCCTGAATTCCACCGGATTTATAGGCCGCCACCTGAATCGGAAGATCATAAGTGAAGCCAACGGTGGAGACATGGAAACCACCAAAAAGTACGTTGAGATATACGAGAAGTGGAAAAAGGTTCACATCATGCTGACTGTGATATTCGTGGTCCTGCTGATAGCACACATAAACGCAGTTGGTTGAATCTTTTTAAGATTTTTAAATTTTTTAAGCCAGTGCATTTCTATCCTTGAGGGGGATAACATGGACGAGCTCGAGATGATAAGGAGAAAGAAGATGCTCGAACTCATGAAGAGAGCCGGAATGATAGAGGTCAAACCAAAGGGGCCTAAGGTTGTAATTGAGGTCATAACTTCACCCGGTTGCCCCTACTGTCCGATAGCGTGGGCGATGGCTCAAGAGCTTGAGAGGAAATACGAAGGTGTAATAGCGAGGGAGTTGAGCGTTGCAACACCCGAAGGCCAGAGAAAGGCCATGGAGCACAACATAATGGGAACCCCCACCATACTCATAGACAACAGAGTGGAGTTCATAGGGGTTCCGAATTTTGCGGAATTTGAGAGAAGGGTGAGAGAAAAGCTCGGTTTACAGTGAAGCACCCGTAAGAACCCACACCCCTATCGCAATCAGTAGCGTTCCAGCTATGACCGAAAGCTCCCTGCTGTGCCTCACCATCGCTTGCGAGAAGCGCTTGCTCTCGGTGACGCTTCCCATCGCCAGCAGGATTACAACGAGCGGGAGCACGAAGACGAGGTTGTAGAGGGCAAGGAGAAGGAAGGCGAGAGCTTTCCCGGCCTTTGAGATTATTATGGCGTAGACGAGGTAGCTGCCGGCGGAGCACGGGAGCAGGGTCGTCGAGACGATGACTCCGAGCGTAAAAGCCCCGAGGGCGGTCGCGTCGCTGCTGAATATTTTCCTCCGGATTTTGCTTTTGTCGCCCACGCGGGACTTCTCCATCAGACCGGTTACTATCGTGTACCCTCCGAATACTATCGCCGCAATCCCTGCGACCCAAAGGGGCAGGTAGCCGGCGAAGTACAGCAAACCGACCCCCAGGAGATAGTAAGAGACGTAAACGGCAGCAATGAAGGCCGCACCGATGAGGTAGAGCCTTCTCTTCGACACCTCCCTGACGGAGAGTGCTATGAGAAGCATCGTGTAGATAACGAAGGTGCAGGGGTTTATCGAGTCGCTCATAGCGAGGGCAAAGAACTTTGGTACAAAGTCCACCATGCCCAGCGCCCACAGCGCGAGGGAGCTAACCCCAAAGGAGGCCAGAAGGATTATCGCCAGTCCCTTTACCTCACTTCTCATGGTAGAAAGTTATCGCGGACCTTTTTGTGGATTTCGAAAACAAAAAGTTGGGAACAAAAGTATTCAGCTGGAGTCAGGCATCTTGTGCTCGACGAAGAGGACGTAGAGTTCGTCTATTACCTTGGCCGAGTCCTCCTTGTCGCGCGGCAGTATGTATGCCTGGCCGCCAACAAAGAGTATCACGCCATTATCGCTCATGGCTGCCTGGATTATCCTAGGCGTTGCGGTGACGTTGAACTCTCCTTCGATTATTGCGTAGAGAGTTCCGTTGTAGGTTATGGCTATTGCCGGGACGCCCTGTATTCCTGTCAGCTGGTAGATCTGCTGGAAGAGCTTTGTGTTCTCTTCGTTGTCCACCAGCTCGTAGTAGGTGAGGCTATCCTCTCCGTAGGTCTCAGGAATGAGCTTCTTCATGTTCTGACAGTGCGGACAGGTCTTCATACCGTACATGTAGAAGTGAATCTCGTCGAGGTATATCTTCGTCCCGTTCACGACGACGTAATCAGGAATGCTTGAAGTGGTCGTCTGGGTCGCCGTTGGGCCATTGGAGTTCGAAATACAGCCTGAGGCCACCCCAACGATCAGAAGGAGGACCAGTACAACCCCGGTTTTTCTCAATTTCATCACCCTGTGATAGTTGTACCCCGGAGTTATAAACCTTGGCCGCGGAACCCTTAAATTCTTCAACATCGATTATTGTAGGGGGTAAACATGCAGGAGTGGTACCGCTCCAGGGCACTGTACGAGGCCGTTCAAAAGCTGGTGGAGTCAGGCAGGATCGATGAGGCTCTCGAAATGGCTGAGGGGATACCCGATGGCAACATACGATCGAAGGCGTTCTCACACATAGCCGTGGAGGTGGCAAAGTCGGAAAGGGATTATCACGAGGCGCTGGAGAGGGCAGTTAAGGCGGCCCTCGACATCGACAACCGCGACGAGAGCACAAAAGCCCTGATGAGCCTGGCCTTTGAGTTCCTGAACATGGGCAATCCGGAGGAAGCCCTCAGAATTTCCCGGTACATAACCGACCTCCCGAATAAGTCAAAGGTCGAGGCGGAGGTGGCGCTGGTCCTCGCCAAATCCGGCAAGGTGAGCGAGGCGATGGAGATAATCAACGGCATCATGGACGACGACGTCAAGACCTGGGCCATGTCGAGGCTCGCCAGCCAGCTTTAGCGCGAATCTGTATATTTTCTGCCGATTTCTCCAGAATTTTGACACCGGAGGGGCCACAAGACTTTTTTAAGCTTCCCCCCTCCAAGGAGGGAGGTGAGAAAAGGTGGAGAGCGGAGCGATAATCGGACTTATTGGAATGCTTCTCCTGGTCAGCTCATGGGTTCCGCAGACGATAGAGACCATAAAAACGAGGAAATGCCCCCTGAACATGCAGTTTATACTGATCTACGTCACCGCTTCGACGCTGCTAACTGTTTACTCCTACATCATAGGGGACTGGATATTCTTCGCCCTGAACTTCCTGGCGGCCTTCCAGAGCGCCATAAACCTCGTCGTGAAGCTGATGGAGAGGAAGGGGTAGCTCACTCCCTTCCGTACAGTCCCACCAGCTCCCCCATCTGGATCACGTGGCCCTCCATGGCCCTCTCCAGCTCTTTTCTGCTCGCTCCCGGATCAAGCTCGAGGACTGTGTCGAGGGCGTAAACCCTGAAGTGGTAGTGGTGTACCCCGTGACCCTTGGGCGGACACGGGCCACCGTAGCCGATCTTCCCGAAATCGTTCCTCCCCTGGACCATCTTCACAGGAGCATCAACGACGCCTTGGGGCGGAACGCCTTTGGGAATTTCCCCCAGCGGCGGTATGTTCCAGGCTATCCAGTGGGTGAAGGTCCCTCCAGGTGCGTCGGGGTCGTCCATTATGATGACGAGACTTTTAGCGTTCGGATCTATGTGCCCTATGAATATCGGGGGGTTCACGTTCTCACCGTCGCAGGTGAACTCGACGGGTATGTAGTCCCCGTTGTGAAACACTGAACCTATCTCAAGATCCATTTCTACCCCTCCATCGGGCTTTTTCTCGGCGGTACAGCCGGCAGTACCGGCAATAAAAACCAAGAGCAGCACCACCATCAACCTCTTCATATGAAGAAATTGATTTTCAAACGTAAAAACATTTCGGGACTAGACTTTTCAAAACTTCACTAGGCCGGGAATTGATTTTTAAAGATGTCACCCATATTCTTTTGATGCCCCATGAAGGTGCTCTGGGAGAAGGAGATACCGGCGGAGAGCATGGTTGTCTCGCCAAGACCCGTCTGGAAGTGCAGAACTTGCCCGATGTACGGAAAGAGGCCAAGCTGTCCGCCCCACGCGCCGGACTGGAAGGAAACCAAAGAGTGGGTGCGGCACTTCAGGAGGGCCCTGATAATCAAGTTCGAAATCGACATGGAGCGCTTCGAGGAGGAGAAGCGGGAGGCGATCCTCTACCTGCTCAGGCGCGAGGCCGAGCTCTTCAGGGAGGGGAAGCTCTATGCGATGGCGCTCTTTCCCGGGAACTGCAACCTCTGCGACGACTGCCCCTTCGAGAGGGGGGAGCCGTGCAGGCTTCCAACGAAGGTCAGGCCGAGCATAGACGCTGTAGGGATTGAAATTGGGGAACTCGTCGAGATAGACTTCTCCGAAAGCGTTTTGTACGGGATGGTGCTAATTGAGTGAAGGTGGTAAGATGAGGGAAAACGTTTCACCCCCGCGCCTGAAGTGGGGAATCTCGCTCATCATGACGCTCGTCTACGCCTTCGGAGCCACGTGGTTCTACTACCTGCCGTCGAGGGGGGAGCCGGAGCTGGACGTCACGTTCTGGGGACTGCTCGCCCGGTTCCTCGTTTTGAGCTTCCTATTCTGGATAATCCTGATCCCGGAAAGAAGGTCAAGCAGGGCTCCCGATATGCTCATGCTCACGGTTCTAACCGTTCCAGCTGGAGTACTCGCGTCCCTGCTCTTCATCTTTGCGGTCACTTCCTTCGGGATTCACGAAACCTACGGCGCTGGCTACTTTGTCCTTGCCCTTGTGCCGTTTCTAATAGCCCACAAAACTGTGAAGAGTCGCATTTCCTGGATTCCATTTGCCCTTGCACTGGTTTATGGTCTCGTGGCGTACATATGGGGGAATATGCCATGGTGAAGGTGGCCTACATAACCCTTCTCGGCCGCTCCCCCTGGGCGGTCGTGAACACCTACTACAAGCTCCTGACGAGGGGCGGGAAGGCGGAGAGGATATACGTGTTCACTGAGGAGAGGTACAAGCACAACCTTCCAAAGGTGGTCTCGGCAATCAGGGCAATATCTGAGGCCTACAACCTCCACCCGAAGATAGAGACCGAGGTGGTGCCGGACTACGGGTTCTTTGTGGCGGACAGGAAGTTCAGGGAACTTTTCTCGAAGCTGGAGCGCGAGGGCTACCGCATGGGTCTGGACATAACCTCCGGCAGGAAGGCCCTCGTTGCAGCCGCCATAGTCCAGATAAAGGAGTTTCCGGTGTCGTTCATCGTCTACATGGGTCTCCTCGACACCGAGTTCCCGGACAGGCCCTACATGATGATTCCAACCCATCTCCAGCCGATAAAGAACTTCCTGGGTGATGAGAGTGAGGGAGATTAGCGAGGTCATCGAAAAGCCGGAGCTCCAGATACTCCTCAACGTCCTGGGGGAAATAAGGGTCAGCTATCCCCTCTACGGCCTTCCCCTGCTGAGGGCGAAGCCGACGGAAACCGGCTACCGCGTCGAGCTCACCGTGAGCAGGAGGGAGTTCAACGAGAGGGTCCCAGAAAGGCTCTCCAGCGAGCTTCCAACCTGGACCGACTTCTACGAGTGCTTCATATCCGCCGGAATAGTGCGGTACGCGAACATCGACGAGTTCCTCCAGAACCTTGAACTCTACGAGAGGCTCAAGAAGGGCGTCGCCTTCGCGCCCGACACCAACCTCTTCTACCACCGCTTCATCTCCGGGTTCAGGCCCCTCGACGGGTACCAGATAGTCGTGGCCGAGGGGGTCAAGAAGGAGATAGAGAACGCGATGAACTACAAGTACAGGCACAGGGAGCTGGAGGAGATAAGGCGCGAGGTGAGGAACGCGAGCCTGCTCCGGGAGTTCAGCAACAGGAGAACGAAGAGGAGCAGGAAGGCTGCCTACATAGCCCTCAAGGAGTTCGAGAGGCTGAAGGACAGGATAATCATAGCCGAGAGCGTTAAGGAGCCGGCCCACAACAACGACGAGATAATCGTCAAGTCCCTGAAGCACTACGACAACATGACGCCCACGCTTCTCGTCTTCCTTACCGCCGACATAGCAATAACCGATGTGGCCGAGATGGAAGGCCTAGAGTACTTCCTCTTCAGGTACCCCCGGCAGGAGATTGGAAGGCACGAGGTTTCGGCCTACCAGCTCAGGACGCTCCTCTTCAACCTCGCGGCCGTCTTCGGCGTCATAGAGGTGAACGGGATAACCGTCTTCGGCGAGTTCGGCGGCAAGCAGGGTCTCAACGAACTGAAGCTCGTCTTTCCGGCCGAGAACAGGGCCTATCACGAGTTCGAATTCCACCTCAAGCTGTCAAGGAAGCTGATGGAGATAATGAACGGTTAAGCCTTCAGCTTGAATTTCACGAAAAGGGCCGCCAGCTCGAGCACGAACATGAAAACGGCCAGGAACTCCGCGAGGGTCTGGCTGATGGGGAGGAGAAGCAGGGGCACCGAGACCCCGAGCGCAACCAGCTCCTCCCCTTCCTCGCTCCCGCCACCGTAGCGGTACTCCAGCGCGAAGGTGAGCCAGCTAAGGGGAACGATAACGATCCTCGCGACCGTGGGCTCCCAGAACAGCAGGCCCAGCCCGAGGACGAGGAACGGGAGCGCATAGAGAAGCCTCCTCATTGGTTCACCCCCAGTATTCCAGAGGACACCTCTGTGCCGTTGTGGAGTACCACAAACTTGAAGCGGTTGGGTTCCGTGACGTTGAGGACAAGCTCAAGCTCCCCAGCCTCCAGAAGAACACTCCCCGAGGCGTCGTTCAGGTACTCCGCGCTCCACCTGCCTGACACTGCCTTTTCGTCCTCCGGGTGAACTGCGAGGTATGAAGTCGTCTCAAGGCTTCCTTCCGCCGACCAGACCGCGACGGGAAGCCTCTCGGCGTAGGGGACGTAGGTGACGCCCGTAACCATGTGCCCGTTGATGCTCACGTTGAAGTCCCTCAGAACGAAGGTCGGAGAGAGCCTAAGGACGGGAATGCTCATGCTCGCGTTTAGCTCCTTCCCCGTCACCTCGACGGTAAAGACGTAAAGGGTGATGTTAAGGGAGTTGAGAAATGCGTCCGTTTCGTTTAGGAACCTCCTCGGGACGGTGAGGTAGCCCGTGAAGGGGCCGTTGATCCCAACGGTGGCAACAGAGACCGTCACGTTGGAGTTCCAGTGAGAGGATGCGTTTTCAAATTCTCCCTTGGGAAAACCGCCGTCGATGTGGGTCCACCCAACGAGCAGGACACCGACGAGCAGAAGGGCCACGACCGTTAAAACTCCTCCCCGCATTATCCCACCGGAAGTGTTAAGGTGTCAAGACTTAAAAGTATTACTCCAAAAACGAGTGGAAAGAGGAAAATCAGCTGAGCATGCCCTCCAGCTTCTCCACGAACTCCATGCTCCTCCTGAGGTCGGCGAAGTAGTCCTTGGCCTTTTCGATGTGCTCCCTCTCCACCCTTCCGCCCCTCGCGAGGACGCTCGCCGGGGCGAGGAGCTGGACGGCGTAGCGGAGGCTGGTCTTCTCGCCGAGCTCCGCGAGGTACTCGATGGCCTCCTCGCTCACTTCAATCTTCTCCTCCCTCGCGCGGATCTTAACTATCTCCCGAATCTCCTCCTTCTTGTAGGGCTCGGTGTTGATTATGAGAAGCCTGTCGAGCATGTCAATCGGTATTCCGTGCGGCGCCTCTATGTCTGTGCCCCTTATCTTTGTCCTTCCCCTGTTGGTGGCGAGGATAAGAATCGGCGCCAGCTCGCTCTCCATCGCCCTCGCGAGGAAGGAGAAGGCCTCGATGTCGAGCATGTGGCACTCGTCTATGAAGAGCACCCCCGGCACGAGCGTCGCCTTCCCCTCCTCTATCCACCCCTTGACGGTCTCGTCAACGCGCTGCCTTATCTCGTCGCTTATTTCCATGCCAGTGCTAAAGAGCAGTCCGAAGATGTTACCGCGGGCGTTGGCAACGTCGAGGTCGTGGAGGGTAACGGTGTAGGTGAACTCCTTTATCTTGAGCACCGGCCCGCTCGGGAGGTTCACCTTGCGCTTGAAGAAGAGGCCTTCTTCCTCCTTCGTGGTGCCTATCTTCGAAATCCTGCCCGTCTCGGCGTCTATCTGTATAACGTCGCCCTCCTCGACGCCCATCTCCATGAGCTGATAGGCTATCTCCCTGCCAGCCCTAATCGTCTTCTCGTCGTCCTTTGTGCGGAGGGTTATGATGACGCTCTCGGGGATTTCGACGTAGGGGTTGAAGGGGTGTCTCGTCCTGTTGATTTTAATCTCCCTGACCTCTCCCTCGTAGACCTTCCTCTCCTCGCTGATTCTAACTCCAATCGCCCTCCTGAGGGCCTCCTTCAGGAACTCGGTCTTCTTGACCTCGGCCGAGTATATCTCGCTCCCCGCTATCTGGACGAAGGGGACATCTTCACCGAGCTCCCTCGCTATGCCCATGGCTATTGCCGTCTTACCGCTCCCGGTCGGACCAACGAGGAGGATTCCCTTGCCGGCGAGCTTGCCGCGCTTGATGAGTTCGACCGCTATCCCCGCCGCTTCCCTCGCCTTGACCTGCCCGACCATTCCGTCGGCCATGAACTTCGCCTTTCCGTTCTCGTCGAGACCGAGGCCCCTTATGTGGGAGTGCATGCCGACCCTCTCGAAGCTCCTGGGAGCCACTTCCTCTATCACCGGCATGACACCACCCCCTTAATCTTTCCAGGGGTTACTAAAAGAGAGAGATTTAAAAATTTGACGGAGGCTCAGGCCGTCGATCCCGGGCATCGTTCACCCCAAAGGCCAATGTCATCATCGCCATGGACCGTTTCGTCGGGAGCTTAAAAACTCACCTGTACCTGAGCCAGAAGTACAGGGAGGCGGTTCCGACCACGATGGAAACCGCGATCAGGAAGGCACCGACGAACCTTGCAACGGAAGAGTTCTCCCCCATCGCCAGCCAGCCCATCAGTAGGCCCGCGGGAACGAGCAGCAAAACCGCCTTCTCGGATTTCCAGAAGAAGGCCGGTATCAGGAAAGCCCCTGCCAGGAGGTAGAGCGGGTTTCCATAGTTCAGGAACAGCAGGATTGGCAGGAGAATGCCGAGAATTAGGTGGGCGTCTCCAGCGCGCTTCGATGGCCTTGAGCGGTTAAGCTCCCGAACCCCCGCGAGGAGCACGAAGAACGCCACCAGGAGAAGCGCGAGGGATAATCCGCCGCCCGAATTCTGGAAATACGCCGAGAGGGCCACGAGGAAGAAGGAGAGCACGATGAGTACCTCGCCCCTCACGCTCCCACCTCAGAGGACGTTGAGGTACTTGTGAACCTGAAAGCTCAGCCCGACGTTCTTTCTCCCCATAACCAGAGCCGCCTCGCGATAAAGGTTCATCAGTTTTTCCTGGTTTATCTCTATTGGCTCCCTCGGCTGAATGACGAGGGGGGCCAGGCCTTTTAAGAGCTCCGCGTACCAGCGGACGTTCCCGGGCTTCGTCTCGGAAGTAACGACGAGCTTGGCGTAAACCTTGGCCCCGGCTTCCTTCAGGATCCTTATGCTCTCGACCTCGCGGAGAACCAACGAGCGCCAGTCTTCGGTTGCCCTGGCCGTCTCGTCCTTTATGTCCACGCTCGCGTAATCTGTTAGATCGGCAACCTCCTTGATCAGCTCCGGAAGGCCGCCGTGCGTCTCCAGAAAGTTGTCGAAGCCGAGGCTTCTCATCTCCTCCATGAGGGCCTTTAGAGGCTTCACCTGAAGGGTCGGCTCGCCCCCGGTGTAGCTTATCGAGTGTATATCGCCGGTATCAAGGCGGAGTATCGCTTCAACGACCTCATCGAGTGAAGCGGGGTTCGGCCTGTACTCGAACTTCCCGGTGAAGGGTTCAACCTCGGAGCGCCAGCGGAAAACGCGGGAGGCGTTGATGTACTCCCGGGAGTCGCACCAGAGACAGTCGAGGTCGCAGCCGGCGAACCTTACGAAAATCTGCCTCCTGCCAAATGCTGAGCCTTCAACGCTCCCCCCTTCACCCTGCCAGCTGTTAAAGACCTCGGCCATTATCAGCTTCATCTTTTCACAGCCCCTCCACGTCGATTCCTTTAATCTTCTCGCTCACGTAGCCCTCGAGTATCTCGACCCTAACCTCGCGCTCCTCCCCCGTCAGGTCAGCCATCAGCTTGACGGCCCTCGCGTAATCCCACAATCTTCTCTTCGCCTCATCTGTGATCCTATCCGCCATGACTATTAGTTCCCCCTCCTCCGGCCTCGCACTGGCAAACTCGATGACCTTCCTGGCGTCCTCCTCGGTGAAGGTTCCCTTCTTCTTGAAGAGCAAGCGACCACCCCCACAATTGCATAATTATGTGATTGCGTAATTGCATGGTTAATGGAGGCTCAAAGGTACCGCATCAGCAGTTCAACGGCCTCCTCAAATATCTCCCTGTCCCCTCCGTCGAGAACGCTCTCGAGGTAGTTGAGCGAGACGAGGTTGAGGATTATGTAGGCCGTGTTTCTGTCCAGGCCGAGTGAGTAGGCGTCGTAGTAAACGCGCTGCTCGCCGAGGGCCTCGTTGAGCATCTCGACGAAGTAGTTTATCTCCTCGACCGTCAGCTCGTCCCACCTGCTCTCCATCTCGTCGAAGTAGCGCTCCATCGTGCGGAGCGTTTCGAGGTCAAGCTTCAACGTCCCCTCGAAGTAGGGAAACTCCCCGACGCGGAAGACCTTTATCCCCTCGTCGTCCCGGATTCCAACATAGTCCCACAGGAGAACGCCTTCTATGGGATTGTGGCCGTACTTGCTCGCCAGGTAGGAGAAGCGCTCCATCACCGCGTCCATATCCTCCAGGAACTCCTCCTCATCATGGAAGTGGATTATCTTGCTTATCGTTCCTGCCATGTCTTGCACCTATGGGGGAGTAGGGCCAACTGTTATAAGGTTTTATGCATAGGGACGAATGCCCGACGAGTATTGGGTTGCGATGACGTCGGGACCCCCAGGGGGGCGACAGCTCAAATGCCCCCCTTACAAACTTCGCCTGCGCGAAGTTTGATCAAGGTTCGTGATTCCTTTTGGAATGACTATCAAGAGTGGATTTCTTCGAGAGTTATCTTTGAGTGTGGATTCTCTCATAGAAATGCTTTTTTGGAAGGGTTCAAGTTTTTAGCGCTCCGTAGGAGCGCGGTTTAAGTGGAACCCGTGTGGGAAAAACTCCGTCTAGTGAATCCTCTTTCCAAGGACTAAATTGGGTGTTGAAATCCCTTTTCAAAGGAGCCTCGGGGAGGAATCACACCCTTTTATGAAACCTTGCCCGGCAAAGTTTCCAGGCAAAGGTTTATAAAACGTCCCCGGAAACACTCTCCAGTCGTGAAAATCGGTTGGTAATTAGGGGTGATGCTCATGGGAAGGACTACCAAGGTCGGTTCCGCTGGAAGGTTCGGTCCAAGGTACGGTCTCAAGATTAGAAGAAGAGTGGCCGCCGTTGAGGCCAAGATGAAGCAGAAGCACGTCTGCCCGGTCTGCGGAAGGAAGGCCGTCAGGAGGATAAGCACAGGCATATGGCAGTGCCAGAAGTGCGGTGCCACCTTCGCCGGCGGTGCCTACCTGCCGACCACTCCGGCGGGAAAGGTCGCCAAGCGTGTCACGGCCTCCAAGGCCTGATTCCTTTCCTTTACCTGGTTTTAGGGTGATAAACATGGTGATGGCCGTTTACCGCTGCGCGAAGTGCGGAAGGGAGGTCGAGCTCGACCTCGAGAACACCAGGGAAGTCCGCTGCCCCTACTGCGGCAGCAAGATACTCTACAAGCCCAGGCCGAGGGTGGCCAGGCGCGTAAAGGCGATCTGATTCTTTCGTTTCGAAAGCCTTTTATCGACCAAAGCGGGTTTTAAGTGAGGACCATGATGCTGATAACGACTTCCCACAGACCCACCAGAAGAACGAGGAGCTTCGGGCACGACCTGGAGAAGGTGTTCCCCAACTCCCTCTACCTGACAAGGGGAAAGAAGACGATACAAGATTTGCTCATGGAGGCCTACGATAGGAACTACGAGAGACTCTTGATAATCAACGTCTGGAAGGGCAACCCGCTTAAGATGACCTTCATCAAGGTCGACCCCGAGGACTGGGGCTACCTCGGCTACCTCTACCTCCACGGCATAAAGCTCCAGCGCGAGATCGGTTTCAGGGACGTAAGGCCGATACGGGAGGAGATGCCCCTCGTGGTGACCACAGCCAAGCGCGTCGGCCTCGACCACGTTGCCTTCGCCCAGGTTTTTGCAGAACTCACCGGTGGAGTGTTCGTCCCGAGGAAGGAGCGCTCGCTCCTCGGCATAGCCGACAGGTACAACACCAACGTCCTGAGCGTCATCGAGAGGCACCCGCGCGGAATGGCGATTAACTTCTACCGCCTGGACGTCAGCAGGGAGAAGGCCGTCGGCCCTCTCATAAGCGTCAAGATATGGATAATGGAGGACGGGCGGAGATGGGACTACAAGGAGGCGTCATGGCTGAAGAGGAAAACTGGCCCATCGAAGGAGTGATAGAGCTGTCCTTTCCAGATGAAGAGGTCGCCAGGGTCATCTATGAAAGCGTCCTCTACGAGCACGAGAGCGTGCCTTACCGGAGAAGCAGGATAGAGTTCCTCCGCGAGGGGAACAGGATAGTAATCCGCTTTCTCGCCAGGGACAACTCGGCCCTGCGCGGAACGCTGAACTCCTACCTCCGGTGGATAAAGGTGGCTATGGATTCCCTGGAAGTTTAGCCGAAACTATTTAAAGCCAGCCCCTTATTCTAACCCGGCATCGCGATTACGGAGGTGTTGTTAATGCAGAACATTCCGCCCCAGGTTCAGGCCATGCTCGGTCAGCTTGAGAGCTACCAGCAGCAGCTCCAGCTCGTCATTCAGCAGAAGCAGAAGGTCCAGCTCGAGCTCACCGAGGCAAAGAAGGCCCTCGAAGAGATCGAGAAGGTCGATGATGGAGCTACCATATACAAGACCGTCGGAACGCTCATCGTCAGGACCGAGAAGGGCAAGGCCGTCGAGGAGCTGAAGGAGAAGGTCGAGACGCTGGAGGTCAGGCTCAACGCCCTCGAGAGGCAGGAGAAGAAGCTCAACGAGAAGCTCAAGGAACTCACCGCTCAGATACAGTCCGCCCTCAGGCCCACCGCGGGCTGACCTCTTCTCTTTTCCTTCGGGGTGAGAGCGATGGACGAGGGAAGCAGCGGAAGGAGGGTTATCCACATCGGTCTGCCGAAGCTGAGCGAGGAGCAGCTGATGGAGATAGGCGAGATCGCCCAGGAGACTGTGATAAAGCACGTCTTCGACACCCTCAACCGGAGCGACGTGAAGGACATCGAGGTGACGATGAGGATAAACCGCGAAGAAACGCTCGACCTTGAGATGGAGGTTTACCTGGAGGTTCCGGTCTTCGTCAGGGTGGACGTCGATGGGCTGATAGAGGAGGCCGTCGAGAGGGCCTACGAGGCCGTTGAGAGGAAGCTGAGGGAGATTGCCAATGAAGGGAAAACTCAAACTTAAACGCTTCCTTGAAGGCTCAAGGGACAGGTCCTTCCTGCTTCTCTGCCACCACAACGCCGACCCCGACTCCCTCGGCTCGGCGATAGCCTTCGCCCTCTACCTCAAATCAATCGGGGTCGAGAGGATTAGAATAGGCGTCGCCCAGAGCGTCTCCTCCTACGCCAAGCGGCTTTTAGCGTTCTCCCCCGTTCCCGTTGAGAAGAACCCGGCGGTTAAAGAAGATGTGGTTGTAATCTTCGATACCTCCTCCCTCGAACAGCTCGAGCCGATTGAAATCCCGCGCGGGAAGTTCGTCGTTCTCATCGACCACCACATCGAGAAGGAGAGACCGATTAGAGCTGACATAGCGGTCGTTGATTCATCGCGCACCTCAACTGCCGAGATAGTCTGGGAGCTGTTCAAATACTTCGGCTTCTACGACGAGACCGCCGTTAAAGCCCTCCTGGCGGGAATAGTCACCGACACCGCCAACTTCCGCTTCGCCAACGCGAGGACCTTCAAAGCGGTAAGTGAGATGCTGGAGCGCTTCCCGGTTCAGATGGGTGAGATTTTCCAGCTTGTAGCCCCTGCCAGCGACGAGAACATCGACCAAGCAAAGCGCATGGCGGTCCTAAAGGCCTGCCAGAGAATGGAGATAAGGAAGTTCAGGAGGTACATCATTGCCGTCTCGAAGGTTTCCGCCTACGAGTCGCTCGCCTGCAAGGTCTTCCTCCAGCTCGGGGCCGATATAGCGGTTGTGGGGAGTGAGAAGAAGGGAGTGAGGATTTCGGCGAGGGCAAAGGAGAGTCTCGTCAAGAAGGGCCTTCACCTCGGTAAAATCATGGAAAAGGTCGGACCGGTGATAGAGGGCTCAGGTGGTGGACACGCGGGAGCGGCCGGGGCAAACGGTAAGGCCAACCTTGATAAGGCGATAAAGCTAATCCTTAAGGAGATTGAGAAGTTCCTCAGGGAGGTGGACTGATGGCGAAGTGCCCGCTCTGCGGAACGGCCCTTGACTGGGGGGAGCTGATCGAGCAGATGCTCGTCATTGAGGACGCCGAGGGACTTTTCAAGGACCGTGAACGGTTCATGGCGACCTTCGAGTCCTTTGTCTTCAGGTGCCCTCACTGCGGCGAGGAGTTCTACGGGAAAAATCTGCCGACGAGGGAAGCGGAGAAGGTGTTTGCACTGCTCAACGAGTTTAAAGGCTCCATAGACTGGGAGAACAAGAAGGTCCGCCTGAGGCTCAACAGCCTTCTCGCCTTGGACACGATGCTCGAACAGTGGGATAAAAAGGTTAAAGGGTAGCGATAGCCTTTTTTACTTTCGCCCCCTATTTCTACCGGCTGGTGGTTCTCGTGGAGGCCGTTGAGCTTTACGTGTCGAAGGGCGACTACCGGGGCGCCCTCAAAAGCGCGTTGGAAATAACAGACCCAATAAAACGCCTTATAGCCTTAACAGAAGTCCTGACGGCCTTCCCGCGGGACGAGGTTCTGAGCCATATGCTCGATGCCCTGGAATCCACAGGTGGGGCACCCGAGAGGGCCCTGGCATATTCAATCCTCGGAAGGGCGCTCTACACGCTTGACAGGGATCGGGACGCCGAGACGTACTTAGAGAACGCTATTGTCATAGCGAGGAGCATAGACTCGCCGAGGGTCCGGGGAGAGGTTCTGGCGGGAATAGCGAGGAACCTCGTCCTTTCCGACCGTTACAGGGACGGACTGGAGCTGTTCAGGGGGGCCGTTGAGCTGCTCCAGGCTTCTCGGGGACTATCATCTGCGGCAACGTCATCGCTCATAAAGGTCGCCCGGCTAATTGAGAAGAGCGCCGACGAGATACCCAATGAGATGGCGCTGGAGTTCTACGGGCTGGCCAGGGACGTTTACGCCTCAATATTCTTCAAACTCCAGGCGAGATACATCGAAGACAAAATGAGGCTCATCAGAAACGTTCTGAAGAGGGGCAAGGCCGCGGTGGAGGAGCTCCTTGAGATGGGAGAAGTCGAGCTCGCAATCTCGATGATGCGCTTCCTCCCGCTGGAGGGAAGAGCTATAGCCATGTTTGAGCTGGCATACTGGCTTTTCCTCCACGAGCAGCCCAGGCTCGGGAGGAGGGTCTTTGACGACGCCCTTGAGATAGTTCTCGTCGGCAAGTTCAGACCTACCGATAGAGAGCTGGGGGGAATAGCAAGACGCTTCCTGCGCATAGGCTTCCTGGAGGAGCCGCTGGTTCTGGCCGGCGTCATCAGGGACGATAGAATCGCCTCGGAGCTCCTTGGAGAGGTGGCCTTGGCCTACGCTCGCTGGGGCGATAGGACTAGAGCCCGTTCGATAGCCGAGGGTATACGGGACGAAAGCGTTAAGAACCGCGTTTTAGAGGCACTGGAGGGTGAGAGCTATGTGGGACACGAGCAAGGATTACCGCTTACTGGTGGCGGAGAAATCGGTGGAGCTGTTCCTGAAGACGGTGGAGGGCGCGAAGTTCAAGGGGAAGTGGAACAAGAAGGGAGCGATTCAACTGGCGAAGGAGATGATTCCCGAGATACAGGCGATGAGGTACAGCTACGTGGAGCCGAAGGAGCTGATTGAGACCCCTCAGATGAAAGCTTTGAAGGAAAAGGCCAACGGTATAATCGAGGCTCTCGGCGGGGAGGACTGGCACCACAAGTTCATCAGCCTGGCAGACAAGAGCGAGCGCGAGAAGGTCGAGGAGCAGGTTGCGAAGGTCCGCTTCTTCCTCAACACCATCCTTGGTCTTGACAAGCGCCTCGCCCTCGGGAAGATAAACGACCCGGTCATAGCGGTGGACATCAAGGTAGGTGAAGTCATGAGCGTTGGCAAGCACCCGAACGCCGACAGGCTTCTCGTCACCAACGTGAACATCGGCGACAGAGCCATTACCGTTGTTACGAACGACCTGACCGTCAAGGAGGGCAACCGCGTGGCCGTCGCTCTGCTCCCACCGGCCAACTTCCGCGGAATAGTCAGTGAGGGCATGTTCCTTGGCGCTGGCGAAGGCGTCCTCAAGGACGTGAAAGGAGAAATAGGTGGTCTGCCAAAGGGTGTCCCCCTGGAGGCCTTCAACGAGACGAGAAACCTCGTGGAGGCGTTTCTGAAGGGGTGATTTTTTACGCAATCAAAAAATTTTTAACTTTTTGGCTTGAGATAGTAACGTGATAAATGTGAGAAAATTCATCTCGTCCATGCTCATACTGGTGATGGTGCTATCCCTCCTCTGGGCGCTTCATTCAAGAGGAGATTCCGAACCGGAGAGGGTTTCTCCGATTCTCTCCGCGTACTTTCAGATTCAGGGACTGCTGGAGGAAGAGTATGGAATCCACGTGGAGATTGCTCCACTATACACCACCCTCTGGGTAAGGGGCGAATGTCCAAACTGCACGGTGGTGAAGGCGGAAGGTCTGGTAAACCGCTCGAACGAAACTTATTTGGTGTCTGTTGATTTAGAAAACGAAAGTGTGAGACTAATTCTGGCGAACGAAAGCGTGAGGGAGAGTTATATTCACTTCTTCATGGAGCACGGCGGGAAAGTCTCCGACTGTAATTCAGTCGTGAAAAGCGCCTATAACGAAAACTGGACCGCAAGAGATGTCAATGGAACATGCGTTGTTCCAGCCATAATAAAGGTTGAAGAGAGGATAAAGAAGGCTAAACTCCCACCCTCTTCCTCACGACCTCCAGTGCCCTCTCCGCATCTCCCCTGAACTCCCCATAACCGAGCTCCTCCATCGTCTCCGGCAATGGAACGCCAAGCTCCTCGTGCCAGCCCCTGAGCCTGTAGAACTCCCTCCTAGCCTCAAGGAAGTCGTTGTGGTCAGTGAAAGCTTTGTTGCCCTCCGCCGGCCCGTCCGGCTCCGGCTCCCACCAGCGCGGCGGAATTACATCGTCGAGCGGCGGCGTGACCCAGTCGAGGGCGTCGTGTATGCGCGCGATGCTCTCAACCGCCCAGGCCCTTTTTCTAAGCTCCTCCACTGTCCACTCCTCGCCCGTCGCGAGGGAGTAGAACCTGGCCAGGTCTTCCATCTTGTAGGACACGAACTTGCAGGTTCCGAGCATGTCGGTGATGTAGCTCTCGTCCCTCGCCTCGATGAGCGAGGGCACCAGCTCCTTCGCAGGCCCCTGGTTGGGGAGCTGGTGGGGCCTCGGCCAGCCACGGAGGTGGCTCGCTCCGACGTCTGCCGTGGCGTAGCTTAAAGCGTAGGTTCTCCTTCCGCGCGGGTCCCAGGCGGGGCTTTCCATGCCCTTGACGTGTACCGCGAACTCACAACCTCTACCCAGGCGCTCGCAGGCCCTCTTCACACCGTCCGCCAGAACCGCGCCGATGCCCTTCCTCTCGGCCATCAGCCTTATGAGCCTCTCCTCGGCCTCCTCGTCGCCCCAGCCTTTAACGGGGAAGCCTATCTCCTCCTTCCCGACGAGACCGCGCTCTACCATCTCGAAGAGCCAGCCGATGGTGTTACCGGTAGCTATGCTGTCCAGCCCGAGGTCGTTCACCAGCCAGTTGAAGTACGCAACGGCTGGAAAGTTGAACACTCCGGTTGCTGCTCCGAGCATGGCTAT
Source organism: Thermococcus cleftensis (assembly GCF_000265525.1). Classification (NCBI taxonomy): domain Archaea; kingdom Methanobacteriati; phylum Methanobacteriota; class Thermococci; order Thermococcales; family Thermococcaceae; genus Thermococcus; species Thermococcus cleftensis. Next base: position 212,975 of record NC_018015.1, read on the forward strand.
GCTCTCGTACTCGGGCTTGACGCGGATTTTTCTTCCCCTGTATTCCACCTCGACGTAACGGGCGCACTTTATCGGACAGCTCTTGCCGTGGACGAACCACTCCGGCTCAACCTCGTACTTCTTGACCTCGTCTCCAGCCAGTTTGCTCGCAAGCTCGTCCGGTATGTGGGGCCTCGAGAAGTTGTAGGCCGGGCTCATTCCGAGGGAAGCTGAGCTCCTCAGGCCATCGCTCGTGCCGTAGTTCCTGCTGTGCTCGTACTTGGGGTCTGTGGCGAAGTGGTCGTAGAACTCCCGCCAGAGCCTCTGGAACTCCTCCGGCTCCGCAACCCCGGGCTTTTCACCCGGCTCGACGACAACAGCTTTGACCTTCTTGCTCCCGAGAACGGCGCCGAGACCGCCCCTGCCGCTGGCCCTCTCGGTGTCGTAGATAACGTTGGCTATCCTGCTCAGCTTTTCGCCGGCGGGGCCTATCGAGGCTATGCTCGCCTTAGGATATTCTTTCCACAGCTCCCCGGCAACCTCGTAGTTGCCCTTCCCCCAGAGATGCTTCGCGTCCCTGATCTCGACCTCCCCGTCGTGAACGTGGAGGTAAACCGGCTCCTCGGCCTTTCCCTCTATGACCAGCGCATCGAAGTGGCCCTTGAGCTTGGGCCCGAAGGCGTCCCCGCCGCTGGAGTCGCTTATCAGGCGCGTCTCGGGACTCTTGCTCACCGCTATGACCTTGCTTGAGCCAGGAATGAGGCCGGTCAATCCCCCGGGGGCGAAGACAAACTTGTTCGCCTCGCTCAGCGGGTCGGTTCCCGGCGGAACCTCGCGGTAGATCAGGTAGTAGCCGAGGCCCTTCCCGCCGATGAACTTCCTTGTGACATCATCGGGGAGTTCCTCGTAGGTAACCTTTCCAGTTGTCAGATTTACCCGCGCTATTTTGTTGTGGTAGGCAAACATCAGACGCACCCCCTCGCTTTCTCCCTGTCTTCCTTACTCAGCCTCCAGCCCATCGCCCCGGCGTTTTCCTCGACGTGCTCCTTTCGTCCTGCCTTGGGAATTGCAATAACGTTCTCCTCCCAGATGAGGTAGTTGAGCGCAACCTGAGAAGCTGTTTTACCGTACTTTCTACCTATCTCCGCCAGGCAGGGGTTCCTTGCGAGCGAGCCCTTTTCAAGGGGCGTGTAGGCTATGAGTGCAATCTTCTCCCGCTTCATGTAGTCGAGCAGACCGCTCGTCTCGGGCCAGCGGTCTTTCAGGGAATACTTCACCTCGTTGGCGACTATCTCGTACCTCCTCATTGCCTCCTGAGAGCGTCTGAGTAGCTCAAGGTCGAAGTTGCTCACACCGATGTACCTTATCAGACCCTCATCGACCAGCTCCTCCAGCGCGTGGAGCGTCTCCTCTATTTTCCTCCAGCTATCCCCGGGCCAGTGGAGGAGGTAGAGGTCAATGTAGGTGCCGAGCCTCTTTGCACTCGCCCTCGCGGCCCTCTTGGCTTGACTGTAACCGAAGTGGCTCGGCCAGACCTTGCTGACTATGAAGAGCTCCTCCCTGTCGAAGCCCCTGATTGCCCTCCCGACGAGCTCCTCGGAATGGCCTGCCCCGTAGAACTCGGCCGTGTCGATGAGGTTGATCCCCAGCTCAAGGCCGTGCCTCAGAACCTCGACGCTCTCATCGTCTCGGGAGTAGTCAGGGCTCTCGTAGCCACCAATCCCCCAAGTTCCCAGACCTATGGCCGTTACCCTATCATCGCCGACAACCTTCAAGTCCCTAAAAGCGCTCAAGCTATCACCTAATAAACAGAAGCGCTTAACCTCTTTTAAAGTTTCTGTCTGAACGCTAAAATGTGGGGTACAAAAGTGGGGAATCAGACTTCCTCAAGCTTTTTCTTAACCTCCTCGGTGTTCCTCCTCGTCTCTTCAAGGGCGCTCTTCAGCTTCTCGAGCTCGACCTTGAACTCGCCCAGGGTCTTGTTCACCTGGTAGAACGCGAATATGAGCACGACGAGGATTATCAGGCCCAGGATTATGCTTATCCACCCGCTCGGGGTTGTCATTGGCTCACCTCCCCACGGCATTTATTACACCTCCTCCAGCTTCTTCAACAGCTCGTTGTCGATGACTATCCTGAACTGCTTCGCGCGGTAGTATTTCTTCGCCCTCGGGTCGCCAGGCTCGAGGCGGAGCTCGCTTTCCACCAGCCCGGCCTTTTCGAGCTTCTTGAGGTGGAGGTAAAGGAGCTGTCGTGATATGCCAAGCTTCTTGGCCAGCTCGTAGACGTACCACTCCTTTTCGCAGAGCATCTTGAGTATCCTGACCCTTACAGGATTGCCGAGGGCTTCGCCCACCTTAACGAGCTCCTCGATCGTCTGTACCATGGCTATCACTCTTGACCACTGTATAATTGAAGCACCAAATAAAAATCAGGAAAGGAAGGGATAAAAAGGTTTCCGGTCTCAGCGGCCCACTATGCTGAGGTACTCCTCCTGGCTCAGAACCTGGGGGGAATAGGTTACGTCGTACCGGTTCTCTAGCAGCCTCGTGAAGGCCCTGAGGTGGTTCTCGCTGCCGGCCATGAGGCTCTCGAAGACCGCCTTTACGTCCTCGTTGTCGGTTCTCTTCAGCCACTCCTCAAGGTCCTTGATGTCTATCTCCTCTATCAGCGCGCCGACCTTGAGGGCCTCAACCTCGTTCACACTTCCCTTGGAGACCAGCTCTTCGTAGAGGTTTTGCATCTCGGTACTTTTGAACTCCCCGACCCCCATTCCCTCCACCGGGTCGGTGAGGTTGTACTTCTCTATGAGCGAGAGCACCATATCCATGTGGGTCTGTTCGCTCTTCGCTATGTTCTGGAACACCGGAAGTCCAGTCTTATTGTACAGCACGAGGTAGACGTCTCTGGCGAGCTTCTCCTCCTCTCGCATGTAGAGTATGGCGTCAATTTCGTCTTGGCTCAGCTCTTGATAGGGCATCGCCGAGACGTTGGGAACTTCCGAGTAGCCTTCCCCAGGAATTCCACCGTACCCCCTGTCCTCGGGAGGTCCTCCGCTGGGGGAAACCGTCGTAGTTTCCATCGTTGAGTCTCCCGTTATACAACCAGCACCCAATACCGCGAGTAGGAGCAGGCCAGCTACCAGGATGCCCAGCTTCTTCACCCCTCTTCACCCCTCAGCTCGGTTATTATCTCCTCGAGCATCGCCTTGAACTCCTCCCTGTCAAGGTCATATTCATACTCTATTTCGGCTAGGGTGTCGTTGGCGCTAGCTTCTATCCCACGCTCCTTTAGCTGTTCCAGCAGATCAGTAACCGGGACGTTGAACTCCTGGGCGAGCTGCTCAAAGGTGTAGTACTTCATCATCGTGCCCGTTATGTACACAGTGGTGTTGTCCTCGTAGGAATAGTCCTCGTAAGTGTAGTCGGTGCTCTCCTCCTCTTCCTCCACGACGTACGTTGCAAAGGCCTGGTAGCCAGCGGCGAGCAGGAGCAGTGGAATCACGAAGGCCGCGGCCACCTTGAACCTGGATCCCCTGAAAGCTGACTTCAGCATCACCCACATGCTCTTCAGGCCTATTGCCAGGTGTATTGACACCAAGCCCGCCATGGCGAAGCCGAAGTAGGTGTGAACGTTGGTGAGTGTGTCCTTGTCCATGCCCAGGAAGGTCCAGCCGATGGTATCGGCGATTCTGCCGCTGGGTGCAAGGTACAGTCCTATTCCGGTCACCAGCACAATAGCGAACACGACCGTCAGCAGGAGGTCGATGACACCCCTGACGAGGGCCGAGGCTCTCATTCTCCCACCTCCGGTGGGCATTTAAAGTTGCAGTTCTTTTTCATCTCAATCACCTCATCTCTTCATTATTGCATACAGCAACGCTCCCAGGAGCAGGAACGGGAGCAGGAGGAATGCAAGTTTTGCGAACATGATGAAGACGGCAAATATCCCGAGGCCCCACCAGCCGAATCCCCAGCCGCGCCTTCCGTGCATGGGGCCCAGTGCAGGACCGAATCCCCTCGGCATCTTCACACCCCCAGGTAGAGCCAGCCGACGATTTTATCCCCACAGTCCAGGGTGACCTTGACTCCGAAGGGCGTCTGATAGGCGCTTCCTATGGTGACACTGGAGAGCTCACAGCCGACCACCTTGCCGATGTAGTTGCCGTACTCGTCGAGCAGCTTGAGCACCGTTCCCTTCGAAGTCTCGTAGCGCTCCACCTTAACGCGTCCGAGCAGGGTCAGGGCATCTTCCCTTACCTCTTCAACGTCTATCTCCTCGAGCGGAAACTCACCATACTCAACGAAGTGCCAGACCCGGGACTTGACTTCCATAAGGTTCGCCTCCCGAAAAGTTAGAGAAAGTTAGAAAGGAAAAACGTCAGATGGGTATACCAACCCTCTGGGCGAGTCCGTTCATCCAGCCCCAGGCGTGCCTGAATGCGTTCATTATGCCGGTGACTATCCCAGTATCCTGCGCGGGCTGGGTTGTCCACATCGGGCCCCCAAAACCGTGGGCGGGAGCGGAGTTTATGACGCTCTGGTAGTAGTCCTCGCTGACGACCTGGGGCTCGTAGGTCACGCCGTAGGCCTCAAGCTGGCTCACGAAGGCCCTGAGGTGGTTCTCGCTGCCGGCCATGAGGCTCTCGTAGACCTGCTTAATGTCCTCATTGTCGGTCTGGGCTATCCTCTCCTGGAGATCGACGATGTCGGTCTCCTCTATCAGCGCGCCAACCTTGAGGGCATCAACGACGCTCTGGCTCCCCATCTCAACCAGCTGGTCGTAGAGGGCCTGAAGGTCGGGGTTGGTGAAGACCCCAATCTCGTCGCTGGCAGGATCTGTCAGGTTGTACTTCTCTATCAGGCTCAGCACGGTATCGGTGTGAGTCTGCTCGCTCTGGGCTATGTTGTAGAATATCTGGAGCCCATAGATCTCGTAGAGCGTCAGGTAGACGTCTCTGGCGAGCTTCTCCTCCTCTCGCATGTAGAGCAGCCCATCTATCTCTTCCTGGCTCAGGTCAGAGTAGTAGCTCGTGAGCGTGCTGTTGATCATCGGGGCCGTCTGGACGGCGCCCTGTTGGGTGTATGGGTTCGGTCCTGGCTGTCCACGCCACGCCGAGACCGCCCCCAGGGACATTCCTATCAACAGGGCAATAAGCCCAAGTCCAAACCACATTTTTCTCATGTTCTCAACCTCCTCCATGTGTAAGTTCAATATTACATATGTGTGCTGGCTTTATAAATTTTTCGGTTGAGAACCCTTTTTAAGCCGAATGTCTAGTATACGCCTGGTGGGTGTAATGATCTCAGGGGGAGAAATCGCTTCATATCTAGCGATTGCCATGGGGATCGTTTACCTGATTGTGGAACTCAGGAGCAAAAGGCTGGCACAGAGGGATAAGATTTCAATGATTTTTACAATAGAGGTGGGCGCATACCTCATAATCGTTGGAATACTGGCACTTCTACTGAGGCAGGGCAGAATCGACGCGGGCCTCTACGCCCCGGTGATATGGGTCTTTGCCCTGACCCTCCTCCTGATGTTCATCTACATCATGGAGAAAAAAGGAACTAAGGGCGGACCAACTTAGGCCCCGAACTTCTCACTCCTGTTCATCAGATCCATCATAATGGGCACGATATCGTGGCCCTTGATCCTTCCGAGGCCACCGCGCATGCACTCGCGCTCACCAAAGCTCTCGGTGTAGTCTGTCCTGATTCCCCCGCCAGCTATGAGAACCGGAACAGGATCGCCACTGTGGTTCATGACCTCACATGGCGTTGAGTGGTCGCCCGTTATCGCTATGACAACGTCCTCAAGGTTGATGTGATCGATGATGTAGCCTATCATTCTGTCCGCCTTCTCGATCATCTCTGCCTTGAGCCTTGGATTGTTGTCGTGACCTGCTGCATCTGTCGGCTTGAAGTGGAGGAAGACGAAGTCGTAGTCATTCAAAAGCTCGATTACTTTCCTTGCCTTGGCCATCTCATCGGTGTTGTATTCCCCAGTCGCGCCCTCTGGAGTATACACGTCGAAACCTATCGCCCTCGCGACTCCTTTGACGAGAGAGACGGCTATAACGGCAGCGGCCTTAACTTTCCACTGCTCGGTAAACTTCATCGGGATTCCGGGGTAGGTCCCAGCACCGCGAATGAGCAGGTAGTTAGCTACCTGCTTGCCCTCCTTCCTGCGCTTCTCATTGACCGGGTGCTTTTCAAGAACCTCGTGGGCCTTCTGGACGAACTCCTCAAGGATTTCGGCAACTTTCCTGCTCTCTTCGTCCTCCCAGGTGAACTTGTGCGGTGGTTTTCCGGCCTCGTGGGGATCGTTCTCCCCGACGCGATAACCGGAAGCCATGCCTTTGAGCACAAGAACTGCCCTGTGGCCGGTGGCGCCAACGAAGATGAAATCAACCGGGAGCTTAACGTTCTCCTGAACTGCCTTCGCAAGCTCGTGGGCCTCTTCGGTGCTTATTCTGCCAGCTCTCCTGTCGGTGATGACTCCGTTCTCTATGGTCGCAAAGTTCACGCGGAAAGCTAGGTCGTCCTCACTCAGGTCAAGGCCCACTCCCATCGCCTCGAGGTAGCCCCTGCCGCGGTAGACCTCGTACGGATCGTAGCCGAAGATGCTCAGGTGAGCTGTGTCACTCCCGGCAGGCTGTCCGGGCTTTATCGGGTCCTGCTGGCCGAGGATTCCTATCTTAGCGAGCCTGTCCATGTTCGGGGTGTCTGCGTACTCCAGCGGGGTCTTCCCCCCGAACTCCTCTATCGGCCTGTCGCCGAGGCCGTCTAGGATTATAAGAAGTCCCTTCCTCTTCTTCATACCTATCACCCGGGGTGAGTAGAGGGTGGAGGTTAAAAAGCTTTGTTGGGCGGCTTTGGGCGTTGGGCATTCGAAAAAGCTTTTAACCTGCCCCGTTTCCCCTATCCTGAGGTGAGAAGATGAAGGTCCTCTGGGCACCGTGGAGAATCGAGTACATACGCTCACCCAAGCACGACGGTTGTATATTCTGCGACTTCCCGCGGGAGAACAGGGACAGGGAGAGGCTGATTCTCTACCGCGGGAAGTACAGCTTCGTGATAATGAACAACTACCCGTACAACCCCGGCCACGTCATGGTGGCTCCCTACCGGCACGTCGCCAACTGGGAGGAACTCACGGAGGAGGAACTCCTCGAGATAATGAAGCTCACCCAGCTGATGATCAGGGCCATAAAGAAGGTTATGAGTCCTCACGGCTTCAACCTTGGCGTGAACCTCGGTAGGGTCGCCGGCGCTGGAATAGACGACCACGTGCACCTCCACATCGTCCCGCGCTGGAACGGAGACACCAACTTCATGCCGGTGATAGCGGACACCAAGGTTATCCCGGAGTCACTGGAAGAAGCCTACGACGAGCTTAAGAGGGCAATAGATGAAATAACCGGTGAGGGGGCGGCTAAAGCTCCCTGACCTTTATCTCAAACCTTTTTTCGAGGGGGAGTCCCCTGAACACCTCCCCATCGAGCTCCAGAACTGGGACGTCCGACTCTATGACGCTCCTTCTGCCGGAGGGATCCTCCACCACCAGCCTGACGAGCTTTCCTCCCCTGACCTCCGCGGACAGACGGGTACCGTCCTCGGCCTTGCCCTCCAGAAGGAAGTCCCTCCCTTCCAACTCCCAGGAAACTCTCTTTATCAGGGCAGGGGCGGTTTCTGGTGTTATGTGCTCCACTACGCCTTCGTTTCCGGATATCTTGGCAACGGGACAGCTGGCCTGCGCGCTGCAGAAGTCCCTTATCGCCTCGGCTATACCTCTGGCAAAGTTCTCCAAGGGTTTCCCCATGAACGCCTCTCCAAATCCAGCCCAGCTCGCGGTTACCCTTAGCCTTTTCCCCTCCATCTCAAAAGTTATCGTCAGTATTCCCTTGTCCCCAGTGAAGGTGTAAACAGCGCGCCCCTCCTGAAACCCAACGGCCAGGTCAAACTCGTAGCCGAAGTTGAAGATGAAGCGGGGCACTTTAAAGCGAACCTTCGTCCCGCTGATGCTTTCGAAGTACGGGAAGAAAGGGAGGGTTTTCTCGGGCTCGCTGAGGACTACCTGCAGGCTCTCCCAGGGGTAGGGAAGTTCAATCTCCCAGCTCTTTGTTTTCATCTCTATCCACCGGAGGATTATTGGAGGAAGGCATAAAAAGGGTTTCCTAAACCGTTGGTTTGGAACTCTCCACGAGGGATTTCCACTTTTCCCGGGTTCTCTTCCAGCAGCCAGGAGGCATCAGCTCTCCCTCGGGACAGTAGCCCAGCTGGACGCATCTGGGCCCGAGCCTTGCCCACTTAATTATGGGCCTCAGGTCGTCGTTTTTAGCTATCTCCTCCAGCATCTTCCAGGCGACCTCGCGAATCTCCCACTGCGCCCGTTCGCAGGCACGGAGGCCAAAGAAGTGCTTGAGTTCACGGAGGTTCATCGTCACGACAAGCTTAGTTCTCACCGCCTGGGGCAGAATGAAACGCGCATCTTCCTGATGGACACCTGCCTTATAGCTTTCCTCGTATAGCTCTATCGCATTTCTCATCAGCTCCTTCCACTTCTCATAGATCTCAGGCCTTTTCTTCACGCTCTCAGGGATTATGAAGGTTTCCTCAACGTCGTCAGCGTTGAGCTTGATATAACGCTGGCTCTGCTGGGTGTAACTCGCTATCCTGTGTCGCACGAGCTGATGGGAACACACGCGAGAACAGCCCTCAATTGAGAACGTCAGAACCGCGTGCTCCAAGATTGACTCGTGGCCGTAGCCGAGAACCCTCGGCAGGTGCATCTCGACGTCCTTCTCGGCAATTCTCTCGAAGGTCTCGCTCTCCCAGCCGTCCCAGTAGCTTATAAGCGCTGACCAAGTGACAGTTTCCAGGGGTTTTTTCGTATAATTGACGAGCCTGACCTTGATTCCACTGCCCATGACCGCCACCGGAGGAGAAAGAGTTCCTAGTTTATTAGGTTTACTTCCAGAGAATAAGGAAAATTGAAACGAGACTTCACTGGGCAGAATCGCTCTGCACCTCTTCTGACCCCTCTGGAAGCTCCTCGGGAAGCCCAAAGAACGCCATGGCCTCGAGAACCGCCGCTGCGACAATCAGCAGGTAGCCTATAAAGAAGAATATGAACACCGTTCCCCAGAGGTAAAGGAGCCCCGCGGTGCTGAAGGTCTTGACGCCCGTCTCGGACGCTATCGTGTCGTAGCTCCTCCTCAGGAACCAGACGCCTATGAGCATTATGAGCGCGCCGAGGAAGAACCACCAGTTGAGGCTCCTGAATATGGCGTTGATCTCCTCGGGGTTGCCGATGACGTCCTGCATCTGGTCCCAGGCGCTGTAGAATGCCCCGAGCATTATCAGGTTTCCGATGATGTTCAGCATAGCTGCCCACAAGTAGTCCTTCATAACCTGCTCCTTCTTGAGGTACACCGATATCTCCTTGACTGCAAAGAGCTTCATGATGAAGCCCAGGAAGTAGGTAAAGTAGAACATGCTGAGAACTGCCCCGAATCCACCCCATGTCCTTGCGGTTTTTAGACTGGCCATCTGACTCACCATAGATAGTGGACATTGAAGGTTATAAACGTTGCCTCATGAACATAATTGAAAGAGGTTCAATAAACCTCTTCAGGAACCTCAAGGGGCCCGCTCTCCTGCTCCACTGAGTCAGGGAGCGAGAAGAAGGCTATTATCTCGAGTATCGCCGCAACCACGATGAGGAGGAGGCCTATCACGATTATCGACAGCACGGCGCCGACGATGTAGAGCAGGCCGACCGTGTGGAAGGTCTTAACGCCGGTCTCTTCGGAGATCATGTCATAACTCTGCTTCAGAAACCACATTCCTGCTATCATAAGCAGCGCCGCCACGAGTCCCCCGATGCCCATCATTCCCAGGCCCATCTCGGGGGAGCTGTTCATGCCCATAATCGAGCCGAATATCGTCCCAAACCAGACAAGGCTAGCTATTATGGCCAGAATAGCGGCCCAGAGGTACTTACTGAATATCTCCTCCCTCCCGGTGGCCTCGGCGATGTTCTTGACCGCCAGGAGCTTCAGGATAAAGCCTATGAAGCCAATACCGACGACGGTCAGGATAGCACCTATGCCACCAAGGAGTTTGGCATTTTTCAAATCTGTCATGGAAAATTCACCTCAAAACTGAATGCGACATTTATATTATAAAAAGTTTTTCACGCCCTCCAACAAAATCACGAAGCGTTTACCCGGAAATACCTGAAGTCCCGGGAAGATGAAGCGCAGGCATTACGTTTGGAAAGTAAGCACCCCTGGACCCTCAAAAGATTTCAGCTGAGTACAGGTTTATCCGACGAAAGGGTTATTAAATTCGCCGTCCAGCTCTGAACGGTGATGCACATGGTGGTTAGCCTCGCCGGAAGGGACGTTCTCTGCCTTCAGGACTTCACGAGGGAGGAGATTGAGACCATTCTCAAGACGGCCGAGATGATGAAGATTTGGAACAAAATCGGCAAGCCGCACCGTGTTCTTGAGGGAAAAACCCTCGCCATGATCTTCCAGAAGCCCTCAACCAGGACGAGGATATCCTTCGAGGTCGGCATATACCAGCTCGGAGGCTACGGTCTCTACCTCAACGCCAACGACCTTCAGCTCAGGCGCGGTGAGACGATAGCAGATACCGCCCGCGTCCTCAGCAGGTACGTGGACGGAATAATGGCGAGAGTTTTTGACCACAAGGACGTTGAGGACCTCGCCAAGTACGCGAGCGTCCCGGTCATCAACGGCCTCTCGGACTTCTCCCACCCGTGCCAGGCTTTAGCGGATTATCAGACCATACTCGAGAAGAAGGGCAGGATTCAGGGGCTTAAGATAGTCTACGTTGGAGATGGAAACAACGTCGCCCACTCCCTCATGATAGCCGGAACCAAGCTTGGAGCGAACGTCGTCGTTGCCACGCCCGAGGGCTACGAGCCGGACAAGCGCGTCATCAAGTGGGCCGAGCAGAACGCGGCCGAGAGCGGCGGAAGCTTCGAGCTCCTGCACGACCCGGTCAAGGCCGTCAAAGATGCAGACGTCATCTACACCGACGTCTGGGCCTCGATGGGACAGGAGGCCGAGGCCGAGGAGAGGAGGAAGATATTCCAGCCGTTCCAGGTGAACAGGGAGCTCGTCAAGCACGCGAAGCCTGACTACATCTTCATGCACTGCCTCCCGGCCCACCGCGGCGAGGAGGTCACCGATGACGTCGTCGACTCACCGAACAGCGTCGTCTTCGACGAGGCCGAGAACCGCTTGCACGCTCAGAAAGCTGTTATGGCCCTCGTCATGGGTGGGATAAAGGTTTGAGGGCCTTTCTTTCCTTTTCTGTTGCTGGGCGAGATATTTCAAAATGCCCCCGGAAGTCTTAAATATTCGAATCGTGTTTATTATAATCATGATCCGTAAATTCGTGGACAGGAAAGGGGAACTTGAGGCACTCGAAAAGGCGTATCAAAAGGGTGTGAATCTGTTCATCGTCTACGGGAGGAGGCGGGTTGGCAAGACGGCACTCCTCAGAAAGTTTCTTGAGGACAAATGGGGCATCTACTTCCTATGCTCACAGAGGGGCTATGAGAAGGACGTTGAGAGGTTTTCTGTAGAGGTCAGCAAACTGTTCAATCTGCCCCTAAAGTTCAAAGATTTTGGGGAAGCCTTTGAATTTCTGGTGAAGCAAGGAAAGCTCGTGGTGGTAATCGACGAGTTTCCCTACCTCATTGAAGCATACAAGCCAATAGTCTCTGTGTTTCAGCGCATAGTGGACTTAACGCTTGAGAATTCCGAGATTATGCTCGTTCTTTCAGGTTCAAGCGTTGGAATGATGGAACGAGAGGTTTTGAGTTACAAGGCCCCCCTGTATGGGAGGGCAGGGGGGATAATGAAGGTAAAGCCGTTCCGCTTTTTCGACATGGTGGAGTGGTACGGGGGAGACTTTGAAAAACTCGTTCGCATCTACGGTGTCACATGGGGTGTTCCGAGGTACATGGAGCTGATACGGGAGGGAAGCGATGAGGAGATAATCCAGAACTTCTTCGAACCAACGGCGTTCCTCTTCAACGAAGGGAGGCTTCTTCTGATGGAGGAGCTGAGAAGCCCAACGACCTACGGCCAGATAATAGAAGCGATAGCCCTAGGGAAGACGCGATTAAGTGAGATAGCGAGCTATGTTATGATGGAGCCGAAGGACCTGCCGGCTTACCTGCGGGTTCTGTCCGACCTCGGCATCGTGAAGAGGGAGACACCCGTGACCAAGAAAACCGCCAAGAGGGGAATCTACGTCATTGAAGACGAGTACTTCAGGTTCTACTACCGCTTCGTCAGCCCCCACTACGAGGAGATAGAGGCATTGAACCCGGAGCCGGCGATAGAGGACTTCCGCAGGAATTTCAACGCGTACCTCGGGAAAACCTTCGAGAAAGTGGCAAGAGAGTTCATAATTCGGCTGATTAAAGGGCAGGAGATCCCCACTTATACCAGATTCGGCCGCTGGTGGCACAAGGGTGAGGAGATTGACCTCGTCGCCCTGAACGAGCGTGAGAAAAGGGTTCTGTTCGTGGAGGTCAAGTGGAAAGACCTGAGCGAGAGGAAAGCGCGGGGGATTCTCAAAGACCTGAAGAGAAAGAGTAAGCTCGTCGGTCTCGATGATTGGGAGAAAAGCTACGGTCTTGTGGTGAAGGACGTTGAGGAGAAGGCAGAGTTGAGAGCGGAGGGCTGGCAGGTTTGGGATTTGGAGGACTTCAAAACGTGATGCTTGGGGGGTGGAATACCTCCCATACTCAATGTCAGATGTGGCCACACACCACTCAAACCCCCCGTTGTGAAAGCCGGTTTTCATAAATGGTGCAATCTATGAAAGTGCACTTTCATAAAATGGCCGTTTTGTGAAAATTGGCTTTCACAAAACGAAGTATTTTAAACCCCTCTCCCTACTCCCCATCATGCTTGAAAGGTTGTTTTCCCTCGGCTACTCAAAGACCTTCGCGGAGCGCTATTACGAGCTCTGGGGCGAGAGAGCCTTAGCGATAGCGGAGGCGATGGAGAGGCCCCTGCCAAGGTGTTTCCGCGTGAACACGCTCCGCATCGAGGTTCCAAGGCTCACCAAGCTCCTCAATAAGAAGGGCTTCCAGTTCAGGCGCGTCCCCTGGGCCAGGGAAGGTTTCTGTCTCACGCGCGAGCCGTTCTCGATAACCTCGACCCCCGAATACCTGAGCGGACTGCTCTACATTCAGGAGGCGAGCTCGATGTATCCGCCCGTCGCCCTTGAACCCGGACCCGGTGAAACCGTCGCGGACATGGCCGCCGCCCCAGGTGGGAAGACGAGCCACATGGCCCAGCTGATGGAGAACAGGGGCATAATCTACGCCTTCGACGTCGGCGAGGAGAGGCTCAAAGAGACGCGCCTGAACCTCTCCCGCCTCGGCGTCACCAACGCCGTGCTCTTCCACAAATCCTCGCTCCACATAGATGAACTCGGCGTCGAATTCGATAAAATTCTTCTCGATGCCCCCTGCACCGGCTCCGGGACGATACACAAGAACCCCGAGCGAAAGGCAAACAGGACGATGGACGACGTCAAGTTCTGCCAGGGACTGCAGATGAAGCTCATCGAGAAGGCCCTCGAAGTCCTGAAAAGGGGAGGGGTTCTCGTCTACTCCACGTGCTCCCTCGAGCCGGAGGAGAACGAGTTCGTAATCCAGTGGGTTCTTGATAACTTCGACGTTGAGCTCCTGCCCCTCCGCCACGGCGAGCCGGCTTTAACGAAGCCCTTCGGCGTTGAGCTGAGTGAAGAAATCAAAAAGGCGAGGCGCTTCTACCCGGACAGACACGGCACGAGCGGCTTCTTCGTGGCGAAGATTAAAAAGCTCTAATCCCTGGCTTCACTTACTAGGACTTCCTCTATCCTGTGCAGTCTCTCCAGGACGTCCCCGCTGAGATTCTTCTCCAGCTCCTCACGGGCGGCCTTGGCCAGCTCGAACTTTGAGTCGTACTTCCCGAGGGACGTCCAGTGAATCTTCTTGCCCTCTACGAAGACGTCGATGTCGCAGAGGCGCTTGTAGCCCCTGTACTCCAGCCCCTTCAGGAGGAACTTGACGCGCACCGGGTCCTCCCACGTCAGGAGCTTGAGCTTGTAGACGGGAACGCGCATGAAGGGCCGCGGGTAGTCCCAGTCCCAGCCCTCGCCGACGACGAAACCGAGGTCGAGGTCCTCGATCACCATCATGAGACGCTCTATGTTCTCCTCATAGCGCTTGTCAGTGTCGTAGATTTTAATCGTAATCTCGTTCCACTCGGGCATCAGCTTAAGAAGCAGAACGGGAAGGTCGATGCTCAGCTCGCGGTAGACGCTCAGGAAGTCCCTGCGGACGAGGACGGCACCATCGATGTCCTCCGGCCCGATCGGAGAGTTGAGCTTCTTCCGGGTCACGCCGATTATCGTGTCCCCGGTCTCGCCCTCATCGAGGGCGGTTCGTATATCCATTATCACTCCGCCGTACTTTTCGGAGAGAAGCTTCAGGCCCTCCTCCACCCTGCTGGGTACCCTTATGAAGATCAGCGTGCTCTCGACGTGAACCTTCTCAACCGGCAGGCCCGCGTTGATTATTCCGCTCAGGACGACCGGGGCGTGGAAGCCGATAAGAAAAGCCGTCTCCGGTGGAATCGTTTCCTTCTTCCACTCCTCAGTAACGAAGACTATCGTCTCGAACTCACTGCTCATCTTTATGGCCTCGTCGGTTGGCATCTCCTCCACTCCAAACATCTCCGCCAGGGCTCCGCGGACGGCTTCCGCGTGGGGAGTCCTGAGGAAGAGGATCGAGGGACCGAAGCGGAGTATCCTCATCACAGCCCCCTCCACATTTTGTATCCCCTGTCAAAGTCCGTCCCGCCAGGGTACTTCACACGGTACGTCCTCCTGCTCGGAAGAAGAATGAAATTGACGCCGAGAACACCATTCAGGCCCCTCTCAATGAGCTTGAAGTTGTGGCCGTAGAGTCTGAAGTCGGCATTGAGGTTCACGACGTCCTTCCACGTGTGACCGAGGGCAAGCTTTGTCCCCTCTATCTCGACGACGGTTCCAGGATCGACCACGGATTCGCCAAAGAACTCATTGACGGTTTCGTAATCGTCCTCGTTTCCCGGAACGACGTAAAGCTTTGCGCCCGAGGACTTGAGAACCCTAGCCAGCTTTCGGACGGCCCCGATGTAGAGGGGCTTTAATTCCGGCCTCCTCTCCAGCTTTATGTTGTCCGCCAGATCGCCGGTGTGAACTATGTGATCCGGCTGGGTTTTCTCAATAACCTCACCGATGAAGCGGTAGACGCTCTCCGGTGTGTCGCTGACGTGCATCACCTTGGTCTCGTCAGAGGAGGCGAGCAGGTCGAGCACCTTCTTCCTGAAGAGGGGGAGTCTTATCGGCATTGAAATAAGTTGGGGCAGGGCTTATATATACCTTCTCTAAGTTACTTCTGGGGGTTAGCATGAAGGTTCTCGTTCTCGGTGCTGGAAACGTCGGGAGGGCCATAGCCTGGGACTTGAGGGAGGAGTTCGAGGTTCACGTGGGCGATGTGAGCGAGGAGAGGCTGAAGGCGATTTCTGAGTTCGCCACCCCGGTAAAGGTGAACGCGACGGACTTTGACGAGCTCGTGGAGGTCATGAGAGGCTTCGAGCTGGTGATCGGGGCGCTTCCGGGGAGGTTTGGCTACCGGGCCGTCAGGGCGGCAATACGGGCCGGCGTCGATATGGTCGATGTCTCATTCATGCCCGAAAACCCCCTGGATCTCAGGGACGCGGCCGAGGAGGCAGGGGTTACGGTCATCTTCGATGCGGGCTTTGCTCCGGGGCTCAGCCATATCCTGATGGGGCGCATCTGGCAGGAGATGGACGAGCTGAGGGAGGGCTACATATACGTCGGGGGGCTCCCGAAGGAGCCAAAGCCACCACTTTATTACAGAATCACATGGTCACCTAAAGATTTAATCGAAGAGTACACCCGCCCGGCGAGGGCAATCCGGGACGGTGAGGTTAAGGCCGTGGACCCATTCGAGGAAATTCGGGAGGTAAAGGTGGGCGGCTTCGAGTTCGAGGCCTTTCTCAGCGACGGGCTGAGGAGTCTGCTGGAGAGCGTTAGAGCCGGGAAGCTTGAGGAGTGGACCCTCCGCTGGCCGGGACACCTGGAGAAGATGAGGATTCTGAGGGAGCTGGGCTTCTTCAGGCCGGAACACGTCGATAAGACGCTCGAGGTCATAGCGCCCCTGATGAGCTACGAGAGCCCCGACTTTTCGATAATGCAGGTCCTCGGAAGGGGAACGCTGGACGGGGAGGAGAAAGAGATAGGATACCTCCTCTACGACGAGGAAAGGGACGGATTCACGTCGATGGCCCGCGTTACCGGCTTTACTGCAGCCGCGGTGGCTAGGATAGTCGCAGAAAGTGGCTGCATATTCGGCGTCATTCCCCCCGAGATACTCGGAATGCGCATAGACACCTTCACAAGGATAACCGGTGAGCTTGAGGAGAGGGGAATAAAGCTGGAGAGGTGGGAGAATGCTCCATCTGGTGATAGCTGAGGCAGAGCTTGAGCTTGTTCCGAGGGCAATAAGGGACCACCCGGCCATCGTCAATTATGCCAGGAGGAGGGGCAAAAAGCCTGAGGAGGTGCTCCTGGACAGCACCTATCATCACTCCGCGCTGAAGAAGTTGGACGACGGGGAGAGGCGCGGAAGGCCAGACATAGTCCACATCTGCCTGTTGAACGCCCTCGAGAGCATAGCCAACAAGGAGGACAAGCTGAGGGTCTACGTGCACACGAGAAACGATGAGGTTATTCACATCAAACCAGAGACGAGGATTCCAAGGAACTACAACAGGTTCGTCGGACTGATGGAGAGCCTGTTCAAGAAAGGTGCCGTGCCCGAGGAGCTGGAGCTTCTGAGGCTGGAAAGGAAGAGCCTCGGGAAGCTGGTGGAGGAGATAAAGCCGGACGGCGTCTTCGTGATGCACGAGAGGGGCAGGCTGGTAAAACCACCGGAGTTCGGAAAGATTCTTGCAGACCTCGAGAATCCCCTCGTCATAGTCGGGGGTTTCCCCCACGGTGACTTTAGAAGTGAAACACCATGGGAGAAGATAAGCCTTTACAATGTCCCGTTGATGGCATGGACAATTGTGAACGAGATAATCATCAACTTTGAGCACTGGGTTCTCTGATCCTGGCCAAAGGACTACACAATGTTTTTATATTTTGCCGCTGTTTACTTTTCTGCCGCTCTAGATCAATACGGAAAAAGCGATATCGGAGGTGCCGGTTCATGCGAAAAATAAGCTTCCTGATGGCGTTTTTGATAACCGGATACATCTTGGGAATATGGAACTTCCTGGTTCTACCGAAGTACTACATAACCTTTGGACTTAAGGGATTTCTAATCTCCCTCGTCCCGATGCTGGTGGCGATGTTCCTCATTTACAGTGAGGCAGAGAGCACCAAAAAAACCCGCTACCTAATCTACGAGCTGTTCTTCAAGATAGCTAGAACACCAGCACTGATATTCACCCTGCTGATGTTCCTGATGATAATGCTGGGCGTCACGACCTACTATTCCGCATACGGGATTGCCCTCCTCGCCGGAGTGGGTTCGATTTACGTGCCGGTTATCGCAGTGGGAACCGTTCTGCTCTCGGTGTTTCTGCTGGTGATGGCCAAGGGCAGAACCCTAGAGTTCATATCGATCATATCAATCCTCTTCGTCCTCTTCGCCATAGTCTCTGCGGTTCTCATCAGGGGACAGGCGCTTGACACCGTTACCGACCCGCAGGCCGTTCAGTACATGGAGCGCGCCGTGTCAGCGATAACTTCCCTTGACCTGCCTCTCACCACAAAGGGAATCCTCTTTATGATCGTCTCAGTCTTCATCTCCTTCGGCCTTGGAACTGGAGTTTACTACGTCATAGGCAGCTTCACCCCCGAGGAGCTCGACCTTAAGAAAGTTCTCGCGGCGGTGTTCGTACTCCAGATAATCCTGAGCTTCGCGGCGGCCTTCACGGTCGCCTACTCCATAGGCGCCGCTTACCAGGCGTACGGCGAGGCCTTCCAGAATCCAGACATTCCAGCGGACGAGTCTATGAAGCTCTTCCTGAAGTTCAACGACCTAAAGGACTACGCCACCAACAGCGAGAAGAGCCCAATGGATTCCATCGAGGTGTTTTACTCGATTCCCGAGATACTGAGGGGCAACGTGCCCAACGACACCACCCTCATAGCCCTGCTGATGCTCTCCCTCTACCTCGCGGGTCTGACCACCATAATAGTCCTCATCGAGATGGGAAGCCAGATGCTATCGGAGGTCATGCAGCTCGGCAGGGGGCAGAGCCTGGGCTTCGTTGCACTCCTGGGAGCCATAATCGCGGGCTCGATGGTCATAGGGGACATTAGAACAATGTTCGTCGTCGTTCCATTCGCAGTGGCCGCCCTCATAGCCGCGGTTGAAGGCTACCCTCTGCTCTCTTCAGAACTGACCCACAACAAGGCGATAATCGCGGCAGTGATGGTCGTGCTCTTCGTCAGCGGCATGGCGGTGCTCTACTACTCCCTGACGGCTCCCAAGATGCCGGTGAAGATAGGTGCCCTCCTCGGCCTGGTTCTCCTAGTGCCGGTTCTCATGAACAACATGCTCCTGAAGTCCCGCCGCTGAGTTTTCCCGTTTCAAAAATTTTTTAAAGACCCTTCCCAATCGGTTTTAGAACGCTTATTAGGAGGTCTGAAAAATGGGAGACAAGACCAAGGTTCAGGTTAGCAAGCTCAAGCCGGGAAGGTACATACTCATCGACGGCGAGCCCTGCAGGATAGCCAACATAACCGTTTCCTCGCCCGGAAAGCACGGCTCCGCCAAGGCCAGAATCGAGGCCGTTGGAATCTTCGACGGCAAGGTCAGGAGCATTGTCAAGCCCACCAGCGCCGAGGTCGATGTCCCGATCATCGACAAGAGAACCGCCCAGATCATCGCCATGACCCCCGACACCGTCCAGATCATGGACATGGAAACCTACGAGCTCTACGACATACCGATCGAGACCGGCGTCGCCGACGAGATCAAGGACCAGCTCAGGGAGGGCATCAACGTCGAGTACTGGGAGACCCTCGGCAGGATCAAGATCATGAAGCTCAAGGGCGAGTGAGCCTCTGGCTCTTCTGTTTCCCCTAACCTTTTAAGCAGGCGCTCCAATTCTTCCAGGAGGTGCCCTCATGGATTTCCTCTACACCTACGAGACGCTTAAACTGGAATTTCCTCTCGTCGGGCCTGAAAGAGCGAGATTCGTAATCCTCGGCGTTCCATTTGACGGCACGACCAGCTTCAAGGCCGGCGCGAGGTTCGGGCCAACCCTTATCAGGCACGCCACCCTCAACCTCGAGAGCTACGTGCTTGACTACGACGTGGATATAGCCGAACTCCCCATAGCAGACATAGGGGACGTTGCCGTTGTCGCCGGGGATCCGAGGAGAACCGCGGACAGAGTGCGGGAGACCATCGAGGAGCTGAAGCGCATAAACCCCGACGCCCTGCCGGTGCTCCTCGGCGGCGAGCACTCCCAAACCCTCGGGGCTGTGGAAGCACTAAAACCTGCCAGCTACGTCGTCTTCGACGCCCATCTGGATCTCCGCGAGAGCTACGAGGACAATCCCTACAACCACGCATGCGTGGCGAGGAGAATATCGGAGCTCGGGGTCAAGGAGGCGATGTTCGGAATCCGGAGCGGAACCAGGGAGGAAGTCTCTTACGCCCAGGAAAAGGGGATTCCCTGGGTTCACGCGAGGGACTACAGCTTTGACGCCTTCATCGAGCTTGTCAAGCCCCTCCCCGAGCCGGTTTACCTGTCCGTGGACATAGATGTATTTGATCTGTCCCTGGTTCCATCAACAGGAACACCAGAAGCCGGCGGCCTGGGCTTCTGGGACGTGATAAAGGCCCTTGAATGGCTGGCAGAAAACAAGAAGATAGCAGGTTTTGACATAATGGAGGTGGCAGGGGAAAACCTTGGGAATCCGACCTCACTAACCGCCGCAAAGCTCTTGTTCTATTTCATAGGAATGATGGGGGTGTAGTCACCCCCTGAGTTTTTCCGGACTTGATAGCGTGCCGACGGAAGATTTCTTGAGCTCCGGGCCGTTCGGAAATGGTTTGATCATGGAGTACGGGTATTCAAGGCGGTAAACTAGCAAGATTCCAGTCAGGAATCCAAGAACCTCCATCACAACGTCCTGGGTTTTATTTCTCAGACTCTCGTAGAGCCAGGGCATCGCGGGCTGCATGGCCACCTCAAAAAACTCCCAGACAACACCAACCAGAAGGAGGGCAAAGAAACTTATGCCGATGATCCTCCGGTGGCTCCAGTTTAGGTTGTAGGTTCTTGAGGACTCCAGAACGACCTCATTGAATATAACCCACGTGACCAGGCCCCCAAGGTAGTGGCTGGGAACGTCGGCGTAGCCCCAGACCTGGTTGTAGAGGTCAAGGTGAACAAAGGGCACGTTGAGGAAGGTTATATGGGCCGCCATGAAGATCGAGAAGAGAGTGTAAATTCCATCGTTGTAGAAGGGACTTATCCAGGGCCAGATCCTTCTGCTGGGGTGCGGATAGATCCTGCGAACGATGCTCGGGACGAAGAGGGCCACGAAGCCCGCAGCAGCGGCTATGATCTGGTCGAATTTGCCGTACATCAATGTACTTATGAGACCAAAGAAGACGAGCGTTCTTGCTGCAAGGATAACGGCTTTTTCCCAGGCTTTCATAGGGCAACCCCCTTATTCACAACGTGAAGTTTAGCAACTCAAGCTTATATAGTTATCTCTGCCATAGCGGCCTTCCTTTGAAAGTCTCGCCCTTGAAGATGAAGTATGAGTCGATGATTGGGAAGTATGGAAAACGAACCTGCCGCCCGTAGTCCAAAATTCAAGTCCCTGAAGAACACTGGTACAATGTTCTAACCGTGTCCCCTGTGCTCCTTGCGCCCCGCAAATCCTTAAATAGAACTTTTTTCATCAGTTGGAAGTGGTGGTGACGATGGACATCGAAGCGGCCCTTGAGAGGTTTCACTCGCTTAAACTGACCGACATCATGCCCAGGCTCGAGAGCATGCCCGTGGTCACCGCAGATGCAGATCTCCTCAGCGTCCTCAAGGTACTCCGCACGAGGCACCACGTTTGGGTTGTGAAGGACAGGGATAGTATGGAGCTGGTTGGGTTTATCCGTTATATAGACGTCATCGACGTCCTCCTGCCACCCGGGGCCCACAAGTTCAAGCTGGGGATAACGAGCAAGACCATGAAATCCATGCTCGGCGGCGCGGCAAGGGCCGAGGACATCGCCGAGAGGCATGCACTGACGATAGAGGAAAACGCCACGGTTCTTGAAGCCCTCGTGAAGATGAGAAAGTACAGGACACAGGTTCTGGCCGTCGTCGAGGGGAAGAAGCTCGTAGGTGAGGTGAGCCTCCGCATACTGATAGACGAGCTGCTGAGACTGCTCCGGGTGGGTGGTGCACAATGGAAACCGTGACGTGGCTGCTGTTCGCCATCGGCATCTCACTGATTCTGGCAAAGATCGGAGACAGCATAATAGAGCGCTTTGAGCTTCCAGGAGTTCTCGGAGAGCTTCTCATGGGAATGCTTCTCGGCAACCTCGTCTACTTCGGCATAGTTGCGCC
Source organism: Thermococcus cleftensis (assembly GCF_000265525.1). Taxonomy (NCBI): domain Archaea; kingdom Methanobacteriati; phylum Methanobacteriota; class Thermococci; order Thermococcales; family Thermococcaceae; genus Thermococcus; species Thermococcus cleftensis. Next base: position 234,669 of record NC_018015.1, read on the forward strand.
CCAGTACCTGCCCATCGTCAGCGGCGAGGGCTTCACCACGGACCTGACGGTCGTCTCCAACTTCCTGGCAAAGCTGGGCATAATATTCCTGCTCTTCCTCGGCGCCCTCGACGCCGACCTTGAACAGCTGAAGAAGACAGGTCTGACGGCAACGGTCTCGACGATTCTAGGTGTCTTCGTTCCCCTTGTTCTCGGCTGGTTTGCCCTCATGGAGCTTGGCTACGACAGCAGGGAAGCCTTCGCCGGCGGCGTTCTGCTCACAGCAACGAGCATAGGCCTAACCGTCAGGGTGATGATGGATTTAGGCGTGCTCAAGAGCGAGGTGGGAGCGGCTTCGCTTAGCGCGAGCGTCATGGACGATTTCCTTGGTATAGCGCTCGTGATATTCGCCGTTGGGAGCGGGAGCTTGATAGAGCTGAGCGCCAAGATAGTAGCGTTTTTCGTGATAACCGGGGTGATATGGTGGTTCCTGGTTGATTATTACATAAGGTTCGCCGAGAGGCTCCACGTTGAGAAGGGAATCCTCGGAATGGTCCTCGGAATGACCTTCCTTTTTGCGGCTCTGGCGGAGGGCTGGTTTGCCGCTGCCATAGAGGGCGCCTTCATGATGGGCCTCGTCCTTTCGAGGCTTCCTGAGGGAAAGAGGCTCATGGACGACGTGAGGGCCATAGGCTACGGCCTGCTGATACCGTTCTTCTTCGTGCACACGGGGGCGATGCTAAACCTGACCGTTTTTGAAAACGCCGACGCACTGATCCTGGCGGGAGTTTTAACTGTCGTTGCCGTCTTTGGAAAGGTGTTCGGAAGGGGAATCGGAGCGTGGATAACCGCATGGGGGCGCGGAAGGGATTTCCTCTTCACCCGGGAGAACTTCATGATGTCGCTCCAGATGGGCATAGGCTCGGTGCCGAGGACGGAGGTTGCACTCGTCGATTTGATGGTGGCGATACACGGGGGGGCGATAAGCCCGGAGCACGCCCCGGAGTTCATAGCGGCGACGCTGATATTCATAACCGTCTCAGTGCTGATAACGCCGCCGCTCCTCAAGTGGGCGTTCAGGCAGGAGATTGAAGAGAAGAGAAGCACGAAAGCGGCCCAGAAGGTAGAGAGAATCCAGGAAACCAAGAGGAGGATAAGGGAAGTTAAGGGCTCCGGCTAGTTTTCAACCGAAGAATGCCCCCATAACCTCCATCTGCTCCTCGCTCATGGACTTTATTTTGAACTCAGGCATCTCGGCCTTGAGATCCTCGTACTCCTTTTTCGTTATCTCCTTGGCTTCGCCGTTCTCGACAAGGTAGAAGACCCCGTAATCCGGGTCGCGGTAGGCAACGAGGAATCTCTCAACCTCGATGTCGTCGAAGTTCACGAATATGACGTTTCCGCCGGTGTAGGGCCTCTTGCACTTGAAGGGGAAGCTCGAGGAGTTGAGCATCGCATCGCCGAGGGCCTGATTGGCCTTCTCGCCGTTTATCTCTGTCCAGAAGGGCCTCCCCTCAAAGTCGCCCTCAACCACTATCAGAAACCTCTGGCCGTCCAGCTCAACGAGGGGGCCCTTCTCGTCCAGTATCTTGAAAAGCTCGCCGATTGTCTCGGCATTCCTGAGAGATGCTATGAAACCTTCAACCTTCATAATCTTCCACCAACCGGTCTTCGGGCCAGGGGTATAAAAGCTTAAGCTTTTTATTCCCCAAGCTAATTTCATGTGATGGCCTCCGAAACGGGAGCGTACCTCAGGAAGTGGGGCGTGGTGATAGTTTTCTCCATACTGGCCGGCATAGTCGGTGGCATCGGGGCCATAGCCTTCAGGATCGCCATAGGCATCGTCCACGAGCTGTTCTTCGGAAAACTCCTCCCGGTGGTCTCCTACGAACTGGCCGGCCTCAACGTCGGGTACGTTCTACTCCCCACCCTGGGGGCGCTCGTGGTTTCCCTCTTCATCGCCAGGTGCCCCGAAATCCGGGGCAACGGGGTTCCCGAAGTCATCGAGGCGGTGATATTCAAGGGCGGCAACATTCCGGGCAAGTTCGCGGTTCTGAAGACGATAGCGACGGCAGTAACGATAGGCTCCGGCGGAAGCGTTGGGAGGGAGGGACCGATAGGCTTCATCGGCGCGTCGCTGACGTCAATCCTGGCAAGGTGGTTCAACCTCTCGCGCGAGATGAGGAAGCTCCTCGTCACCTGCGGCCTCGCGGCGGGAATAGCGGGAACTTTCAACACCCCGCTGGCCGGGGCAATGTTCGCGCTCGAGGTAGTCTACATGGGGGCCTTCTCGATAAACCTCGTTCCCATCTTCATCGCCGCCGTCACTGGAAACGCCGTGACGATGGCGGTTCTTGAGAGGGCCGTGGAGATCGACATACCCGGAGGAATTGCCCACACACTCCCCGAGCTTCCCTTCTTCTTCATGACCGGCTTAATCCTTGGAACCCTGGCGGCATTCTACGCCCGCTTCCTCTACCGCGTGGCGGACGGCTTCTCCGGCTCGGGGATTCCAGAGACTATCAAGCCCGTCATAGGAGGCCTCGGCGTCGGCCTGCTTGGAATGCTCTTCCCCGCCTACGGGATCTTCGGCATAGGCTACGAGGGAATGAGAATGGCCTTCTACGGGGAGCTGGCGGTGGGTCTGCTCGTAACCCTCGGGCTGGTAAAGATGCTCGCCACCGCGCTGACCGTCGGCTCCGGCCAGAGCGGCGGCGTCTTCGCCCCGAGCCTCTACATAGGGACGATGTTCGGGGCCGCCTTTGGCGCCATCGTGAGCTCCCTCTTCCCCTCCCTCGGTGCCAATCCGGCCGTTTATGCTCTGGCGGGAATGGCGGCCTTCTTCAGCGGAATGACGCAGGCCCCGCTGACCCAGATACTGATGGTCACGGAGCTGACGAGGAGCTACGCGGTTCTTCCTGCCGTCATGACGTCCGCAACGATGGGTTTCCTGACGGCCAGGTTCTTCCTCGGGGGAGAGTCCATCTACACCCTCAAGCTCATCAGAAAGGGCTACCGCGTCAAGACAGGGAAGCCCGTAATCCTAGAAACTATATCCGTGGGCGAGATAATGACCCGCGAGCCGGTCTACGTCACCCCGGAGATGACGCTCTTCGAGGTGGAGCATTTAATAGGCGAAACCGGCCACGACTGCTTCCCGGTGGTCGATTCCAAGGGACGGGTCGTGGGCATAATCGGCGTCAAGGACATACTGAAGAAGTCCTCCTCGCTGAAGAGAATGAAGGTGAGGCGCTTCCTCCGCAGGGCCTACGGAATCACATACCCCACCGAAACGGCCGAGGAGGCACTGGAGAAGCTAATGGCCTACGACCAGAACCTTCTCCCAGTCGTGGAGAGTCCGGAAAGCAGGAAGCTGGTTGGTGTGATAACCAAAAGGGACATATACCGCGCCTACTACCGCGGGCTGGAGGGAATGTACATAGACTGAGGTGGTTCCATGCTGGTTGATGCGGACCTTCACATTCACTCGCGCTATTCGAAGGCGGTCTCGAAGGCAATGACCATAGCCAACTTGGCCGAAAACGCGCGCTTCAAGGGACTCGGCATAGTAGGGACCGGTGACATACTCAATCCGAAGTGGGAGGAAGAACTGCTGAGGAACGCGGAAAGGGTGGACGAGGGAACCTACGAGAGGAACGGAATCCGCTTCCTCCTCACGGCCGAGGTTGAGGACGGCAAGAGGGTGCACCACGTTCTAATCTTTCCGAGCATCTCCACGGTCCGGGAGATGAGGGAGGAGCTGAGGAAGCACTCCCATGACATCGACACCGAAGGAAGACCCCACCTCAACCTCCCGGCGGCCGAGATAGCAGACCTGGCCAACGAGCTCGGCGTTCTAATAGGCCCTGCCCACGCATTCACGCCATGGACGAGCCTCTACAAGGAGTACGACAGCCTTAAGGAGGCCTATGATGGGGCAAAAATCCAGTTCCTTGAGCTTGGCCTCTCCGCCGACAGCGAGATGGCCGACAGGATAAAGGCCCATCACTCCCTAACATACCTCAGCAACAGCGACGCGCACTCGCCGATGCCCCACCGCCTCGGGAGGGAGTTCAACCGCTTCGAGGTCAGAGATGCCACCTTCGAGGAGATCCGGAAGGCGATTCTCCGGAGAGGGGGAAGAAAGATAGTCCTCAACGCTGGCCTCGACCCCCGCTTAGGAAAGTACCATTTGACCGCCTGCTCCCGCTGCTACGCGAAGTATTCCCCGGAGGAGGCAAGGGCCTTCAGGTGGAAGTGTCCGAAGTGTGGCGGCAGGATAAAGAAGGGTGTCCGCGACAGGATCCTTGAACTGGCGGACACCGACGAGAGGCCGAAGGACAGGCCGCCTTACCTCCGTTTAGCCCCACTCGCAGAGATAATAGCGATGGTGATAGGCAAAGGCGTGGAGACAAAGGCGGTAAGGCTAATCTGGGAGCGCTTTTTGAGGGAGTTCGGGAGCGAGATAAGGGTTCTCGTCGATGTGCCGCTGGAAAGCCTGGCTGAAGTCCACGAGGAAGTTGCCAAAGCGGTGTGGGCATACAGGGAAGGCAAGCTTATCGTTATCCCCGGCGGTGGGGGGAAGTACGGCGAGATAAAGCTCCCGGAGGAGATAAGGAAGGCGAGCGTCGAGGAGCTTGAAAGCGTTGAGGTTTCCGTCCCGGAGGAGGGGAAGCCGAGACAGAGGAGCATAACCGAGTTCCTGAAGAATGCCGGGTGAGTTCAAATGAGGGAATCCGAGATTATAAATCTCTTCCTCAGGCACCTCAAGAGGCAGGGAAATCTGCCCCTGGGCGACGACGCTGGGGCAATCAAGCTCGGCGACGAATGGCTGGTAGCAACGAACGACATGCTGGTCAGAAAGACCGACGTGCCGGGGATAATGACGCCGGAGCAGGTCGGCTTTAAGGCCGTCACGATGAACGTGAGCGATGTAGCGGCAATGGGTGCCAGGCCTATCGGTTTTCTCTTCTCCCTCGGCGTTCCCGGGGACGTTAATGTGGAGTACCTGGAAGGCGTCGCGAGGGGAATAGGAAAGGCCCTCGAGTTCTACGGCATTCCGGTTCTCAGTGCCGACACCAACGAGGCTGATGATTTGATAATAGACGGAATCGCCCTCGGAAGAACGAGGAGACTGCTCACGAGGAGCGGGGCGAGGCCAGGGGATTTAGTCTGCGTTACCGGTGACCTCGGCAGGGCTTTGGCTGGACTTCTCGTCTGGAAGCATGAGCTTAAAGTTAAAGCCAGAGTTAGGAATGCCCTCTACGAGAAGCTCCTAGAACCAAGGGCCAGGGTGGAGGAGGGAACGGCCCTCAGCGGGGTTGCCACCTCAGCCATAGACGTGAGCGACGGCCTGAGCAAGGAGCTTCACGTCATAGCTGAAATGAGCGGTGTTGGAATAGAGGTTGAGGCTGAGAGGATCCCCGTGAGGAGGGAGGTGCTGGAAGCCGCGGAGGTAATTGGGGCTGAACCGCTCTCTCTCGCCCTTGCCAGTGGGGAGGAATTCGAACTAACCTTCACAATAAGGCCAGAGCTCGCTGAGAGCCTGGATTTCGAGTGCACGGTCATAGGAAGGGTTTTCAGCGGAGCGGGAGTCTACATTACCACGGAAGGAAAAAGACAGGAGATGCCCGTTCTCGGCTGGGAACACCTCAGCAGGGGAGAAAATGGGACGTATAGAGGTGTGTTCCGATAACGTTTTAAAACCCTCGACCGACTATGGTTAGGTCTTGACTATGCTCGAGAGTCTCACCGCTTCCGCGGAGCAGTACTTTTCGGTGGTGAGCGCGGCCTCGCTAAGGTACCTTTTCTTAGCTTTCCTTACATACTACGTCAGCGTGGTCATTTACGGAATCAGGTGGAAGCTCGTTCTGAGGGGCGTCGGGAGGGACGCGCCCCTGTGGGAGCTGGTCAAGGCAATACTGGCGTCAATCTTCATGAACAACGTTACTCCCATGAGCAGGAGTGGAGGAGAGCTCCTCAGAATGGCCTGGGTCTCAAAGAGGGCCAACATTCCAGCTGGAGTCTCGGCCGTCAGCATAATCTACGAGAGGATACTCGAAACGATACCTGTCTTTGCCCTCTTCCTCCTGGGAATGAGCTACTTCTCCTCGGACGAACCCCTGCCATTCCTCCTTTTTGTGGTGGGGGGAATAGCGCTCATCTGGATCAAGTGGGACGCCTTCGTCAGGCTCTCCCTCCGCCTGTTCCGCACCCCCATAACGGAGGAGGAAATGGACAGAATTTCCTCCCTCAGGGGTATGCACAACCTCAACATCATTGCCATAGCATTAAGCTCAGCCGTCTGGCTCCTCGACGTTGCCAGGCTGAAGCTCATAACCCTCGCCTTCGGCCTGAACTTAACCTGGAGCTTCATAGCACTTATCTCAATAGCCAACCTGCTCTTCGGCCTCGTCGCCTTCACCCCAGGTGGCGTGGGGATAATCGAGGGCGGGTTAATCGGAACGCTAACGTACTTCGGCATTCCAACGGCCCTCGCCGTCTCCATAACCCTCTTAGAGCGCTTCGTTTCATACGTTGCCAGCAGCATCGTGGGCTTCGCGGTCCTGCTCTCCTCCGGAGGGGTTGAAATATGGAAAGCCTTAAAATCGCAATAGCAAGCGACTGGTTCTACCCCAAGGTCGGCGGAATCGAGTCGCACATCGACGAGCTTGCCCGGAATCTCATGAACCTCGGCCACCAGCCCCACATAATAACCCACGACTACAGGTACATGAAGCCCTACATCGACAGCTTTCCCTATCCCGTGGACAGGTTTCCCGCGTCGCTGTACTTTCGGAAGTACCACGTGAGCGTCGGCTTCGGTCAGTTCTGGCGGATAAATGAGCTTTACAAGAGAACAAACTTCGACTTGACCCACGTCCACAGCATCTACTCCCCCCTCGCGGTGGCTGTCTCCAAGATATCACGCGGGATAAGGGGCGTTCCGGTCGTCGCCACCAACCACTCCTTCTTCGGTGAACCTCCCCTAGGCAAGCTCGTTAGGGCCTTCGTGAGACACCACCTGAAGAAGGTGGACACCTTCGTGGCCGTCAGCAGTCCGGTTGCCGAGGACACCAGAAAGCTGCTCGGAAAGGACCTCAACGGCCGGCCGGTGGTGGTCGTTCCCAACGGCATAGATGTTAGAAAGTGGCGCCCGCCGGAGCCGGAGGAGCGGGAGAAGGCGAGGAGAGAGTTGGGTGTCGGCGATGAGATAGTGATCCTGTACCTCGGGAGAATGACCGAGAGGAAGCAGGCCCACAGGATTCCCGTGATGGTGAAGAAAGCGCTGGAGAAAAGCGGAATGTCCGAGAGAAAGGTCCGACTGGTGATGATAGGCAACGGTCCCATGAGGCCCGTCCTTGAGGAGAACCTCAGGAGAACGGGGCTCGGGGAGATAGCGGAGCTCTACGACTTTATGGAGAGGGGAAGGTTGTTGCCCCTCTACTGGGCGGCCGACCTCGTTCTCATGCCCGGAATATTGGAGGCCTTCCCGGTGGTAGGTCTCGAGGCAATGGCAACGGGCAATCCCGTCATTGGAAGAAACGAGAGCGGGCTATCAGACATGGTGGTTCAAGGCATCACTGGCCTTCTGGCTGTCAGCGAGGAGGAAATGGCAGAAAACCTCGCGAAGGTCTTTGAGGAGCCCGAACTTTTGGTGGAGATGGGAGCGTGCGCGAGAGAAAGGGCCGAAAGGGATTTCTCGTGGGAAGTCGTGTTGAGGAGGCTCCTTCGGATTTACAGAATGACGATCGAGATGGGCGAGGAAGCGGACAGGCTTTACCTGGCATACAAGCTTATGAGGAGGCTGTCGTGATGAAAGTAGCGATAACCTTTGACGTTGAACATGACTGCCCGCCTTACCTAACAACCACGAGGGGAATGGAGGAGGGGCTGCCGAAGCTCCTAGACCTGATGGCGGAGAAGAGGATAAAGGCGACCTTCTTCTTCACCGCGGAGATGGCGAAGCGCTTTCCCGAGCTGGTCAGGCGTGTAATCGACGAAGGCCACGAGCTTGGAAGCCACAACTACAACCATGAGAGACTCGACAAGCTGAGCTTTGAAGAAGGGAAGAGAGCAATCGAGAAGTCCTTCAAGGTTCTCCGCGAGTTCGGGGAGGTCGTCTCCTTCCGCGCTCCGAACCTCCAGTTCCCGAACGAGTACTACCGCGTCCTCGAGGAGAACGGAGTCCTCGTTGATTCCTCCAAGGCGACCTACAAGGGCTACCGCTCTGGAGTGAAGTTCTTCGGGAACGTCCTTGAGGTGCCCGCGTCGACTACAAGCTCCGTCATAAGGCTCCCCTGGAGGTTTCAGAGGATTATCCACCTCCACCTAAAGGAGCCGAAGGTTTACTTCGCCCACCCGTGGGAGTTCGTCCCGATGCAGAGGGAAAAGATAAGGTGGGACTGCAGGTTTAACACTGGGGATAGGGCCATAGAGCTCCTCGGAACGCTCATCGACCACTATAGAAAGGAGGGTGCAAGGTTCTACACAATGCGGGAGTTCTACGGGGAATACGGAAAGCTTAAACGTGGTTAAGCTTAGTCATATTCTAGGTGAGAACCATGCGTGAGGCCCTTTACTGGGAGCCCCTTGAAGGGGGCAAGGTGAGGTGTAAGCTCTGTCCGCTCAACTGCATCATCAGCGATGGGAAGAGGGGCTCCTGCAGGATAAGGAAGAACATCGGGGGCAAGCTCTACACCCTTAACTACGGAAAGGTATCGGCCATCGGGGCGGACCCTGTTGAGAAGAAACCTTTATTCCACTTCTGGCCCGGTTCGTGCGCCCTCTCGATAAGCACCGTCGGCTGCAACATGCACTGCAAGCACTGCCAGAACTGGGAGATAAGCCAGGCCGACGAGAGCTTTCCCTATCTCCACGACATGACGCCCGAGATGGTCGTGGCGATGGCAAAGCGCTACTCCTGCGAGAGCATAGCCTACACCTACAACGAGCCGGTCATCTGGTACGAGTTCGTCCTCGACACAGCAAAGCTCGCTAAAAGGGAGGGGATTTACAACCTCCTCATAACCAACGGCTATATAAATGAAGAGCCCTTCAGGGAGCTGGCGCCGTACATAGATGCCATGAACATCGACATCAAGGCGTTCGATGACACCTTCTACATGAAGATAGCGAGCGTCCCGAGCGGCGAGCCGAGCAGGAGAACCGCTGTTATAGCGAAGAAAGACTTTGGAATCCACGTCGAGCTGACCTACCTAATAATCCCGACGCTCAACGACGGGGAGGAGGAAATCAGAGCTTTCGCGCGCTGGGTGGTGGAGGAACTCGGAGACGACACACCGGTTCACTTCTCGCGCTTCTTCCCCCACTACAAGCTCTCCCACCTGCCGCCAACGCCGGTTGAGACCGTCGAGATGGCCTACCGCGTTGCCAGGGAAGAAGGATTAAAGTTCGTCTACATCGGCAACGTGCCGGGACATGAGGGGGAAAACACATACTGCCCGAAGTGCGGCAAACCTTTAATAGTCCGCTGGGGTTTCGAGATTACCGAGTACAGCATCACGGACGACGGAAGATGTAAGTACTGCGGTGAACGTATCCCGGTCGTTGGGACGTACACGAAAAAGCGATATGAAAGAACGTGGTGATGAAATTGGAGGAGATTGAGGTTATTTTCTACATCGAAGGCCTGGGAAGCGACAAGAAAGTTTTAGAAAGGGCTATGAGGGAAACCGCAGAGAACCTCAAGGGAGAGAAGGACGTTAGGGTCAGACGCGTTCTGGTCGAGGACGTGCTCGAAAACGAAAACGAGGAGCTCCTAAAGTATTCCAGTGTCATAGAGGCAGAGCTGGCGGGCGATCTTGCCAGCATCGTGAGGCTCGTCCTCCGCTACTCCCCGGCCATGGTGGAGGTTCTCGGACCTGGCAAGATCGAGGTGGAGTCCCAGGAGCTCATGAAGATTCTCGGAGAGGTGTCCCTGTTCCTGGGAAAGCTGATGAAGCAGTTCGGTGGCCTTGCCGTTTATCCCAAGCTTGACGACGTCCCGGTTCCAAGAATCGGGTACGAGCGGGAGGAGATAGAGGAGCTGATAGTCGAGGACAGGAATGTCCTCTACCGCATGGTCATAGAGGTCTTCGGGGAGAGTGAGGAGGGAATAAGGGAAACCATGGCCAAGGCCCTCTCGCTCGAGGGCTGCAGGATAAACAAGCTGGTCGTGCAGGGCGAGACGGAGGACGGGAAGTTCAAGGGGCTTCTCGCGGCGGAGCTACTCTCTCCATTCGAGACGCTGTTCCAGCTCACCGGAAAGTACGCACCAGTTGCGATTTCAATCATCGAGCCGGAGATAATAGACATCACGGCCAACGAACTCCAGAACGCCCTCACCGACCTCGGCGGCTTCGTGAACGAACTGGTCACGAGGCCCGTCAAGAGGCAGATAATGGAAAGGAAGAACACCGAGTTCAAGCTGAACCCGTGATATTATCGGCAAAAGGCGAAAAAGGTATAGGCATTTAATTAAGCTCCCTTTCATTTTTACGGCAATGAGCGAGCTTCTTTTAAGCGGAGAAAGGGTCTGAAAGCGAAAAGTATATATACCCGAAGTCGGTAGAAAGTCATTGACAACACATATTAGACCATCTCAGGGCGTAAGCCCAAAACCAAGGAGGTGTTGGGAGATGAAAGTTAAGAAGATCGCGGCGCTCGCTGTTGGTGCCGCTATGGTTGGAGCCACCATGGGCTTTGCCAGCGCTCAGCCGACCGTCCCGAACATACCGAAGGACTTCTTCGTTAACGCCGATGGAACCCCGAACGTTAAAATCGTCGTTGGAAGTACCGCTGCTGCTATGGACGTTGCAAGCGCCGCTGACATAGCCGTTGCCCTTGGAAGCCTGCTCTACACCGAGGAGCAGGTTGACGTCCAGGGCGACTACGTCAAGATCAAGGCCGAGTACCCGCCCGAGACCATCGACAGCTGGACCATCTACGCTTACAACGCCAGCACCATAAGGAACCAGACCGCCTGGGCCACCAAGTATGAGGAGCTTCCGGGCGACTACTGGTACAACGGTGCCGGCGGATACGACGTTTCCTACAGCGACTGGATGAGCAACTTCCAGGTCACCACCACCATAGCTGACAAGGACAAGATCGGCGACGAGCAGCTCATCGACTGGCACGTCACCCTCAAGAACATACAGCTCAAGTCCAAGGACCCGAGCGACTGGGACGGAAGCATGCCGCCCAAGAGCGCTGACCTCCTCGTCACCCCGGGCAACGTCACCGTCTTCGTTGACTACGTCCTCTACAACTACACCGTGACTGAAGAGCAGGAAGTCAGGCCCGCCTACCCGGAGTGGGGCGTTCCGGCCGAGTACGAGAACGTCACCAGCTGGTACATTGGCGACACCCTCCAGGGCACCGGTGGAACCCTCTACAAGCCGGGTGTCAGCGCTGGCGAGACCTTCACCGTCTTCGGTGAGACCTACTACGTCCTCAGCGTCGGAAACGACACCTTCACCGCCGGTCTCGACAAGGGTCAGGCCTGGTACCAGGTCGGCCAGCCGCAGGCCATTGAGGGCACCGACTGGGTCGTCACCGTCCTCGACATAAGCATCATCGACCAGAGGGCCCTCGTCACCGTCAAGAACGCCGTCACCGGCACCGAGAGCGACCAGATAATCCTCGAGAAGGACACCCCCGTTGATGTCTTCGGCGACGGTGCCGTCATACTGACCCTCAGGGACACCTTCGTCGGTATCGATGGCCACCTCATCGCCGCCATCGAGGCCCAGGTCGATGTGGACACCTACGAGAGCGGCAGGACCATCACCTACGACGGCAAGGAGTGGGAGATGACCATCAACACCGACGGTACTTACATCACCAACATCACCCTCACCAACAAGGCTGAGCTCGAGGGCAACCCGGTCGACATCTTCGGCACCTACGACCTCTGGTACAAGTTCGAGATGAAGACCCTCAACGAGGCAGACGTCGGCTACGACATCAACGGCAACGGCACCATCGACAACGTTGACCGCGTCGTTGCCTACGCTTACATCTGCCTCAAGGAGAAGGAGGGCGCCGTTGTTGAGAAGGAGCTCAAGGTCGGCGACCAGGTCCTTGACACCGAGTACGTCGTCAGCGAGATCCACGCCACCGCCGAGAAGATAAACATCAAGCCTGTCACCGCCCCGATAACCGTCATGGACTACGAGGTCAGCATGGAGGATCCGGGAGCCAACCTCATACTCGTCGGCGGTCCGGTCGCCAACAGCCTCACCAAGTACCTCGTCGAGAACAACATCAGCAAGGTCGACTGGTACAACAGCCCCGGTGAGATCGAGTACATCGAGGACGCCCTTGGCGGCTACGACGTCGTCATCGTCGCCGGTGCCACCAGGAACGAGACCAGGGTTGCCGCCGAGGCCCTCATGGAGTACCTTGCTGGCCTCTGAAGGCCTTTTCCTTCCCTTTTAATTCTCTCTTCTGGGGGTTTTAGCATTGGATAACAGAAGACTTGCCGCAGTTCTGATAGTCCTTCTGGTCATCATCGCTCCAATCAGCTACGTTGCATATTCGTATCACAGCTTCAACGGACTTATCAACCCTGGGACGCCGAAGACTTCGGCAGAGTACGTGGTCGTGTACACGCCGTCGGCCCAGTTTTACACCTTGACTGCAGAGGAGTACAGGCAGCTTCTGGAAAGCGGCGAGAAGCTCCCTCCGGGTTCAAAGCTCTTCAACGTCACGGTGGACAGCTACATAACCGGCAGCCCAGGGGTTGATCTCAACCTGACCCTGAGGAGCGTTTACAGGCAGTTCACCATCGTCATGGGCGATCCATCGGTCATCAACTGCAAGGACAACCCCCAGCTCTACGTGGGTGACTGCAGGTACAGGACGCTCGCGGTTTCGGAGATATCCGGAGTCGTGGCGAGCATCTTTGCGGCCAACTACTACTTGAAGGGCATCAACATGGGCTACGACAACGTCACGGCCAAGCAGTACGCCTTCAATCAGACCCAGCTGGGGTACAGAAAAACCTATCTGAACTTCTGGACCAAGGTAGACCTCGGCAGGGGCAAGATTGGAAACGAGGAGCACCTGGCGGTTCTCCTGATCGGGCCCGCGGAGGGAGCGAAGGAGAACAGAATATTCACCCCCCGCAGGGGAGTTCTCGTCATCGAGGGAACCACCGACGAGACCCTCAGGGCGGAGGTAGTGCTCATAGAGAACATAATAAGCTTCAAGTGGCCGGAAGGAAACGAGACAAAGACCATCAACATCACAGGCGGATAATTCCCCCAAGCATTTCCCTTTTATCCTCCCCAACCACGCTGAAAAACTCGTCCTTGTTCTTGAACGGCCTCTTTGAAAGTATCTTCACCGCGGTCTTCTTGCCGATTCCGGGGAGGTACTGAAGAAGCTTGGGACTCTCGCGGTTGATATCTACCGGAATCGGAATCCCGGTTATGCTCCTGAAGCCATGATCCACGATGAGGACGTTGTAGAACCTGTTGAGGGGAACTTCCTTTGGAATGCCGACGATGAGGGGATAGCTCCCGATCTGCCTCCCGTAGGTCAGACCGTTGTCGAAAACTTCCGCGCGAACGTCTATGAGAACCGTCCCGACGGGAACGACGCGCTTCAGCATCGGCAGGTCTATCTCGTGCCTTATCTTGTACCGGTAGTGCTGAATGAGCTTCCCGTGCTTTTCGGTCTTGACCCTGTTCCTCATGTGCCAGAGTGGAGTGCCGGGGAAGACGACGACCTGGCGAATGTTTATCCTCCTCACCATCAGCCCATCGTCGAGGAGTTTCTTGAGGAACTGGAAGGTCAGCTCGTAGCTCTTCTTCGTCTCACCCGGAAGGCCAAAGATTATGTTTATCCCCGGCAGGAGCCAGGGCATTCCGTTGGGGCCCCTTCTCGCGCCGACCTCGTTGAGAAGCTTCACCGCCTCGTACGTTTCCTCGGCAGTTGCGTTCAGGTTGTTGAGCTTTGCCACCTTCGGGTCGGCACTCTCAAGGCCAAACGCCACCACGTTGCCCGGCGTCCCATACTTTATGAGGGTCTTCGCTATCCTGAGGCTCTCCTCTGGGTAGTTCGCTATGACAGCTGGATTGGCGTTGTCCACGTGGAGCGTCTTCACGTCAGGCGCGACCGAGCGGATTCCGGCGAAGAGCTTCTCTATTGCCTCGGGGTTTGGAACGGGAACGCGACCGTTCGGTTTCGCCATGTAGGAGAATATACAGCTCTGCCTCCCAACCCTGAAGTGCCTGACGCCCAGCCCGTAGAGGGCCTTAACCTCGGCAACGACATCTTCTATTGGCCTGTCTTCAACGGTTTTATAGCGAACTGGCTCTGTGCAGAAGGAGCAACCGCCTATTCCCATCGCCTTGGGGCAACCGCGCTGGGTCTCAATCTCGACGATGACGAAGTCCGGGAAATCCGGGAACTGCCTCACGACCTCGGCCCCAAGAATTGCATAATCGCGTAATTCACTATAATCCCTGAACCTGAAAGGGTCGGCGTCTTTAGGGTTCCTCAGGTAGTCGAATAGGAACGCCTCCAGATCACCGTAAACGACGTGGTCAAAAACCGACTGGGCAAGGAGGAGCTCGCGGGAGGTTATCCTGGTTCCCCCGGCGTGGGCGGAACCCATGAACGCCGGTCCTCCGAGAACCTTGATCCCTCCAAAGGGCCTGAGAAACCTCGCGACCTCTTCGACCTGGGACGGAACGGCGGACAGGTACTTACCAGGCGTGTGGAGGCCGCCGATGTAAACGATGAGGCTGGCCTTCTCAAGTATTTCACGCGTTTTGGGGAAGTTAGGGGTCTTGTTCCTCGTTGCCACACCTTTCTCGCCCTCGAAGGTGGCCCTCAGGTCGTCTATCGTCAGGTAAAAGATGCGGGCATCTTTTCTAGCCTTCTTTATCGCGCCGTAGGCGTAGCGGGGGTAGATTCCCATATAGGGCGGTACCCCCAAGCCCGCGGGCTCGTCGGTGTACCCGTCGATGATGGCGACTATCATGGTTGGGAGTCCAGAAAACCGCTTAAAAATCAATCGATGACGAAAGGTATAAACGCCCAATCACCGTAATAACAACCGGTGTGAACTATGGGTGCGGTCCGCTACCGGGAGGTTGAAAAAACCCGCTTCAAGAAAATCCTGAAGGAAATTGGAAAGCTGAATTACAAGGAGCTGATGGCATACTGGATGGACCAGGAAGTGCAAGAAGCGGAGATGTACCACAAGCTGTACCAGATGAGCAGGGAGGTAAACTGGGACGAACGCGTTTCTAAGCTGTTCTACGAGCTTTACAAAGAAAGCCTCGGGCATGCGGAGGCGCTGCTGAAGATGTTCAAGGAGATGTTCCCCGGGGAAAAACCCCCAAAGGTGAACCTGCCGCCCCTGGAAGTTGAGTTGTCCGAGGAACGGTTGAAGGACTTGGTGTACCACGGAAATCTCAGGGAGATTCTGGAGTACCTGATGGGCACTGAAAAGCTGGCCCACGACGTGTATCGGCACCTTGCGGAGAAAGCGGAGGGCGAGGACGCGAAGGCCACACTGCTGTGGCTGGCGAAGATAGAGAACGGCCACTACACGAAGCTCAGGAGCCTCTACACAGTTCTCTTCGGAGAAAGCTCTGAGTACTCAGAGGACACCGACTGACTCGAGGTACTCCTGAATCTCCAGAACGTCCTCCGGAGCCAACTGAAAGACCCTCCTGTCGGAGTGAGGCATCGAGGAGAGAACACTTCTAACCTTTCTAAAGTCTTCCCTGCTCAGGCCGAGCATGTGATGAGACTTCTTGAGTGCGGCCAGGACGGTGCTTCTCCTGTGCTGGAAAAGGGCCTTTACGAGGTTTTCGTTCAGCTCCACCTGCTCCCCCGGGGGCTTTGGCTCCAGGACGACGACGGCAGAATCAACTTTTGGTTTCGGCCAGAAGGCACCCCTGCCGATTCTCTCCACTAGTTCAGCGTAAGCTTTTGCCCGTACCATCAGAGAAAGGCGAGAGTAGTTCTTATCACCCGGCTCCGCAACCATTCTCTGGGCGAACTCGAGCTGGTATATGAGAACGGCCCTTTCAAAATCATGCTTTAGAAAGCGGAAGGTTATTGGGGAGGAAATCTGGTATGGGAGGTTGGAGACTATCTTGTTGAACCTGGGGAACTCAACCCTAAGTGCATCTCCTTCTATTATCTCGACGTTCTCCCAGTCGTACTCGCTCCGGAGAATCTCGACCAGCCGGTGATCCTTTTCGATGGCGTAGACCTTCCCGGCGCGCCTCGCTAAAGCGTCGGTGAGGACGCCGAGACCTGGACCAACCTCCAAGACGACGTCCCTCTCGTTCAGCCCGGCCCTCTCGACGTTCCTCTCGATTATGTCCGGGACTACCAGAAAGTTCTGACCCAGGTCGCGGTTGGCCCGCAGGTTGTACTTGGAAATTAAAGAGAAGAGGCGCTCCCTCATACGCGGAATATCCTCCTTGAACCCACGAAGAGCCTGTAACGGTCCTTGCCCTCTATCTCGTCCACGATGCGCTTCGCTATCATCTTGGCCGGATCGGGGAGGCCCTTAACTCGGTGGCGGAGGTCCTCGAAGCTCTTGAAGGGCTCCTTCTTGCGCTCGTCGAGTATCTCCCACATGTGCTTCTTCCCTATCCCCGGCAGGAGCTCGAGGCTGTGGAGCCTGTTGGTTATGGGCGGTGCCACGTTGAAGAACTGAACGAAGCGCTCCTCGTTGTTCTTGACTATCTCCTCCACCACGTAGGGGAGCTCCGCCTTGGCGGTGGCGGTTAGGTCGTCGTAGTGAATCTTCTTGTTTATCATGAGTATCTTGTCCCTCTGGCCCTTACCTATGAACACCCTCTCGTAGAGCATCAGATCCTCCTTTGGGGCAACCTCGAGCAGTGTGAAAGCCTTTTCACCTATAACCTGGGCGACGGGCTTACCAGTTCGCCTCCCGGTTCTCAGATCGGTGTATCCCTCGGGCAAATAGTCAAGCACGTACGCGTACTCCTCATACTCAACGTTCCGCCTCTTCTTGTCGAGGCTTTCCCGGTAAGAGTGTCTCCGGTACCTATCCATTGTCTCTCCCCCAGAAAGTATACCAGCCCGGAGTTTTTATACTTTGTCTAGAGAAAAGGAAAGGGAATTCACTCCTCGGGACGGTAGTCGTCGAGGAGTTTAACTATCTCGGCCGCCTCCTCTGGCGAGGGCATGTAGTCCTCCTTGGCGAAGATGACGCGAATGTCGAAGTAGTCCTCGGGCATGAGGTCGATGATTTTCACGGCCAGCCTCTCGTCTATCCAGTCGAAGAGTTCCATGAGCTTCCCCTTCAGCTCAAGGGCCTGCTCGGGCTTGAGCTTGGCGAAGCGCTCGGCGTGCTCAAGGCTAACCCTGGCCTCGTAGAACATCGGCTCCTCAGGGTTTTCTTCCATGCCCTCGGCCTTTCGCCTCTCGAGGAGCTCTTTGGTTTCGGCTATCGTTAAATAGCGCTCCCCGAGCTTCTTCCTGCCTATCATGTTCATCCCTTCTGGGCCCTGAGGTGAACCGGGTGTATGAAGAAGGTCTTAACCTTGCCGCCGTCCCTTACCTGGACGATGTAGGCATCGCCTCTCTTGCCGACGACGGTTCCGGTTCTTCCGTGGAACCTCGGGTCAGGCATGCCCCTGTGGTAGCTGGGCTCTATAACGATGTGGACCTTCTGCCCGACCTCAAACTCCTGGAGGAACCTGGTGAGCGGAGGCAGGCCTCTTCTCCTCGGCTTCTTGCTGAGCTTTCCACGGGTCTTCCTCCTGAAGCTGTGGGCCTTCTTAACCATTCCAATCACCTCGCGGGGTTTTACTCATCGCGCAATCAACACGTCAAACCGTTCACGTTTTCGCGCCTCTTCGGCGTACGAACTAAGCCTGTTATGGCTCCGCTATCCAATCGGCTCGAACCGTTTATAAAGTTTTCAGTGGTCGAGAACATTCAGGACGTCGAGCCTCTCGCACCAGGCCGGCTTTCCAAGTAGCTCGCTCACGCTCGGCCTCGTCCTTCCCCTATCGCCGGAAACTAGCTCCTTTATGTACAGCCCGCCGTCAGTGACCAGCCGCAACTCAAAGTGCCTATCGTCAATCCACCTGGCCTCTGCCTCGTGGACCTTTTTAACCCTCACCTTGTCCGCCCGGGCATTCCTCACTCGCCAGGGAGTTCTCTGATGTATTTCAAGACCGGTCAGCTTCCTTGCCACTTCCTCTGCCTCTTCCGGAGTTACGCCTTCCTCAACCAGAACCAGTGCGAGGTACTCCTTCCGATGGTTCCTTGTGAGAACCTCTCCAGCTTCCTTTGGCGAGACGAATCTCAACCCCAAAACCTCAACCTTGCCGCTCGCGTTTATCTCCCTGGCCACCACATCGAGGTCGAATCTTCTTTTCTTTGGCCTCTTCATCTCGACTATGAAGGGCCTGCCATTGCCCAGGGTTCTAACATCGACGTCTTCCCTGCCGGCACCCTTAAAGATACACTTTCCTCCACTGACCCGTGAAAAGGCACGACAGATTATCGAGGCGACGCTGTCTTCGAAATCGGGAAGGGGTGTCTGGGGAATCCCCCTGACGAGCTTTCTGTAGCGGCCGTAGACGTATACGGGATTGATTTGAAGTTCAACTTTTCCGGAGAACGGCTCGACGATGAAAACGACGTCCGGGTTCTTCGCGGTGTCCTTACCCATCACCCTGCCGAAGGCCTTGCCGAGTTCCCTGTTGAACTCCCTGTTAATCGGCTCGGCTGTTTCGATTCCAAACTCCTCCCAGATGGCCTTTTCCCTCTCCCTTATCTCCTCTGGAAAGCGCGAGCCGACGAAGAAGGTCTCGAACTCAAAACCCTCGCTGGCCTCTCTCATTCTCTCAACAAGCTCTGGAACCCTTTCAAAAACGTTCCAACAGAGCTCACACTCCGCGGGTTCATCAACGGGAGGTAATCCTTTAGCGGAGCGCTCCATGTTGATGACGAACCTTATCGCCCTTCCACGCTCCTCGTTCGTCCCCTTTCCGAGCTTAGCAAAGAGCCTGCCGAGGCAGTGGTCGCAGAGGTTGTGAGATTCCAGAACCCTTTCAGCATCTTCGGTTATCATGCTCTCACCCTAAGATTTATATCCCGCGAACTCGAATGGTCTCGCGATGATGACTCGAAGGCAGAGGATAATAAAGCTTTTGGAGGAAAGAGATTATTCTCCTGGGGAGCTGGCACTGGCGCTAGAGCTTAAGGGCAGGGGGGCAAGGAGGGCCATCATAGAAGACCTGAAGGTCGTACAGAAAATCCTCAAGCGCGAGGGCAAGGTGCTTCTCATCAAACCTGCCGAGTGTCGGAAGTGCGGATTCGTTTTTAGGCCCGAAATAAACGTTCCCTCCCGCTGTCCCCGTTGCAAGAGTGAGTGGATCGAGGAGCCGAGGTTTAAGATTGAACACAGATAATTGCCATTCCGACAAAATTTTTAGCCAAGTTGGGGAAATTTTCGTCACCTGTTCAGCCCGAAGGTTTATATTTGGTGACCTCCAGTTTAGGGCGGAGGGAGAGCTATGCGCAAAGTCGAGAGGTTTATGGAGGAGAAAGGCCTTGAAGTCGGAGATTACGTCCGGATAATCGAAAAGGAGAACGGTAACACGAGTGTCTACGAGGGCGTCGTGATGAACCCCTACGAGCTCTCCAGCGGTGAAACGCTCACGCTGAAGCTCGACAACGGCTACAACATAGGAATCCTCGTGGACCAGATTCAGGAGATCGAGATAATCGAGAAGGCCAGACCGCTGGAAAAGGTCAAGTTCGAGGAGGTCTTCCCCAAGAAGCCGGGCCTCCCCAACGTCACCATAATCGGAACCGGCGGGACGATAGCGAGCAGGATAGATTACAAGACCGGAGCGGTTCACCCGGCTTTCACTGCGGAGGAGCTGGCCAAGGCGGTTCCGGAGATATTCGAGATCGCCAACATAACCCCCAGACTACTCATGAATATTCTCAGCGAGGACATGAAGCCGGAGTACTGGATAAGGATAGCCCACGAGGTCGCTGGAATGCTGAACAGCGGTGAGGACGGCGTTGTAATAGCGCACGGAACGGACACTATGGCGTACACCGCCTCGGCATTGAGCTTCATGCTCAGGGACCTCGGCAAGCCTGTTATCCTGGTCGGCGCCCAGAGGAGCTCGGACAGGCCGAGCAGCGATGCCGCGATGAACCTGACCTGCTCTGTGAGAATAGCAACCGCGGACTTCGGAGAAGTCGCAGTGGTAATGCACGGCGAGACCGGAGACACCTACTGCCTGGCCCACCGCGGGACCAAGGTACGGAAGATGCACACCAGCAGGAGAGACGCCTTTAGGAGCGTAAATGATATCCCTATAGCCAAGATATGGCCAGAAGGCGAGATAGAGTTCCTGCGGAAGGATTACCGGCATAGAACCGAAAGCGAGGTCTGGGTGGACGACGAGATGGAGGAGAAGGTAGCCCTCATCAAGGCATTCCCTGGAATGAGCGCTGAGATAATAGACTTCTTCGTGGACAAGGGCTACAAAGGCATAGTCATAGAGGGAACGGGTCTCGGCCACGTGCCAACCTATGTGATAGACTCGATAAGGCGCGCCACCGAGGAAGGCGTCACTGTCTGCATGACGAGCCAGTGCCTCTATGGCAGGGTGAACCTGAACGTCTATTCCACAGGAAGGAGGCTTCTCAAGGCTGGAGTCATTCCGTGCGAGGACATGCTACCGGAGACGGCCTACGTCAAGCTGATGTGGGTCCTCGGCCACACCGACGACCCCAGGGAAGTGCGCGAGATGATGCTGACGAACTACGCCGGCGAGATAACCCCCTACACGAGGTTCGATACCTTCCTGAGGTGATGACGATGGCTGACAAGTTCAACTATCAGGAACTCGGCCTCAAGGTTGGTCTCGAGATACACAGGCAGCTCGACACCAAGAAGCTGTTCTCACCCGTACCGGGCGAGTTCAGCGACGAGGTTGACTTCACTTTCAGGAGGAGACTCAGGCCCACGATAAGCGAGCTGGGAGAGATAGACCCGGCGGCTCTCGAGGAGTTCAAGAAGGGGAGGACGTACATCTATGAGGGCAACTACGAACTCACCGACCTCGTCTACATGGACGAGGAACCGCCCCACATGCCCGACGAGGAGGCACTCAAGGTCTCCCTCCAGATAGGCTACCTCCTGAACGCCACTCCCGTTGATGAGGTTCACTTCATGCGCAAGATAGTCATAGACGGCTCCAACGTCTCCGGCTTCCAGAGGACCGCGATAATAGCCATGAACGGAAGGGTCGATACGCCGTGGGGGAGCGTTGGCATTCCGACGATATGCCTTGAGGAGGACGCCTGCAGGATAGTCGAGAGGAAGGACAAGGAGGTAATCTACCGCCTCGACCGCCTCGGGATCCCGCTCGTCGAGATAAGCACCACCCCGGACATACACCACCCCGAGCAGGCGAAGGTCGTGGCCAAGTACATAGGCGACGCGCTCAGGGCGACGAGGAAGGTGAAGCGCGGCCTCGGAACGATAAGGCAGGACCTCAACGTCTCCATCAAGGGTGGGGCCAGGGTCGAGATCAAGGGTGTCCAGGAGCTGGACATGATACCGCTCATCATCGAGAGGGAAGTGGAGAGGCAGCTCAACCTCCTCAAAATCAGGGACGAGCTTAGGGCAAGGGGAGCAAAGCCCGAGGATATAAAGGAGGAGTTCCACGACGTCACCGATGTCTTCCAGAACACCGGCTCGAAGATAATAGCCGGGACGATAAAGAGGGGGGGTAAGGTTCTCGCGGTTAAGCTTCCGAAGTTCCGCGGGCTCATAGGCAGGGAAATCCAGCCGGGAAGAAGGCTCGGCACCGAGATGGCCGACAGGGCCAAGAAGTACGTCAGGGGCATCTTCCACATTGACGAATTACCGAACTATGGAATTACAGAATTAGAGGTTAATGCGGTTATCGAGAAACTTGGCCTCGGCGAGGAAGACGCGTTCGTTCTCGTTGCTGCAGAGGAGGAAACCGCCAAGAAGGCCCTGCGTGAAGTCATAACGCGCGCCAGGGAAGCCATCGAGGGCGTTCCCGAGGAGACGAGGAGGGCCCTGCCCGACGGAAACACCCAGTACATGCGCCCGCTCCCGGGCAAGGCGAGAATGTACCCGGAAACCGACATACCGCCGATACTGATAACGCGTGAGATGAAGGGGGAAATCCTTTCAAACCTGCCCGAACTTCCGCAGGAAAGGATCGAACGCTACGTGAGGGATTACAAGATAGACAGAAGCCTGGCCGAAACGCTGGTCAGCGACGAGCGCGATGAACTCTTCGAGGAACTCGTGAAGAAGGGCGTCAAGCCCTCGCTGGCGGCTTCGATACTCGTGGTCGTTCTCAAGGGCCTCAGGAAGGAGGTTCCAATCGAGAACATAACCGACGAGCACATCAGGGAGGCCTTCGAGCTGTACCTCAACGGGAAGATAGCCAAGGAGGCCTTCGAGGAGATATTCAAGGAGCTTGCGAAGAACCCGGAGAAGAGCGCCGCCCAGGTCGCTGAGGAGAAGGGCCTGACGCTCCTCAGCGAGGAGGAGGTCGAGAGGATAATCGATGAGGTAATCCAGCAGAACATCGAGGTCATCAGGGCCAAGGGAATGGGTGCAATGGGAATGGTAATGGGAAGAGCGATGGCGAGGCTCCGCGGGAGGGCCGACGGAAAGCTCGTCAGCTCGCTCGTGAGGAAGAAGATTCAGGATTTGGTGACCACGTGAATTCTTGGCATTTTCTTTTTAACCTTTCACAAACAGCCGAAGAAAACTGCGTTGATGCGGGAGTAGGAGGAATAAAATGGGTCAGAGCATCGGCTCCTCTTCACCTTTCAGAGTGAGGGAAATATCTCATCATTCCCAGTCCACCTTTTCATCAACCCTTTAAAAGGCTGCCCTATACTCCCCTTCAGAGGGGGAGAAGAGAAGGCGAACTCAAAGTTCCAGCTCCTCCCGGTATTTCCTCAGTTCCCTCTCCATTATCCTCCTCGCCTGCTCCTCGACCATCGGTTTTACAAGCTCTATGACGCGCTTCTTGAGTTCATCGAGGCCTTCACCGGTCAGCGCTGAAATTCTCAGCGGTTCCAGCCCCCTGGCCCTTACAAAGTCCTCCACCTGCTTAACCTTTTCCTCGTCCGCTATGTCCACCTTGTTGAGGACCACAATGAAGGGGAACTCCCCGAACTCTTTGTGTATCTCCTCGAAAAGATGCATCTGTTCCTCTATCGGGAAGCCGCAATACTCGCTGGGGTCGAAGATGTAGACGATGACCTTTCCAAGGTGCTTCAAGGCCAGAATCGCCTGCCTCTCGACCTCGTTTCTCTCGCTCAGCGGCCTGTCGAGAAGGCCGGGGGTGTCTATGACCTGGTACTTTAGGTAGTGCTCCTCGAACTGGCCGACGTTTATACCCTTGGTGGTGAAGGGGTAGCTCGCCACTTCGGGCCTCGCGTTGGTCAATGCCCTCAAAAGCGTGCTCTTTCCAACGTTGGGGTGTCCGGCTATGACGACGGTCGGAAGCTCCAGATCAACGACCGGCAAATCCTTCAGCACGTTCCTGGCCTGGTTGAGGTACTCGAGATCGTCGGATATGTCCCTGAGTACGTCCGCAACACGGCCGTAGAACTGCCTCCTCAGCCTGGCTATCTCTTCCGGGTCTCGCTCGTACCTTATCTTCTCGACGTAGCGCTGTTCAAGGTTGCGTATCGTCTTTATCGCCCAGTTCACGTGAGCCAGGGAACGGTGGAACTGGTCCCTGTCCACGAGGGTGTCCACCAAATCCTGGTAGAACCTCGGAAGCGTTGAGACACCAGGGGTCCTATCGAGTATCTTTCTCAGGTTGTCGCGTATCACGTTGGAGACAGTCCTTACCCTCAGCTCCTCCCTCTGCCTCGCCTTGGCCCTTGCACTCCCCTTGGGTGTGAATGCTGAAGCGGCCCTTTCGGCCCTCCGGAAGGCCTTATCGATGAGTTCATCAGCGGTAAGGACTGTTGGCATCTTTTCAAACGGGTTCCTCATCTCTCTCACCTCTCCTTTCTCTCGCGGTGCTTAGCTTTTCAGCCGGGTATTTAAAGGTTCGCTAAAGCTCGATGGTCTTGCCGACGTGGAGTGGTTCTATCTTTCCACCAAGTTTTGCCTTTAAGTAGGCGTAGGAATCGATGCCCGTGCAGTGGCCAGCGTAGAGCTTTTCGACGTCCAGGTTCTCCACAACGTCGTCCAGCAGTTTTCTATCTGCACCGATGAGATGAAATCCTCCAACGAGGGCTTTGATTGGCTTTCCAGTAATCGTGGAGGCGTGTCTGGTGATGTTCAAAATGCCGGAGTGGCCGCAGCCCGTAACAACTGCCACGCTTTCGCCGAGGTCTATTATAAGCGCGATATCGTCCGGCACCCTGTCCTTCCGCAGCTCACCGCCCCTTTCAACATAGCCCACAGCCCTGTCCCACTCGAGCCTGGGAATTTCCCCGGAGCTCCAGAGGCCAGGCGCGAACTCGAACGGCTCGCTTTTCAGGACGAACTCTGCCCCGAGTTCCTCCAGCTCTTCCCTGGTGAAAGGTATTCCAATCTGCCTTGGGTGGGGCTTCAGCGCTATTCTTCGCCTAAACATCTCCGGGTGGCCTATTACCCCTATTCGTCTCCCCCGCGCCCTCAGAAACTCCTTCAGCCCGCCCGTGTGGTCGTAGTGGCCGTGCGTTATGAAAACGTAGTCCATCTCGTCCGGCGCTATCCCAAGCTTCTCCATGTTGTTCAGTAGAACCCGTCCCTCCGTCCCGGTGTCCACGAGAACTTTAACGGCGTCGTGCTCCACCAGGACGGAGAATCCATGGGAGCCGAGGAGTCCCTTCCTGAATCCTGAGTGGTTTTCGTAGAGCACGGTTAGCCTCATCTAAGATCCCTCGAAAAGTTTATGTTTCGGGCCGTTTAAATCCTTTCGTGATTGCCATGGTATCCCCTGTGGATTATGTTGCACCGCTGATTTCAGGAATCGTCATCGCTCTCACCTCTTGGCTACCTGTGGGGCTGGAAGGACAGGTGATCGGCTCTATACTTGACTCAGTGACCCCGGACCATTCCAGCTACCTCGTCCCAGCGTACCTTGGTACCACCTTCGCAGTCTTCTTCTACTTTAGGGACTACATCGCCTTGGGTTCGGGCAACGCGCTCAGAAAGCGCTTCGATTCTGACATGCTGTACTTCGTCTACGCCTCCCTCTTCACACTCCTCATCGGTTACCCCCTCCTTCGGACCTTTTCCAATGAAATCAGCCCGGCCGGTTCGGATATGGTGAACGCGTTAGTGGGCCTTTTACTGGTTCTCCTTGGCCTCTTCACGGGAGAAAAGGTGCCATTTGAGAAGGTGGCGGGCATTATGAGGGAGCGTGAGGACGAAGCAACCCTTGTGGATTCGGTTTTATCGGGCGTAGCCCAGGGAGTTGCGGTTGTCGGTGGGCTTTCCAGGAGCGGTCTGGTGATGCTCGGCTTGGCGAGCACGGGTGTCAGCTTAAAGAAGGCCCTCGAGCTGAGCTTCCTCGTGGCCCCGGTTTACATCGTCCTCAAGCTCGCCTTTGTCGGGAACGGGGAACCGGGCCTTTCAGTGGCCTTTTTCTTCACGGCGTTCCTGTCAGCATTTGCAGTCAGCATAATCACTATGAAGCTTCTCATAAAGCTGGCCGAAGATACGGACAGACGGACGTTCCTGGTCCTGTTTGGGTTGATTGCCATAGCCGTCTATCTGATGGGGGTGATTGCGTGAAGGGTGTAATCCTCGCTGCCGGAAAGGGTGAAAGGCTTCGTCCGCTTACCGACGACAGGCCTAAGGTCGTACTTAAGGTCGCCAACAGGCCGATAATCGAGTACGTTCTTGAAAACCTCGACCCCTTCGTGGACGAGTTCATAATCATTGTCCGCTATCAAAAGGAGAGGCTGATTAGGGTTATTGGCGACGAGTTCAACGGGAAACCAATAACCTACGTGGAGCAACTGCCCGGCGAGGGCACGGCGAAGGCCATCGAGTCCGCCAGGGAGCAGGTCGGCAACGAGGAGTTCATAGCGGCCAACGGCGACATATACTTTGAAATCGATGGTGTCAAGGAGCTGATAAGCGCCTTCAGGCGAGAGAAGGCGGACGCAGCGGTTCTTGTCAAGGAGTTCGACGACTTGAGCCACTTCGGCAGGATAGAGGTGGACGGCAACAGGGTGACGGCGGTCAGGGAAAAGCCCGGGAAGGTTTCTGGCTACGCTAACCTGGGTGTCTACATTTTCAAGCCGGAGGTGTTTGAGTTCATAGAAAGGACCCCCCTAAGCGCCAGGGGGGAGTACGAGATAACCGACACCCTCAACCTCATGATCGAGGCCGGGAGAAAGGTAACCTACGCCGTCTACCCCGGCTACTGGAACGACGTCGGCAGGCCGTGGAACCTGCTCGAGCTCAACGAGTACCTCCTGAAGAACAAGCTGAGGCACGAGATAAGGGGCATCGTGGAGGAGGGGGCAACGATAGTGCCCCCCGTTGAGATAGGAGAGGGTACGGTGGTGAGGAGTGGGGCCTACATAGTCGGACCGGTGAAGATTGGAAAGAACTCGAGAATCGGCCCGAACTGCTTCATAAGGCCCCACACGAGCATAGGCGACAACTGCCACGTCGGCAACGCCGTGGAGATTAAGAACTCCATCATAATGGACAACAGCAACGCACCCCACCTCAACTACGTCGGCGATTCAATAATCGGCGAGAACACCAACCTGGGGGCTGGAACCATCACCGCCAACCTGAGGCACGACAGGGGCAACGTAAAGGTCGAAATCAAGGGTAAGCTTGAGGACAGCGGCAGGCACAAGCTCGGTGCGATAATAGGGCACAACGTGAAGGTTGGTATCAACGTCAGCATATACCCTGGCAGGAAGATAGGGAGCGGATCGTTCATAGGGCCGGGAGTCGTGGTGGACGTGAACGTCCCGCCACGCAGCCTGGTGGTTGTCAAGCAGGATAAGGAGGTACGAAAGCTTTGAACGTGGTCTACGCCATTAACCTTGTTTCCCGGCTAATACTCTTGCTCGTAGCCGCATATAAATCAAAGAAGGAAAGCAGCGGGGGCTGGCTTATAATTACTGCATCATTCCTGCTGGCGGCGTTCAGCACAGAGGAGCTTCTCCTGAAGCCGTTAGGGTTGAATCTCCTCCAGCCAGCGGCGTTTGTACTGGATATGGTAAACACTTCCCTCCAGGGAGTCCTTCTCATATTGGCCGCCGCTCATCTGGCCCCAACTTCTCCGGAGAGGAGAATGAGGATCTCTGCGATCTCCCTGCTGGCGGGTATGGTTGCCTACCTGTGGATAGTAATTACCAACGCCAGTCCCATGGACGGCAGCTTTACCATTAAAACCCTTGGCCCCCTTATGATCTATGCAGTCGGCTATATCTACATGGGATTAACACTTTACAGACACGTGGTGTCAAGGAGTTCCTGGCAGGTTCTTTTCCCCCTGGGAATGGTTCTCCTGGGACTCTTAAATGCCACCTATCCCGTTACTGCCACGTGGGAGTGGTTTGTCCCGTACGGATTCCTCCTGGGAACCATCTTCAGGGGAATCATGGCAGTGGGGGCATTGAACTTTATTGTGTGGCCTAAAATATCAATAAAGCCCGCGGGAAACGTTGAAATTCCAAGGGGAGTTTTTATGTATCCCTCAATAACAACGGCCTCTAGGGCCATTGGCAGGCTTGAGGAGATCCCAGACCTAGTCCTTGTAACAAGGAGGGGTCTGGACTCTATTAAAACCACAGTCCACAGGGATTCACTTGTCTTCTGGATCACCCGAGTAACCGAAGGTGAACTGTCTCAGTCACCCATGGTTTATGCGATAGCGCCCACGAAGATAGGAATACTGACGGATCTCATAGCCGGTGCTCTCAACAGGGGATACCGGGTTGTGATGGTTGAGGCTGTGGAGTACCTTATAATCGAGAACGGCTTTGATAACGTCTTGAAGTTTCTCCTCAATTTGAAGGACCGGGTGATACTGAGTGGGGGAACAATGATCCTAGTGGTGGATCCAGGAGCGTTAGAAAGGCACCAGCTGAAAATTTTGGAAAGGGAATTCAATATGGGGTGAGTTCACCCCAGTCCCAGTTTTTCTATGAACCTCTTGTAGTAGCGGGTGTCCTTCTCCAGTTCAGCCTTCTGAAGGACCTGCCTCTCTATAGCCCTCAGGGCGTCGTGGACCGCCTGTATGGCCCCCCAGGTCTCCCCGGTGGCCACGAATACACCCCTGTCCGTGACAACGCGCATCCTGGCCTGGTAGAGGTGCACGCCCCTGAACTTCTCGGGGAAGCGCCGTATGTGGAGGTAGATTATGCCCTCCTGGCCGAGAAGGTCCTCGTATCCATCTACGAAGCGCCTGACGTCCTCGATTATCCTCCCCCTCGTGAAGTCGCTGAGTATGGCCGCGTCGCCGCCGAGCTGCAGGTAGAAGCGGGCCTCCTTCTCGGTCATCTTCGAGATTGGCAGGAGCAGGTCCTTGACCGTGAGGATCCCGACTACCTTGTTGTTCTCGTTTACCACCACGAGGCCGTCTATGTCGTTGTCCTTCATCGTCGCGACGGCTTCCCTGACGCTTGCGTCCGGCAGGATCGTTATGACGCCCCTTATCATAACGTCCCTGAGGGGCATGCTGAAGGGCGGTATCTTCTCGCCCGCCACCTCACCGGCCTGGGCCCTGAAGCGGGGCTTGATGAAGCGGATTATCAGGTCGTGGAGCGTGACGAGACCCTCGAGCTTGCCCTCCTCGTTCACTATGGGTATCCTCGATATCGCGTGGTCGCGCATCGTTGCCAGGGCCTTCGCGACGGTGTCCCCGGGCTTTAGCGTTATGACGTCCTTGGTCATGAACTCCTCGACTTTCTTCTTCCCGAACTCCCCCTCGGCGACCCTCTCCAGGAGGGCCACGTCGTTTATGACACCGATGATTTCAGCCTTGCTCTCCCCGACGGGGAGGGAGCGGAGATCAACCTCCATCATAAGCTTGGCAGCCTTGCTAAGGTCCTCGTTAGGCTTGATAACGGGTGCGGGCTTGTAAACGTCCTTAACCTTGGCCTTGGTAGGATCCCACTTGAGGTGGGAGCGTATTATAAGGTCCTGGGTCAGGACTCCCTTGTACAGGTTCCCATCGAAGACCAGAATTAGGTCAGGGTCCTCCTTCTCGAAGATGCCGATGGCCTCAGAAAGGGGGGCGTCGATGTCGATTTTCTGGAACCTGTCGGTCATAACTTCCTGCACAAGAATACCGACCATGCTGTCACCTCCTTCAATTTTAATAGGGCACCCATCAATTTAAACCTTTTCAACCCAGGAAGTTTTAGTAACCTTGGCTTAATAAATTTTTCGCGGAAAGATTTATAAAACCGGTGCGCGAACCAAAGACCGCGCCGGGGTAGCCTAGCCTGGGAAGGCGCGGGACTCGAGATCCCGTGCGCTCTGCGCACCAGGGTTCAAATCCCTGCCCCGGCGCCATTCAAACTGCCGAGCCCGCGAGGGGTTCCTACCCTTCCCCACCCTCTCCAAAACTCCACGTAGAAGCGCGGGACTTGAGATACGGTACCATTTTCTGAGGCTGATAAAAGAGAAAGAGAGATCACGTTGTTATGTATGCCCCGTCCTTCTCGACTATGACGGTGTGCTCGAACTGGCTGACCAGTCCTCCCCGAACCTCGCGTAGGATTGGATAGCTGTACACCGCTCCCACCTTGTCGAGCTGGGCCAGCGCTAACTTCAGTTGCCCCTCAGGCATAAAGTCCTGAAGCCAGCGGTAGGCGAAAGGAAGCGTTTTGTACTCCCTCTTTATGTGCACGAGCAGCCTTCTTGCCTGGGCCATTCTCACGGGCCTATCGCGGACGTACATGAATATGAGTGCCGGAGGAACCTCTATGACCTGGCCGGCCCCGGTGGTTGCGAAGGGTTCGATGGCTATGACGTCGCCCTCCTTTAGCTCGTAACTGTCCGCGGGGCGGTAGATGTTCGGTATGCTTATCCCCGCGTGGAGCTTGTAGCGCTCTATCTTGTGGCCGCTCAGGTTCACTATCGGGTTAAAACCTTTCCCTCTGATGGTCTCTTCGATGGCCTTTCCGAGTTCACTTATCCTTACCCCCGCCCGGACGGTGGCTATGGCGTTCTCAAGGGCCTCTTTAGCCGCTTCCATCAGCTCGTCTGGCTCCATGCCCACGCGGTAGGTAACGGCGGTGTCGGCTATGTAGCCATTGACGTGAACACCGAGGTCTATCTTGAGGTAGTCGCCTTCCCGGAGAACCGTCTCGTCCCCCCTGTACGGCGTGTAGTGGGCGGCAATTTCGTTTATTGAGAGGTTGCAGGGAAAGGCTGGCTTTCCACCCAGCTCGACGATTCGCTTCTCCACGAACTCCGCAATGTCGTAGAGCCTTGCCCCAGGTTTTATGAGGTCTTCGACCTCCTTCTTAACCTGCCTAGCGATTTCGCCGGCCTTTATCAGCGCCTCCCTCTCTTCCACTTTTTACCACCATAACTGGCGGAGCAAACCGGCCCTTAAACCTTTCCACGGGAAAACCTTTTATTTGGTGCAGACCCTAAGCTTACGGTGGGCCTATGCTAGAGCTAGGCAAGCACATCAATATCTCCGACGATCTCTTCGTGGTCAAGAACCTCATAGGGTCAATTCTCCAGGGCGTTGGCATCGCCTACCTTCTTCCCGTGCTCATAGCCTGGTTTTATCCCGAAGAGGTAAAGTACGTGGTCTACTTCGCGATCCCTGGAACCTTCAGCGTTCTCCTCGGCGCCTGGCTGGCGAGACACATTGGTAAAATCGAGGACGTTAACCTGAGGCAGGCCATGGTATCGGCTGCCTTTACTTGGCTTTTCGCCTCTGCCATAAGCGTCGTCCCCTTCATGTTCATAGCCGACATGTCTTTCATTGACTCGTACTTCGAGAGCATGAGTGCATGGACTGGAACAGGCCTCACCATGATGACGAACCTCGAGAGCTACCCCCACATACTCCTCTTCTGGCGCGCCTGGATGCAGTGGCTGGGTGGAATAGGCATCGTCCTGGTCGCTCTCACGGTTCTCATTCGCCCCGGAGTCGCGGCGGCAAGGCTCTACCGGGCGGAGGCCAGGAGCGAGAGGATAGTGCCCAACCTCGTCAATACCTCCAAAGTCATTTTTAAGATATACCTTGGTCTTACCCTGGTGGGCGTTTACCTCTACTACATCAACGGAATGCCCCTCTTCGATGCTCTGACCCACGCGATGACCGGCCTCGGAACCGGCGGTATGAGCACCCACGACCTCAGCATAGGCTACTTCAACAGCACGGCCATCGAGGCAGTGACTATATTCCTGATGATACTGGGCGCGGTGAACTTTACAGTGCACTACAAGATGTTCGTGAGCAGGCATCTGAAGCCCTTCTTCGAGGACATTCAGGTCAGGTACATGTTCCTCTTCCTCGTTCCCGCGGTCGCGATAACGGCCTACAGCCTCTATCAGGTGGGGGATACCCTCGGAGACTCCCTCCGCCAGTCGGTCTTCCACTCCGTCTCGGCGATAACCTGTACCGGTTTTGGCATAGCGGACCTCAGCAAGTATCCAGAGCTGGGCAAGCTGATAATAGGAATACTCATGGTCATAGGTGGCGGTGCGGGAAGTACGGCCGGTGGTATAAAGCTCATTCGCGTCACCCTGATGTACGAGAGCCTAAAGTGGACCCTTCAGCAGGCCATACTGCCGAGGGGGGCGGTCATAAGGAGGAAGGTCGGCAGCTACGTCTTCACCGAGGAGGACGTTCAGGAGGTAATGAGCTTCACCATGACATACATAGCCTTCCTTCTCGTGGGAACCGTGTACACGATGATAAGAATGGGCACCAGCTTCGTGGATTCCTTCTTTGAGGTTGCATCGGCCCAGGGCAACGTGGGCCTGAGCGTAGGCATAACCTCCGCCAGCATGCCGGTGGACATGAAGATCCTCCTCATACTCCACATGTGGATAGGCAGGCTTGAGATATTCTCCACTCTGGTCTTCATAATAAGCGCCTTCTTCCTCGTCCCAAGGGTGGTGAAGAGGAAATGAAGGTAATCAGCGTCGAAGGGCTGAGCTTCAGGTATAGGAGGGCCAAAGATTACTCCCTCAGGGACGTCAGCTTTGAGGTCAAAAAGGGCGAGATGCTCGGCATAATCGGCCCGAGCGGGAGCGGCAAGTCCACCCTCTGCCTCACCCTCAACGGGATAATCCCCAACTCCATAAAGGGCGACTTCGAGGGGGACGTTATAATCCGCGACCCCCGGACGGGGGAGGAGCACAGCACGAGGGAGACGCCCGTGCCCCATCTCTCCACCGTCGTCGGTCTCGTCCTTCAGAACCCGGAGAGCCAGCTCTTCAACATGACGGTTGAGGAAGAGATAGCCTTCGGCCTCGAGAACCTAGGCCTCGACAGGAACGAGATACTGAGGCGCCTCCGCTGGGTTCTTGAGGTTACTGGTCTCAAGGGACTTGAGAAGGAGTTTCCCCCAAACCTGAGCGGGGGGCAGCAGCAGAGGCTGGCGATAGCGGCTGTCCTGGCCATGGAGCCGTCAATAATAGTCCTGGACGAGCCGACGAGCCAGCTCGACCCCGTGGGTAAGAAAGAAGTCCTTGGCTTGATTTCGCTCCTCAACAGGGAGCACGGCATAACGGTGGTTCTCGTCGAGCACCACACCGACTACGTCCTCCGCTACGCCGACAGGGTGCTGGTGATGGACGGGGGAAGGATAATCCTTGAGGGTCGTCCTGAGGAGATTGCCGAGGAGGCTGAAACTCTGAAGGGGCTTGGCGTCAAGCTTCCAGCCTCACTTGAGGTCTCCCACGAGCTCAGAAAAAGGGGCCTCCTCGATAGGCCCGCACTCACTCCTGAGGAGCTTCTCTCCAGGCTAGCACGTCCCTCACGCTGAAGCCCTCCCCCAGGAGCTCGTGCTTCAGGCCGTAGAGCTTCAGGGACAGCTCAAACCTCGCATCTGGATCCTTGACCCTCGCGGCCTCTTTAAACGCCTCCTCTACTAGTTTCAGCGCTTTCTCCCGATCCCTCTCCCCCTCAATCGAGGCCATATAATAGAGAGCCATCGCCCTGTGGAAGGGGCTTGAGACGTGCTCGAGCAGCAGTCTGGCCCTCTTTTCGTCCCCGGCTCGATAAAACGTCTCGACCAGGTGAACCAGCACCACGTCGAGCTTTTCTGGGTTCCTGACCATCTTCATAGCATAGCCCGCTTTCGCCAGCAGACCCCGCCTTACGAGCTCCATTATGATATCCCTAAGCACACTGGCGTCGTTCTCGGCCAGGTTTATCGCGGTTTTAAGTGCTAAGTCCCCGTTGAGCTCGTCCCCAAGACGGTAGAAGAGAAGGGCGATTTCCGAGAGGAGAATCGCACGGTGCCGTTGGACGGAGAGTCCGTTCACGGCCGGGACGAGGTTTCTGACCATTTCCCTGAGTGCTTCGAGGTCAGTCTCCCTCAGCGCCTCGGTCTTTTCCGTCTCGTCGAGGGTCTCGACTATGGAGCGTACTATCATTCTGAGGGCGAGGAAAAGGTTTGGCTCCTTCTCTAGCTCCTTCGTCAGCTCTATTGCCTCGCCTATACCGCCCTCCTTGAGGTACGCCTCTATCTCCTCGAGTACCTCAAGCTCCGAGCGCTTTTTCTCCCGGCTGCGGGATTTGAAGAACTCATCAAGCTTACCCATTTCACCTCCCTTCGAGCAGGAGTTCGAGGTACGAGCGCCTCTCAAAGCGCTTCACTCCAAGCTCGCGGAGTATCTCCTTCAGCCGCTCAACGGTCTCGACAACACTTTTCTCGTCCTCGGCGAGGGCCTCTATCTCCACGAACTTCCCCAGGCCCTCAACCTCGTCAAGGGCTATGACGATGCCCTTGTCCACGTAGTACTTCTCCCTGACCTTCTCGACGGTTAAAACCTCCCGAAAGCCCAGGCTGGTCAGTATCTCCGTGTGCTTGTCGGGATCGCTGATGGGTACCTCTATCTCCTTCCTGGTCTTCGAGTCTGGGTCTATCTTGGGTCCCTTGTAGGTTATGAAGGCCTCGAAGTGGCCGTTGAAGCGTCTGATCCTTATGCGGAGGGCCTCGTCTGTCTCGGAAAAGTCCCTGCAGGGGTGCTGGAAGTAGGTGTCCTCGTGGTATTCCCTCCTTATCATCTCGAAGCTTTCCCTGACCCTCTCGAAGATTTCATCGTTGGCGTATCCTTTGACCTCTATCTCGATCACGCGATCACCTCCCGTGGGAAAGGAACGCTAGAACTTCCTCGATGAACTCCAGGTACTCCCCCATATCCCTGAAGGCTATCTCGTCGTTTATCAGGTCGTAGTCGTACATCAGAACCTCCCTCAGCCTGACCAGGAATATCGCCTTCTCGGCGATGTGCTCGGGAAGTATCGACCTCTCTGCCAGGCCCCTCACGGCATCGTCGTAGGAAAGGGCCCTGATGCCCTGCTCCTCGGCCAGCTCGTAAAGCCCGACAAGAACGAGACCGGTGGCAAATTCGAGTCTCTTGTAAATCCCGTCCTTTGCCAACCCCATCGCCCGGAACTCCTCGAGGGTAGGGGGCAGGGACTTCCTTATCAGCTCCACGCTCTCCAAAACTTTCTCGCCGTCCACGCCTTACACCAGTATAATTTTGGGGGTTTGGAGTATAAACTTTTCCCGTGGTCTAACCTGCTCCCGTTCCGGAAGAAAAAGTGCAAGATGAGAGAAAAAGTAGCTCACGGGGTGAGGTCCATCTCGCGAAGCTCCTCGAGGAAGTGCTTGGCGAACTCGATGGTCTTGTCTATGTCCCTGATGTCAGCTGTCTCGACCTGGCTGTGCATGTAGCGTATCGGTATGCTGAGGACTGCCGTTGCGACGCCCTCGCGGTTTATCTGCATTATGTTGGCGTCGGTTCCGGTAGGCCTCGGGCTGGCCTCGACCTGGAGCTCTATTCCGTACTTCTTGGCAACCTCGTCGGCGAAGGCGCGAACCTTGGGGTTGATGTTCGGCCCGACGTCCATGACCGGCCCACCGCCGAGCTTAGGAACGATTTTGCCCTTGTCGCCGACCTGCTTGGCGAAGGTGACGTCCATAGCTATGCCTATCTCCGGGTCTATGGCGTAGCTCGCGACGCGAGCGCCTCTCAGCCCGACCTCCTCCTGAACGCTCGCAACGAAGTATATATCAGCCTCGTGGTCCTCGACCGCTTTAGCCGCCTCTATCATCGCGTAGAGGCAAACCCTGTCGTCGAGGTAAGGAGTGGCTATCCTGTTCTCGGTGAGCTGGACGAAGGCAGGGGCGAACTCTCCAACCGTGCCAACGCGGAAGCCGAGCTCTTCAGCCTCCTCCTTGCTGTCGGCGCCAACGTCTACAACGATGGTGTCCCAGTCCGCTGGTTTTTTCCTGTCCTCTGGCTTCTGGAGGTGGGGCGGTATGTGACCGACCACTCCAAAGCGCTCGCCCTTCTCGGTGAAGAAGCGAATCCTCTGTGCCACGAGGGTTCTCGGGTCAACGCCGCCAACGGGGACGACGTGGAGGTAGCCGTTCTTGTCTATGTGGTTCACCATGACGCCTATCTTGTCCATGTGGGCCGCTATCATTATCCTCGGCCCGCTTCCCTTCTTGTGCGCTATGACGTTGCCGAGCTTGTCCACTTTAATCTCGTCCACGTGGTCTTTAAGTTCCTCGATGACGACGTCCCTAATCCCGAGGAACTCGTACCCAGAAACTCCCGGAGCCTCAACGATCTTCCTAAGCAGCTCGATGTTCACCATGGCTTTCGCCTCCTTTAGATTTCCGTCTAAATGTGTTCGGGCACCTTAATAAGGTTTGCGAAACGAAAAAGGCAAAGGATTAGCCGAGGACGACCTGGAGGTAGGCCTCCTCGCCGGGCTCGAGGTGCTCTATCTCCCAAACCACGCTTCCGTCCCTTATCTCCGCCTTCCCCTTCGTCGCCCTGACCTCAACCGCTGTGACTCCCCTCTCGAAGTGGAAGTTCTCAAGGGACTTGAGTCTGGGCGCCCTGACCTTGACGAAGTAGTAGCGGTCGAGGGTTTCCTCCTGGACGAGGGGCCTGAAAAAGGCCAGGTACGAAGTTCCGGCCAGCAGTATGCCAGAGGCAACCAATATGGCCGCGAGGGGACCGTAGTCCTTCGGCGGTTTCGGTGGGGTTGGGGTGGTTGAGGGAGCGGTGGTTGTGGTCGGGCTTGGGCTGGGGCTTGATGTCGTTGGGGTCGGCTTCGGCGGTTCCGAGGTTCTGGCGTTCACGGACGCCTCAACGTACTCGCTGCTTTCGGCGTTCAGCATTATGGTCCCGTAACCGGTTTTCTCCAGGTTTATGGCCGCCAGTCCGGAGGAATTGGTGATGGCGTAATCCTGGCCGAGCGGTCCCGATGCCTCTACCGTTATGTTGGGCACGGGTCTTCCGGTGGAATCAACCACCCTGACCAGCAGGGTCTCGTTCCTCTGCTCGTAGCTTATGAAGAGCTTTCTAACCTCCACGAAGGTCGTGACGATCCTGCCGTCGAGGTTGAGGACGATCTCGTAAGTCCCTGGCTCGCTGGTGAGGTACGAGAGGGTGCCCGATTCGTCGGTCGTGAACGGTATCCCGTTTATCCTCACGGAGATTCCGGGAACGCCGTTTCCGCTCTCGTCGTGGACGAAGACGTGTATTGCCCCGTTTCGGAAGTAGGCCTCGTAGCTCAGGTTCCTCTGAAACACCCTAAACGTTGCCGTGGTGCTCTTTGCCTTACCGCCGAAGTAGGCCCAGAGCCTGACGCTGTACTCACCGACCTGGGGCTTGGTCAGCGTGACGTTCTTGATCCAGCTCTCACCGGGGTTGAGGTATGTCGTGGTCGCGAATTCTTCCACCGTCTCCCCGTTGCGGGTTATTGTGTAACCTATCCTCCCTATTATGACCCCGTTGGCCTTCGACACCATCTTGAGAATGACGCTCACGTTGCTTCCGTAGGGGTACTCCTTCCCGACCTCTATCCCCAGCTCGTAGTCCACGAGCGTCTTCACGGTCACCGTGACCTGTGCCTCAGAGTAAACCTGCCCCACCCTGGCGACCAGGGTGAGGTTGTACTTTCCCGGAGCGGCGTTGAGTATCTTGACCGACAGGGTATCCCTGTAGGTTTCATTTGGGCCTATCGGATCCCTCACGACCTTGCTCTGGTACAGGAACCCCTCCGCCGGTCCGGTGACGTAGACGCTGACGTTCTCCAGAGTCTGGTTCCCAAGGTTCTCCAGCTGGAATGGAATTATTATCGTGTCTCCTGGAACACCGGAAAAGTCGTCGTTGAGCGGCGTGATTGAGAGGGCTACCGCGCTGGCGCGGGGCAGGATTGGAACAACCGAGATGAGCAGGAGAATAACGAGCGCGGCTCTAGCCTTCACCTTTTATCACCCCTTCAAGGGACCTCTGCCTGCCGACCACCTCATCGAATGTTAGGTAGTTCCTTGTCTGAAGGCTTACCTTATAGTTTTTGCCTCCCTTCTCCAGGTTCTCTGGATAGAAGAACCTCCAGCCGTTGTTGATGAACTTGACCGCTATGACGGCCTTTCCACCGAAGCGCTCGGCAAAGGCAGTCAGCTTCTCATAGTCCTCCTGGCTGAAGTAGAGCTTCTCCCCGTGGGTGCTCTTGACCTCTATGCAGAGGTAGACCCTTCCGTTGCCCGCTATTATATCCACCTTTTTACTGCCCGCCGAGCGAACCACGGCGAAGCCGGCCTTTTCAAGCATCTTTATGAGTTCTCTCTCGGCGCTCGCTCCTCTTCTGTACCTCATTGCACTCCCTCGAACCATCTTGCCCGGTTAGGTTTATAAGTTATGTCGAGGAGTAAAGCCCGGTGATGCTCATGGCGGTTTACGAGCTCGATGGGAAGCGGCCTAAAATTCACGAGACTGCCTTCGTCGATGAGAGCGCCTCCGTCATAGGGGACGTCGTCCTCGAGGAGAAGACGAGCGTGTGGCCGAGCGCGGTTCTGAGGGGAGATATAGAGCAGATTTACGTCGGTCCCTACTCAAACGTCCAGGACAACGTCAGCATACACACCTCCCACGGTCAGCCAACGATAATAGGGAAGTACGTCACCATTGGTCACAACGCCGTCGTCCACGGCGCCACCATCGACGACTACACCATCATAGGAATGGGTGCCGTCATACTTGACGGGGCAAAGATAGGCAAGCACGTCGTCATAGGCGCCGGCGCCCTCGTTCCGCCCGGCAAGGAGATCCCCGACTACAGCCTCGTTGTAGGTGTTCCTGGAAAGGTCGTCAGGCAGCTCAGCGAGGAAGAGATTGAGTGGACGAAGAAGAACGCCGAAATCTACGTCGAGCTGGCGGAGAAGCACCTTAAGTCAAGGAAGAAGATTGAGTGATGCTCGATGCTTTCCCGTCTTGTTTCCCATATTCCCCACATCATTTTCAAGCCCGCATACGATATGTACGAGAACTACCTCCTGGAGAAGGTTAAGGGAGGCCGCATTCCCAGTCACGTGGCAATAATAATGGACGGCAACAGGAGATGGGCACGGAAGCTCGAGAAGCCCCCCTGGTATGGCCACCTCTTCGGCTCTCAAAAGCTGGAGGAGATACTCGAGTGGTGCCGCGAGCTGGGCATAAGAACCCTCACCGTCTACGCCTTCTCCACCGAGAACTTCCGGAGAACACCTGAGGAAGTGAACGCCCTCATGAACCTCTTCGAGGAGAAGTTCAGGGAACTCCTGACGGACGAGAGGGTTCACAAGTACGGCATAAGGGTGAACGTCCTAGGAAGGAAGGAGCTGCTGCCTGAGAATGTAAGGAAAGCCGCCGAGGAGGCCGAGAGAGCAACGAGGAAGTACACCAACTACACCCTCAACATAGCCCTTGCCTACGGGGGAAGGAGCGAGATAGCCGATGCGGTGAGGGACATCGTGAAGGACGCCCTGGCCGGAAAGCTCAAGCCCGAGGACATCGACGAGGAGCTGATAAAAGAGTACCTCTACTATCCCAATATGCCAGATCCGGACATAGTCATAAGAACCGGCGGAGAGGAGAGGATAAGCAACTTCCTCCTCTACCAGATAGCCTACAGCGAGCTCTTCTTCGTTGATGTTTACTTCCCGGAGTTCAGGAAGATAGACTTCCTCAGGATTATCCGCGAGTACCAGAAGAGGCAGAGGCGTTTTGGAAGGTAGCTTTTCCAAATTGGAACCCTCTCCTCCCGGAAAGACCCTTTTTAAAATTTTCCGCTAAAGCTTATTAACGTTGGCTTCTACTTCAGCACGGTGGTGAATAATGGAGTACGGGGAACTGAGTCCCAGAATAAAGAGGGTCTACGCTCAGGTGAGGTACCTGGACGATTATCACTGGGAGATAACCGGTGACAGGATAATCGGAATACACAAGAAGAGCAACGTCCGAATCACCATAGACGTCGCAGACAACAAGGAGCACGCCGAGAAGCTCGCCGAAAACGGGGCTAACGGGATACGGATAATAGCCGTTCCAGACAAGAGCGTGTTCTACGTCCACAACGGGGCCTTCATACTAACTTACCGCTACATTAAGGCCACTCTCGCGGACATCAACGACCACATCGTGTGGAGCGGCTTTAAGGTCGTGGAGGACGGAGAAAGCCTCATTCAGGAGGACTTCTACGAGTACCTTGGGGGCGCGCTCATCAACCACATAAAGAACAACATGCTCGCCGGTCAGGACTACGTGTTCTGGCAGTTCTACAAGTGCGAAGCCTGCGGCAAGTACGTTGATGTGGAGAGCCTTGAGAGGCACCTCAAGGGACACGGTGTGAAGCACCACGAAAAGAGCGAGGAGCGCTACGAGGTCTTCGAGATAAACTTCCGGGAAGGCAAGGTCTACGACAAGTACGGTAAGGAGGTCAAGCTCGACCGGTTCAGTGAGGAGGCAAGGGACTTCCTCGATGAGATACTTGCCGGCAGACCTGCCGGGGAGTGACACCCTCACCCCCTTTTGGGGTGGGAGCATGGAAATGAACGTTCTCGACATCTTCAACCGCGACCACCTTCCGGGCTCCATCGCGGCCATAATCTACGACGCTTATTCCTCGGCGTGGAGAATACCCCTTCTGCTCCTTAACAGGGAGCTGGAGGTTGGCTACTTCGGAGTCGTGTCGAACTACACCGGCCCGCTGACGAGTCTGATCAAGAGGGCCTCCACCGTTGGGCTGGACGTTGAGAGGGCCCTCGAGAGGGGGGACTTGGCGATAATAGACCTCTTTGGAACCCGATACGGTTCAAGGATAAGCCTCCCGAACGTCTTCTACCTTGACAAGGTCGAGCCGGAAACCCTTAACCCCAAGATAAGCCACATATACGAGACCCACCTTAAAGAAGCCCTCTCCAGAAGGCCTGCGTTTCGGCTGGTCTACACCCTGGACGGCGCGGCCCTCATGCTGGGGGAGGAGAACACCCTGAAGCTCCTGAACCAGACGCTGGCCTCTCGAAGCGTTCAGCTTCCCGACTCTATACTGGTTCTTCCGATAAACAGGGACGTTGTCTCCGAGAAGTTCGTAGCCTGGGTGGCAGGGGTGAGCGACTACGTCATTCTGGCAAGATCAAGCCTCGAGGAGGACGGGCTGAGGGAGTACCTCTACGTCATCTCCGCACCCTTCGAGGACTTCGAACCGACCGCCTACACCTTCCGGGTTACGAAGATGAGGGGAACGGAAAAACTGAAGATGAAGAAGATCAGCCCCTGAACTTGGGGCGCTTGCTCAGGAGCAATGGCAGGGGCCTCGGCCTGTAGGGGAAGCCCTCGGTCTGGCTCCTTATCTCCTTGATTAGGTCCTCGAGCTGCATTTCGACCTGCCTTCCGTCGCTCCTCCTCCTGACGGTCACGGTGTTCTGCTCCTTCTCGTTCCTTCCGACGACGATTATGTATGGAACCCACTCCTTCTCGGCCTTCCTTATCTTCTTGTTGAGCCTGTCGTTGGTGTCGTCCACATCGACCCTGATCCTGGCCCCCTCGAGCTTGCCCGCGACGTAGAGCGCGTAGTCGAGGACTTCGTCACTGACAGGAATAACCCTGACCTGTATCGGGCTGAGCCAGAGCGGGAAGGAAGGTTTAACTCCCCTGGCCTGGAGCTTGGCCTGCTTCTCGAGGATTGCGTACATAACCCTCTCGATGGCTCCGCTCGGCGAGCAGTGGAGTATGAGCGGGGTTCTCTCTTTGCCCTCCTCGTCGTAGTAGGTTATGCCGAAGCGCTCGGCGTTCTCCACATCTATCTGAACGGTGCTCAGGGCTGCTGCCTTGTCGAGGTTGTCCACGAAGTTGAACTCGAACTTGAGTATGAAGTAGAAGAACCTCTGGTCCCACATCTCTATCAGGACGGGCTTGCCGATTATCTTTGCCAGCTCGACGATGAAGTCCCTGTTTTCATTCCAGAAGTCGCGGGTGAACCTTATGGCGACCTCGTAGTCGTCCGGGGTGAGACCAACTCCCCTGAGAACCTCCATGCTGAGCTTGTACTGCTTCTTGAACTCGTCCATCGCCTGTTTGAGGTCCTTAGCTACGGTGTGCATATCGGGCATCGTGAAGGCCCTGAGCCTT
The DNA here is from genome assembly GCF_000265525.1 of Thermococcus cleftensis. Classification (NCBI taxonomy): domain Archaea; kingdom Methanobacteriati; phylum Methanobacteriota; class Thermococci; order Thermococcales; family Thermococcaceae; genus Thermococcus; species Thermococcus cleftensis. Next base: position 276,277 of record NC_018015.1, read on the forward strand.
CTCAGGCCTGAAAGCTCGCCGCTCTTCTCGCGCCTGAAGGAGTAGCGGGTAAGCTCGTACATTCTGAGCGGCAGGTTGCGGTAGCTTATGGTGGCGTCCTTCTTTATGAGGAACTGGCCGAAGCAGGCAGCGAAGCGGAGGAAGAACTTCTTGTCGCCGCTCTTTACGACGTACTGCCTCGCCGGGAAGCGGTTGAGGTACTTCTCGAGCGCAGGGTGCTCGAAGTCGTACATTATCGGCGTCTCGACCTCCATCGCGCCGTACTCTATGACCTTCTCGGTGACGTACTGCTCGAGGAGCCCCTTGATGAGCCTCCCCTTCGGGTAGTAGCGTAGATTACCGCCGTCGCTTCCCGGTTCGTAATCGACGAGCTCGTGCTCGAGCATGAGCTTAACGTGCGGCGGCTCCCTGTCGGCTATCCTGTTCTTGGCTATCTCGTAGTTGGCGAACTTCCTGAGGTTTTCATGGCCGGTGAAGTCGAACTTGTCCACCTCAACGAGCTCACCCTCGGGGGTGAGCACGTACCAGTAGCTCTTCAGCTCCTCCTCCTTCTCAAGGGCTATGTTGCGCTCCTCCCTGCTGACCGCCTCGCCGCTCGGCACTATCGTCCTGCTGAGTTCAGCGAGCGGGTGGCCCTTGCAGCTCAGCCTGAACGCCTTGTAGTAGCCGAAGGGCGCGCGCTTGACCTCAAAGCCCTCCTCTCTAAGCCTCTCCTCAATCCTCTGAAGAACCTTCAGTGCCACGTCGGGCTTTGCCAGCTCACTGCTGAGGTGGGCGAAGGGATAGACGAATATCCTCTCGGCCTTGACTTGCTCTGCAACGCTCTTTATCTCCTCGACAGCCTTCTCGACGACCTCGTCGGGGTTGGTCTCGTCGATTTTCTCAACGCTCATGAAAACCGCCAGAACCTCATCGAGCCTACCCTTCCTCTGCTCCTCGCTTATCGGCTCCGGGTTCTTCAGTGCCTTGTCCTTGACCTCGTACTCAAGGTAGTCCGAGTGTATCAGAAGCATTCTCATCTTTAACCACCACTGAGAAGGTGTGGCTTGGCATTATTAAGGTTTTCTTCATGTTGTGAAAAACATTTGGTAAAAGAGATAATTAGTAGGCTACTAGCTTTGTTGTTAGCATTTCTGCAGTACGTTATAGAATTGAGTGAAATCCTTGGAGGATCTATGTCTCTTTATTGTGATTGTATTGGCTGGAATTTCTTTTTGGGAACCTCTCTCTTCGTCTACAATTACGATGGTCCCATGCCCCGTGATCTCAATCTGATTGCCCATTAAGGAGACATTGTATGCATTGAACATATTTGGGATCACGGTTCCAATATAGCCGATCAACGAAAACTTGCCTAGTACTGCGCCGGAAATTCCCTTTTTCTTGAAGTACCTCACGACAATCTTGCAGGCCCTTTTCTCTAGGTCTACTGCATATTCCAGGACAGCGTATTCATCGTAAGAGTTTCTTGGCACCTTGAGTATGGTATGTCCATCAATTTTTACTTCCAAAATACCCTCAATCTGTGGCATTATCTTTCACCTAGATATTAGTATGATGTAACAACTTTAAAACTTTTTCCCAGGCCTTTATAAATTCTCCTAGAGATAGCAAAGGCTTAAAAAATCCTGACTGGAACTTTCATGGAGGTGGGAGAATGGACGAGAAGAAAGGAGTCAAGAGCGGTGACCTAGTTCTTCCCGGTGACTACCTGGGCGTGATAGAGGAGTACTTCCCAGGTGAGGGGGTTAAAGAGGAGAACGGCGAGCTCTACGCCGTCCGGGCGGGGAAGGTTGTAATCGACCAGGACAGAATGGAAATAAGCATAGAGCCCGTTACTGACACACCCCCTCTCCCCAAGGTGGGCGACATCGTCATAGCGAACGTCATCGAGGTAAAGCCCCAGGCGGCGATAGTCCAGCTGGTTAAAATCGAGGGCAGGGACGACGACAGGGAGATAGCCACTTCAAAACTGGCTGGAATTCACATCTCTCAAGTTAGGGACGGCTACGTTGAGAGCATGACCTCCGAGTTCAAGGTGGGAGACGTCGTTAGGGCGAGGGTCATCGCCACCGAGAAGAGCCCCATACAGCTCTCGACCAAGGGGCCGGACCTCGGTGTTGTTTACGCCCTCTGCTCCCGCTGCAGAACTCCACTCGTCAGGCGCGGTGACAGGCTGATCTGCCCGAGGTGTGGAAGCGTCGAGACGAGAAAGCTCTCCACTCTCTACCGGAAGATGAGGGTGTGACCATGGCGAGGGCTAAGAAGGTCATAACGATTCACGTTCGGGACGACAGGGAGAAGGAGGAGTTCCTCAAGGAACTCCAGCGGCTCCGCCTTCCTGCCTTCATCTACGTCCACGGCAAGCTCAACGACCTCAAGATCAACGTCCAGGGAACGAAGGACGAGATAAGGGAGGCGATAAGGAAGATACGGGAGATCCACCACCGCGTCAGGGCCAAGCTCTATCCAGACAAACGTGGCCTCTACCGCTACGTCATTGACGACCTTCTCCGCGAGGCCGGGGCGAGCGTTTCGACTCCCATACTCGTGAGGACGCTGGAACTGCTCGGGGAGACCGTTGAAGTTAGGGAGGGCGAGCTGATAACGTCCATGCCGTGGGAAGAGATAGTGGCGCTCGTCCGAACCCTCGGGGATTACCTCGCCGATGTATCCCTCCAGACGACAAGGCAGATAAGGGAGGTCGTCCTTCCGGTGGCGGCCGCTAAGAACATGGACCCCAGCGAGGTTATGGATATGCTCGTCGAACTCGGCCTCGCCGAGTGGAAGGAGGATAAGTTTAAATACGAACTGGTGAAGAACAAGGAGCAGGCGCTGGAGATACTGCTCAAGCACTTAGAGGGTGAGGAAAATGAAGATTGAGGTCATCAAGCGTGAGGAAAACGTCCTTGAGTTCTACCTTGAGGGGGAGGATCACACCTTCGCCAACCTGCTCAACGAGGTGCTCCACGAGAACGAGCACGTGACCTTTGCAGGCTACACCATCGAGCACCCCATACTCATGGCGAGGAAGCCGAGGTTCAGGGTCGTCACCGACGGAAAAGTAACTCCCGAGAAGGCCCTTGAGGAGGCGGCTCAAAAGATATTCGACCGTGCCAGGGCCGTTCTCGACGCCTGGAAGAACGCGGTGGGCGAGTGATTTTTCTTCCCTTTGTTGCCGAGCTTTCTTCGATTTGTGTCCTCCTAACGGTGTCTTCCGAAACCCTTAAATTTCCAGTTCTTCTAACTCAGAGTTGGAACGTCTGCTCGACGAGGGGTGGAATCTTGAAACGTCGCGGTTACGGTTTGCTGGCGGTCATCATCACGGGCCTCGCGATTCGTCTCCTCCTGGCCCCCTACTCGGCCGGCAGCGACCTGCCCCAGTTCTACGGCTTCGCAGGGACGATGCTCGAACACGGTGCATGTTTTTATTCTTACGCGGATTCGTTCGCCTACGCCGGGAAGGGCTGGCCCTACCCGTGGCCCTACGTCTACGGTCCGGTTTTGGCCTATCTGCTGGCCGGGGTCAGGATTCTGGTTGGGGGTGGCGTTGAGTCCTTTTGGAGCGATGGCGTTTACCACGTCTACGTGGACCCCACGTGGGCCTTCTCGGTCAAGCTGGTGTTCATAGCCGCTGACACCGCAGTTGCTTTTCTCATCTATCTCCTCCTCAGGGAAACGAGCGAAAGAAAGGCAGTCCTTGGAAGCGCGGTCTACTACCTCAACCCCATCGTTATCCATGTTTCAGCTGTTTACGGCATGTTCGACGCCCTGGCCCTGGCCCCGTTCCTTCTCTCCCTCTATCTGGGGAACAGGAAGAACGCCTCCGCCTTTCTCCAGGGATTTTCCCTTGCAGTTAAGCACACCCTTCTGTTTCCAGCCATCGTTTCTTTGTGGGACTACATTCTACAAGGGGTGGAAGGGCTCAAAAAAGCCGCGCTCCTTTTCGCAGGGGCCATCGTTCCATTTCTTCCCATGCTACTGCTTTGCCCCCTCAGCCTTCGCTCCCTTCCAGATCTGATGAGGGGAATTGACATCGGCTACACTCTTCCGATGGCGTACAGTATGAACGGCTTCGTCAGCCTGGCCACGTACCTTCACGAGGTTTACGGAATCGATTCCCTGCCGTTCATCAGGCATTGGTACGTTCCAGCCTTGTTGCTCCTTTTCCTCACCCTTGTGAGACATTCCTTTGAGAGAAACTTGATAGTTTCCGTCTCGCTTGCTTACGCAGCCTTTACTGCCACCTACTGGCGCGTTAATCCCCAGTACCTCCTCCCCCTCGTCGCTTTTCTGGTTCTCCTATCCTTCACCACCCGTGGACGGATTGGCCTGGTCTCACTCTTTACCGCCTTCTACGCAGGAATCTGGCCGATCCTCCAGCCGAGTGAGTTCTGGTTTCACGTTCACCTGCGGAATCCCAACTGGGACGTCGTCAGGCTCGTGGGCCACTTCACGATTGGAGTTGGGGGAGACGCTCCATACGTCGTCTATTCCTTTGGTCTGACCCTCCTTCTCTACACCCTCGTTCTGGGGAGCACCCTTCCGTACCTCAAAAACCTTAAAGCCTGGCTCTCGGAGAAGTCTGGGGTGAGAGCTTGAGGTACGAGAGGGACTTCACCGACAGGGGGCTTGCGAAGCTCGGCGACTCGCTGGTTAACTTCGTCTTCTCACTCGCCTTGAGCGAGTATCTGGGCAGGCCCACAGGGGAGAGGGTTCCGAACGCGTCGCTCACGATAGCCCTGGAGCTGGCAGGGCTGAGGCACGTGGTTCCGCCGAGAACCGACAAGCACGGAAAGGGCGACATAGCGGAGGCCATTTTCGCCTACGCGTGGCTCGAGGGGAAGATAACGGTGGAGGAAGCCGTCGAGATCTTGAGGGAGAACTTCACCGAGGACGTCACGCACTTTTCGAGAAAAAAGGAGGCGATAGGGAGAGCCTTCGCGGAGGTTTTCAGGGTGATAGGGGGGAGGTTGGGGTTGTGATGGAACACCCCGACCGATAATTTAACCCGGTTAATGACGTTTTTCTTTGAAGTCCCATGCCCCCAATATTGTTTCCGCTGGTATATATTTGGCTTCCAGTTTTCGTCTCGTGGTTTCCAGGAGCAGTAACGTAACCACTGTAAACGCCGCGTTCACAACGAACAGTTGTAGAGTCCTGAACGTGCTTAACGCCAGCAGGGGAATTGCGATTTCGAAAGTTCTGTACAGGGTTCCTCCCCATCTTAGGATCTGGTCAAATCGGGTGAAAATCCTGTAGATGACGTATGTGGCTCCAATTTCCAGCAGAAGAATGCCCGGTTGCTCCGGCGGGTAATACGCCACTATGGCAAACAATGAGAGTACTAGGCTTAGGATTGGGGCGGTTATCAGCAGGATTTTCTGCCTCTGGGGATTGCCGACAAGGTACTTTGCAGTTATCGTCGTGGCTACAAGGAAAATGATAAAAACCAAAGGATTTCAAGCACCAGTATGCCCCAGTCACCGCTGTTCATACATTCAACCTCCAGGGCTGTAATCCCAGTAAACTATTCGTTCGTACCTGCGCGTGGTTTGAGGGGATTTTCTTGACTTTCAATTCTATTTGCCACGGACTCTTCGTTCTTAGGATCTCTCCGCTTTTTCCGATGCTGTAGTCTCGTTTCCAGCTCTTCGGGGGTCAGGTATTCAATCTCCGGTGGAGTTCCCAATGATGTAGTTCTCTGTACTGATTATCCCCTTGTTTTATCGTTCCCAGCCAGTTAAAAAAATCCCCAAAGTATTACTATGGGTGATGTGGCAATGGTTGCTAGAATGCCAGCCCATACTACAGACTCCGTTATATAAAACAGGAGGACAAAATAAAACAAAAATATGGCTACAGAAAGTTTGAAAATTCCCTCTTTAGACATGGTCATTGAACATCATCTCCATACCTATCATCTTCAATTAGATACTGGCCGAGCATGCCGATGAAACCGCCGGTTTTCACTCTTCTCTCACTCCCTTGTTCTTCTTTTTTGCTAGATTTGCAGTCGTGATTGTTGATGGCATTCTTAACCAATTTTAGCTCCGCGCGCATTTTCACGCATGCACCAGAGTTTTTCAACATCTTCATGAAGCCACCAGAGTAGGATTCCATAGGGTATCGCGAGGGGCGTGCGAAAGAGGACTGCCACTAAAACTGCAGGAAGATACACTAGGACTATCCTCGTTTTTTCGTGGTGGCATACAATGCGAAAACCGTACCACAAGCCCAACCACAGGAAAATTCCCACAAAGGCTATTGCTCCATACTTCAGAAGCAATACTGTCAAGATTGGGAGATACCCCAAGGAAGCGAAGGAACAGGCCGATTCAACTTCTTTTCTATTTATTCCTCTCAAAGACCAAGCGAGGCTTAACAGCGAGAGAGACAGCCAAAGAAGGAATACTGCAATGAAGGCCAGAATATCATTGTTTCCATGGCTAACCTTGGCGAGATATATAATTGATACAACCACAACACCGGTTCCAATTATTGATTTTTGGTCTGAGATAAGAGCTCCTATCCCAAGGATAACCCACAAGATAATAGAAATAAAGAGGAAAATGTCCACCGTTCATCCCTCCTGCAATGCCTTCACTGCTTTGTGTTCTCTCCCACTGTGAGTTTATACCACCACCAGAGCACCAAGGTATAGGAGAATACATATAAAGATCGGATTATAAAAGCAACAACCACAATTTGAAGTCCCGTTGCTAACATAAAGACTTTATTCCAGTTGTTCAGGGAGAAACTCCGGGAAATCCTCTCATAGGGCAGAACCAGAATCAACAAAATGTAGAGAAGCCCAGTATATTGAGCGAATTTATCAGCACTCATTATAAAAAACACGCCCACCAGAGGAAGATATGAAAGAAGAATTGCACTTAGATTATTAATCCTTTTCTCCGGAAACAATTTATACCATATTGCCAATCCCAATGCCATCAACCAGAGGAGAATTGACATATATGATACTTGAATACCGAGATAAGTTCTATACTCCAATGACGCTATGAAAGAAAGCCATGCAACTAAACCGGAGATACTGCCTAGGACGCCACCGAAAAAATAACTAACCACGAAAACAAGAGTCAAAAAGATGAAAATTGATACGTCGAACATGCCCCATCACCCTCCAACAACATTGTTGTTATCCTGTTCCTGTGGAAAGTGCTCATTTCCAATAATCTCCTCGAGTATCCACTGAATGTCATTTTCATGTGTTACTCCATAAACGCCAAGGGTTATTAATATACCTACAGGATCTGAGGATATAGCTGTCCTGACAAAACCACCAATCTCTATGAGAGTCAATCCGTGGTTTATAGCATTATCTGTTTCATCTCCGTTATAGGGAATAACCGTTATCACATCTGAAACTGGATAATTCAGTTCGCTAAACTTTGCCTCAATTAAGTATGAATGACCAGCAAACTCGTCAATATATGTCTTATAAATAGGCTTTCCGAAGTAGTAATTTGCCAAGCTATCATCTATGTCGATAGTTATTGTCAGGTCCTCCTGCATGTTGGTTGGAGTTAGGGTCACAGTTTGCTTGTTAACAGTGACGCTTTTTGGCCCGTTCGGCCACACTTTCTTACCCCCAAAGTCAACCTCTTCTAGGTTCAACGTAACCGTGTCAGTACTCTTCAGATCAAAGTGAGCAGTACAAGTGGTTGAACCGTCCCAGGGGATAACCGTAGGTTTGCACTCCATACTTGCAATTGTATTGCTCGTGGGCTTCACTTCACCCCTCACCCCGCTCCAGTGTTCGTCTCTTGGAACGAACAGTAAACAATCATAGTTGTTATTGCACTCATGGGCACAATAAAGAGCCAAAATTGGGTTGAAGAATATGCATTGAGCATAAAGAGTGGAGTTGAAATTAGGATAAAAATTGAGAAAAATTGCTTTACTTTTCCACTCTTTCCAAGCAAGAACTCATACACAATATCAAAGCCTAACCTGCAGTAAATGCCCTTATAAACGCGCCTACCAAGCTTTCTGACCGATGGCGCTACTGTGAATACAATGATTAGGCCAAGGACTATTCCAACAAGAGAGTTAATCCCGCTCTTAATACCGTATTTCCAAGATTCCACACCAATAAAAGCAAAGAGGAACAGGAGCAAATACCGGTATTTCGAGCACAGGGTCATGAACTCACCCCTCAAGTGTGTTCTAATATTCCAGGTTTGATGAACGCATTCCAAAGGAATGCCAAAGGATCAAAACTTAGCTTTGAGCTAAGTCGTATGCCTGAAATCCTTATTGAGCCCAGCTGAAAGCTAATTGCTGTATTTGGATCTACAATTGCTGCCGTCCCGCTGAGTATGTAGTCTGCCGCAACGGTTTTGCTGTCCATTTTTACCTTTCCACTTATTTTCAGGTATAAGACAGTATTCTGTGTGACTGGTTTTGGTTTAGACCACTCACTCAGTGTTTTACCAGCGTAGATTTTTAGTACCCCGTTTGTGATCTCATAGCCTCTCATGCTATCCCCGTACTCCGTGTCGTTCTCCGGCCACCACTTTGCTCCTGAATCATCGACCAGCTCAATGTTGAAAGGTCCATGCGCACAGTTCGGGTCCAAATTAGTGACGGTAATATAGACACTCACGCTGTCCCCCGCCTCAACCCACTTGGGATAAACCTCCAAGTGACCCTCCAGGGGGACACCGCTCAAACAAGTCGAAGTCGGAGGATCTTGTATTGTTATCTCGCCGCTCCTCGAATCCTCCAGCTTCCCGTCTTCCCAAACCTCAATCCTCCAACCCTTAATGCTTTCAGTTTTCCACCCTCAAAGGTTCTGCAGTTTTTTACAACATTAATCATAGTCTCTAGTTTTTATCGCCTGTTCTAATGATTGAACTCGCCTGTTAATGTTTGACTTCAGTTCATCAACGTCGTCGAAGAGCGCCCAGGCAAATGCCCACGGTAGCATAAAACCCAAAACTAGAGCAAAAAGTCCCCCGTAAACCCCAGTTCTCAATATCTCCGGGAGGAGTAACACTCCTAAAATAACAAGAATCACCCGGTAGGCCCTCATAACTCCCCCTCCAGCATTTTAATCCTCTCCCTGAGGAGTTCTAAGCCTGTCTCCTCTGAATAGGTCAGACCCCCGTAGGTCAAAAGTGGCACTAAGAGAAGCAGTGAGTAACCAAAGGATATCCAGGAAGTTGCAATCGCTGAAATGCTGTAGAGGGTCATGAAGACCGATTCAAAGGCACCAGGGCGCGCTTTTAAGAGTATTCCTCCCGTGACTACCGCGTACACAAGTGCAACGATTGAATTCCAGAGTGGAAGGTAATTAATCATGGGTTCCCCCTCCTAAAGCGGTCTTCGAGCTGTATTAGTCGGTGATTGATTTCCTCTAGCTCTTCAAGGAGCCTGTAGCGGAAGGAGTACATTAGGAAAAAATAGAAAACCCACGGGAGCACCATTAGCAGATACTCTCCTGACATGTTATCAACCCCCTGGAAGGAACAGAGGCTTTAGGAAATATTCAGCCACTTTTTTGGCTTTCTCCTTCGCTGACTTATTCGTTGCAACAATTTCAGCTAAATTATACATCCCGATGCTTCCTCCTACAAGCTTGCCATATATTCCAAAGGTGGCTTCAAATGCAACTTTAGCCTTTCCTGCAAGTGCAAGTTCTACTCCTGTTGACGATTCTACGGTTGCTATCTCTGAAAAAGTGGCCAATCCTGACAATAATAACGGTGAGAATGCCATTGCGGTTCCTTTCATAATGCCGGCATTTGCATCGCTGTTCCAGTATTTGCTTCCTGTGTACCTTGCCGTGATAATGCCTTCAAGGTTCATATACTCACCTGAGTCCAATCTTATTTTCAGTTTTAGGTAATGTGGAGTATCAACTCTTTTGGTTGATAGCTATCTTGTATCGATTAGGATATTTTTCTTTTAGGCAGTTTTTAACCGCATGTTGAGTGAAATAGGCAGAGATATTCCACAAAATTATGACTATCCAAAATACTGGCTGTCTGTACGCGATAAATGCTCCAAAGAATGTGTAAAATGTAGCTAGTGCAATGAACTTTCTGGGGTTAACTGCCCATTCAATAGCATTAATGACCTTTCGAATATTTTGATCCGATGGGATATATCCAAGTATGCAGTTTTTGATACATGCTTCGATAGAGTATGGATTGTATATTGCCAAAAGGAGAAAGTAAGCAAAAGAAAATTTAAGAGCACTGGAAATCGCCTCTGAATAGTCGTTAAGCACATGCAAAGAGAAAACGATATTGGAAAGTACAGTCACAGTCCATAGGATCATCAGATGTTTTAGATTCATTCGTTGAGTTATGGCATGTATCCCCTGTTTTAATGCTTTCACAATACTCACCCTTCCCATTTTGTCTATTAGGGAAACTATGTCCTTCTTAATGAGCTTAACTCAATACTTAGGAATCCAAAGCACTAGTCTGTCATGTTGTGAAATTCCTCACAGACACTAGAGTTTGGCAAAATACGCCGTAAGATATGTCGATGCTATCCACAGGATGGCACTAATGGCAAATTTTGTATCTTTGTATATCATGGGCAGGCTGAAAAATACATACAATAACGCTATGGACCAGAAGTTTCTTATATCAGTTGCCCTACTAATGGAGCCAAGTACCCGTGAGAGGCTTTTTTTATCAGGCTTTCTCCCGGTAACGCAGTATCTAATAATAAACTCCACGATAGTTATCTCATAGAATACAAAAAAGATTCCGAACACAACTGTGATGATAATAATGCCTTCAATTTTCTCCGGGTCAAGCCCCCAGTTTAAAAAACAAAAAGTGGCATGGAGCAAATAGTAACTACCCACAATACGAGAAGTGCTAGTATGCCCCGACGAGAGATGTACCGTTCACTCTTCATAGCCCTCATCCTCCGAATAAGGATTTAAGAATCTGATCCAACCATCCGTTCATCGGTTTAACACTATCGGATATTATTTTCAATTGTCATTAGACACTCCTTCGCACAGGATAATGCTGTTCTCATGGTTATGTACAGATCAACGGTCCATAGGGGTACTAGCAATATCGCTAGTGGGTTCCGGGAGAGGATATACATAACAAATGCAAGCCAGGCATAGAATAATATTGGGGCACTGAGGTACTTTAGCTCTAAGCGCTGTTGTGTTGAGATTATGATTTCTTCAAGCTCTTTTTTTGAAACTTGATACCCGAGAATGCAATTTCTAATAATGAATCTCACGGCATCGAGGCTGTATAATCCCAGGATTAACAAATATGGGGTAGTCAGCTCAATAGAAGTGATTACACTGTGAGAAAAAAAGAATAGATAACCGAGAGTTGCCGATAACGTTACTGCAAGAGCCACCCCCACTTTATAAATTTGAAATCTATCTCTGCAGGTTAGTCCCATAGGAAATCACCCCTGATGCTCTGAAATTTTTGATAAGATGAAATTTTTTATGGGCTGTCCGCTAATGAAGCTCAATATTGCATCTCCTCCAGGTATCTTATCTATTACTGGGAACCACTTTGTGAGTTTACTAGAGACTTTGGGGCCTTCTATGAGTAATAACAAGTCTGCAGTGACGTCTGCATATACAATACCCTGATTGACGCTGAGGCGTAATGTACTCTCTGCAATTCCTTTCACTACTATTTTGCTGACTCCGTTAATCATGCCTTCCACCGTGTAGTCCAAGTACAACGTGGCGGTGGTTCCATCAACTCTGAGGAGCATTTGGCGATCTGTTGTGACGGTCCTGTCCTGTATTTGTATCGTTATGAATTCACCGGGTTTTACATCCTCGTTTACTGAGACTGTTGTATGATCTGGAACCGCCTCTTCTAAATCAGGTGGACTAACTGAAATTTCAGTGCTTAACTCTGTAATATGTACTGGCACATCGTTGACATTCCTGAATTTGAGTGTACATTCCAGTGATGAGACGTAGCTTCCCTGAGTATAAAGTCTGCTGGCTTTAAAGTTAAAGTTGAGACCACTGCAGGAGATTTCGGTCAGTTCTAGAGAATACTCGAGGGGTGAAACTCTAACACTGACACTGTCAGTTTTGGTTTTAATGTAATCTAAAAGGCCACTGATGTTTTTGATTTTCAATGTGATATTGTGATTCCCCACACTCACAGGCCAATCAAACTCATCTATAACCCTCGTCCTACCAACTAACAAGTAATTTCCGTTGGCATTCGTGTCAAATGAGTGTATTTCCTTGCCGTCCAAGTACACGCTTCCCCCAAGATACAGCAAGTCTATTGTGTCCCCACCCACATCCGGAAGAGCACTGCAGTATGATGCCATTACCTTTACATGCACTTTGCCTTCTCCCACCATCTCAGTCGGACTAACCTCCAGCCATGCAGTCCAGTATTCTCCCTCAGGACATGGATCACTCTCTGAGATAACACGAATTGTCCCGCTCCTTGAATCCTCCAGCTTCCCGTCTTCCCAGGCCTCGATCCTCCAGTCGTGCTCTCCAGCCTGAGCGGTCCATGTTAATGTGACTATCATAGAATCTCCACCATGAAGAGTAACAGTCCTGCTTGATTTTTCAACCCCATCGATGAAAAGCTTTACCGTTACGGTTCTGGACGTTGAGGTGGGATTCTTGAGGCTCACATCGAATTCCACACTATCCCCCTCAGTAGGATTATTTGGTGAAAAATCAACGTTCATACTTATAGTTTCTGAATTCACCGTAACGCTCTTCTTGACACTCTTGGAGTTCCCGTCCCATTTGATTGACGCGCTGGCAACGTAAGTGCCAGCTTCCTCGTAAGTTACCGTCTTCTTAATAATGGTAACCTCTTCATTTGCCGGAACATCGACCGTTCCTGAATACTTCCACGAACCCGAATCGGAATAAGGAATGACGACGGAGTAATCCACTCCATTCAGTGCCACATTGTTCTTATTCTCGACTACGACCTTGTAAGTTACACTGTCCCCTTCCGTAATGTCATCACTGGACGTTTCTATCTTAATCCCGACCAAGTTCCAGTCCACTGACGAGCTGAGGTCAAAGGTTGCGGAGTACTGCTCTGTGATCGTTCTAGCACTGCAGCTTGATAATATGGGTGCATCTTCTCTAGAACCAAGTGGGGATTTATCACATTCTGGGGTGTACGTTATCTCGATTTCCCCCGTCGCGGTTAACTTTCCGTTTTCGTTTCTAATAGACGTACTGAAGGTTTTGCTCTCCCAATTATAATCAATGTATGGATCAATCTGCGAGATGGTTTCTGAGTCAGAACGGCCCGTTGAATAGTCATGGAGATTAATCTTAACATTTTTGACAGCGTTGTTTTCCGTGTGCATGTGGACGATAACACGGTAATTAACGTAGTTTGGACCGCTTGTTAGTGGTTTTACCTCGATGTCATCAACCTTCAGTATGCCCTCTAAGGAACCCGGATCCGAGGCAATTTTCATTATCTCATCTGCCGGAATGACGGGGATCTGGTTTGAAGAGGACTCCGTAGGAGTAAGCGTTCCACCATCAACGCCCTTGATGGAGTTTTTGAGAGGTTCCGGATTTATCGGGTCGATCGGGGTTATAGGGTCACTTGGGGGCAATTTCTTGTAGTCTGGGTTGGTTATGACCTCGCGGGATACAACGGTGACCTCGAGGGCGTCCTTAAGCTCCGCCACCTTCTGATTGAGCATCTTCGGGAGTTTAGGGTTATTGTTGCCCTGCTTCATCGCATTCACAAGCACCAGTACGTCGGAAGTTAGTTTGTACGCCTCCAGAGCGCCCGGCCAATAATACGTCGTAAGGTTTATTTCAAATCCATCTCGGTCAAAATGTTCCTGCTCAATTCTGAATGCCATCGATCCATCATGGCCCCAAAGGACTCCCCTCAGGTTTCCGGTCGTGATTGTTATGCTCTCACCGTTGAAGAACGCCAGCTCCACCTGCTTTGGACTGTTCGAGGAGTAAGTTATGAGTTCGTACATCGACTCTCTCAGCGGAATGATGGAGTCCCTCATTCTCTTGTAGTCACCTTCAACGTATGAGCGGTAGAACTCAACCCACCCCCTCAGTAACAGTGGGTGTATTAAAGTTCTGTTGTCCCCTCCAGTGATTCCGGTGGGCTGGGTCCATTTCCATTTTTCTAGTGTCCAGGTTTCGTACTCGTTGTACTTGAAGGCAACATCAATGAAGGCCATGGAAAACTCCTCGAGAAAGGCCGTCATGTTGAAGTCCTCGTTAATCTCGTCTGCATTTCTAACAATGTACTCTTCCAAAGCTTGAATCTGCTCGTCACTCCAGCCTTGAGCCTTCAAAGCCTCTACAGTCTCCTGGGGGAGGCCATTCCGGCTGATGTTCCGAGCCATTTCCCTTAACTCTTCGGCAGTGTAGTACGTCTTTACACCAGAAGCCTTCAGTTCCTCCAGAGCCTGCCAGATTAAGGCTGAAATATTGGCGGCATTTTCAGCACCAAGGCGAGAGTTTTGAATCAACTCCTGGGCGAGGGTGGTGTTCCTGGTGGCGTTGAACTGAACCACGAGTTCGGCTTCCTTGTTGAGTATCTCCCAGAATTTCTCGTACGGGTCGTTCTGGGTTTCGAGGCTGGTGGCTTGGGCTGTACTTCCCGCCGCCGTCACCATCGACCCCAGCAGGAGGATTACCAACAGTACTCCTACCGCCCTCCTCATCGAGATTTCACCGCAGTACTAACTAAAGTTAGAACTTAAAGGACTTTCCTATACACATTTTGCACACCACTAAAAATAGTACGCAAAAAACGGAAAATCACAGGCTCGTCAGAAGCTCTATCAACCCCTGCTTCGTTGGAACCTTCGCGAACTTCTCCGGGTTCTTGACCTTGAGGAGGAGGGGAACCTCGCCGAAGAGCCTCAGCACCTTTCCAAAGGGTATGTTGCCCTCCCCCGGCAGGAGGTGAAGGTCGCCGACACCGTAGGCGAGGGCATCTTCGGGCTCAACCTGCGGGAAGAGCTTTCCGAAGTTGTCGTGTATCATGAGGATTATCGTCTTGTCAGTGCCAAGCTTCACATCTTCCAGCAGCTTGTCCGCGTCGCCCTGGGCGCTGAGGAAGGCGTGGGCCACGTCGAGGGCAAAGCCGACGTTCTCCCTGTTCACGTTCTCGACGACGTAGAGGGTGTCCTTGACGCTGAAGGTGTTCTCGAGGGCTATCTTTATGTCAAAGGGGTGAACCATGTCGGCAAGCTGTTGAATGGCCTCTATTTCAAGGTCCAACCTTCCAGTTCTACCGCTCTGCATGACTATTACCTTGGCGCCGAGCTTTATGGCAACGTCCGCTATTGCCCTCGCGACGCGGAAGTGCCTGGTGTAGTAGATGTGGTCGCGCAGATTGACGGAGGTCGGCATTCTTACGATGTAGTCTATGCCAACGCCCCTGAGCGTGGTCTCGACGTTCCGGAGCTTCTTCTCAACCACGACGCCGTTCTTTATGAGGCCTAAGGTGTGGGGGAATATCGAGACGAAGTCGTAGTTCTTTATCTTGACGTCCGCCAGAACTGAGGCGAGGGTCTTGTCCTTCGTGACGAAGTGCGGGTAAACTGTCACTCCTATCTCCATGATATCACCTAAGAGGAGAGTAGAGTGCCGGATATAAAAGCTTAGCGAGGGCAGGGTTTAAAAGTCCCGGCCCAAAATTTCTCCGGGTGAGGGAATGAGGGAAAACATATGGAAGTACGTTTCGGCAGTTCTCGTCCTCCTGCTGGCAGTCTCAAGCGTGGCGGTCGTTCTGTTGTACATGCAGGCCTCCGAGCTGAAGTCGTACACGCCGTCAAACGTAACCCCCGTCGTCGTGGAGACGTCTCTCAACTCCACATGCAACGAGACCTCCTACCTGCTTCAGATAGACGAACTCCAGCGCCAGGTCGAGTTTCTGAAGGCACAGCTGAGGGAGCTTAACCGGCCGGAGGGGAACACGACCATCGCCGTGGTTCCTATATTCGGGCTGATAGACGACTACACGGCCCTCCAGGTGGTGCCCCTTCTGAGGAAGGTAGCCGAGAATGACTCTATAGGCGGTGTGGTTCTCTGGATAGAGAGCCCCGGCGGCTACATAGGGCCTGTCAGGGAAATATACTCCACGGTCAAGAAGCTTAACCTCATCAAGCCGGTCGTTGCTTACACCGGCGGCATAGCGGCTTCTGGCGGCTACTACATAGCTGTTGCCGCCGAGAAGATAGTCGCCGATCCCCTGGCAGAGGTCGGGAGCATTGGGGTTATCTACGTCCACTACGACCTCCAGAAGAACTACGAGATGAACGGCATAAAGGTGGACGTGTTCAAAACGGGGCCTTACAAGGACATGGGAGCCGAGTGGCGCGGTTTGAGCGACGACGAGCGCGAGATGATCGCGGACAGCATAGACACATACTTCCAGGCCTTCCTTCAGGTCGTGAGCGACGGCAGGGGAATGCCGCTCAACGAGACCCGGCTTTACGCTACCGGGAGAACGTGGTTCGCGATGAACGTTACCGGCTCGCTGGTGGACGAGACCGGCGACATCGATAGAGCTATTGCCGTCCTCTCCGAGGAGCTCAACGTGACCAAACCACGCGTGGTTATTTATGGGAGCGGAGGGGCTTCTAACTTTGGGATCTTTGGAAGCACCGCCCTCCTGCTCGATCCTCGATACGTGAACGCTTACCTAAAGCCCTGAGGGGGTGATAGCGTGCTCTGCGAGGAGAGGCTGGAGGTGTTTGAGAACGGTTTCGAGGACGGGAGATTCAAGCTGAGGGTGGAGTTCTACGGAGGTGATGCTAGAAGGCTTCTCCTCGCCGTAATACGGGAGCTGTATCTGTCGGACTACGGGGAGGACTACGTGTACCCCTTCGAGTGCGCCAAGGAGTTCTGGGGCATCTATATGGACCCTTCCGAGATAGCCGCCGGGGACTTCAGGCCGAACCCCATAAAGTTCCTCAACAGGGCCGTCCTCGACAGGCTGGAAAAAGCTCTGAGGGAAACGAAGGCCCCTGAAGAAATCGTTGAGAGCATAAACCTCGAGAGGGCAGAGGTTCACAAGCTCAAGAAAGGTTTATTAGCCTTGGGAAAGAACTTCCTCCTCGACGAGAGAGGATACCTGATAATCTTCAGCAAGCCCAGCGCGCGGGAGCTGATACTGAAGTACCTGGGGATGCTCGATGGAGATTGAGGCCGCCGTCTGGATAGTGATTTCAGTTCTCGTCCTCTACCTCGTGTGGGAGACGGTTAGCCCTATCCTTTCGCCCCTTATCCTTGCAGTTACCCTCGCATACATTCTCTATCCCTTCCACGAAAGGCTGGCGAGACGGGTCGGTAACAGGATTTCTGCCTTTACCATAACCGGGGTTCTAACAGTTCTGACCTTCCTCTTCATCATCGGCTTTGCCCTCTGGATAAACGACGTCAAGCAGTCCCTGGCGTACTACATCAACGCCTTCTTCCAGTGGCTCCTCGATTTCCACCTGCCCCTCGCTCTCTACGAGCTTATCCAGCGCCTGGCTGAGGACATACCGAGGCGCTTCGAGGAGTACGTCCTCGGATACACCTATTCCCTGCCCAAGCTTTCCCTCCAGGCCATCGTCATGGTCTTCGCCTTCTACGGAATCCTCGTCAATACCCGGGCAATAAGGGAGGAGGTCTACGCTTTACTCCCCAGGGACAACCGGGAGCTTGCCATCAAACTCCTGGAGAGCGCTGGGAGGACGCTCCACAGCATTCTGAGGGGCTGGCTTGCCGTGAGCGTCCTCAAGGGCGCGGCCATAGCGGTGGGGTTCTACATCTTTGCCGTGGCAGATGCCGGCGGGGCCATAGCGGTGGGTATATTTACGATAATCTTCGAGCTCCTTCCGGTCCTGGGTGGCTGGATAACCTGGCTGGCCGGCTCTGTCTATCTCTTCACTATCGGAAACTGGATCTCGGCGGTGGGTCTTGCCATTTATGGTGCGGCATTCGTGTCCCCCCTCCCCGATTACCTCCTGAGGTCACGGCTGGGGGAAAGAGAAACTGGTGTCAATGCGCTGATAAGTCTCGTCGGCATCTTCGGGGGCTACATAGCCTTTGGCTTCGTGGGGATAATAATCGGACCCGTTGCCCTTTCGCTCCTCAGCACCCTCCTGGAGGAGTGGAAGAAGACGAGGGAAGCGACTATGGCCTGAACCTCTTGATGAAGGCCGCCATCTTGACAGTGTCCAGCGTTTCCCTCACGTCGTGGGTTCTGATTATGTGGGCGCCGTTGAAGACGGCTATGGCCGTCGCCGAGAGGCTGCCAGCTAATCTCTCCGCAGGGTCTTTTCTGCCGGTTATGGCCCCGATGAATGATTTCCTCGAGACGCCTACGAGGATTGGCCTTCCGAAGGTCTTGAGGACGTTCAGGTTGGCCAGAACCCTGGAGTCCCACTCGTACCACGGCGGCCACTCCGGGCGGAGGAATCCTATCGCGGGGTCGATGGCGATCTCCTCAATCCCGTACTTTTCAGCTATGACGAGGCTTTCCTTGAGGAGGTCCATCACCGTGTGAACGGGGTCGCTGAGATTCCTCACCTCTCCGTGGGCGCAGACTATTACAGGAGCCCCGTGGTCCTTGGCTATTTCCGCCATTCTCGGGTCGCCTTTGAGCCCGGTAACGTCGTTTACGATGTCTGCCCCGGCTTTGAGTGCTTCCTCTGCAACCCTGGCGTTCGTGGTGTCTATGCTTATCGGCACGTCCACATGGTCCCGGATAGCTTTAACCGCCCAGACGGCTCTCTTTACCTCCTCCTCAACGGGAATCTGGGTCTCAAGGTAGGGGGCGGTCGATTTGGCACCGATGTCTATGAAGGACGCCCCGTCCTTGACCATCTTCACCGCGGTCTCGATGAGCTTTTCCTCGTCGTTTCTGACGCTCCCCTTGTAGAAACTCTCCGGTGAAACGTTGATGACGCCCATTATTCTGGGTTCACTCAAATCAACTCCCGCGAACTTCATAGCCAGCACCCGACTCGAGCTTGATTGCCAGAAATAAAAAGGTTAGTGCGGTTATGACCGTGGGCAGGATCGGGTCGATGTTCGGGTCGCCGGAGTGAACCGTAACCGCGAGGAGGCCGTTGATTGCGCTGAAACCGGCCAGGACGGCCTTGTCGGTCACATTGGCGTCGAGCCTGTCAAGAACGTGGAACAGGTACAGCTCGGCCACGAGGGGTGCTATGGTTATTATCCCGATAAGTCCCGTGAAGATTGTTGTGAGGTACAGGATAACCCCCAGTGCGTCGTCGCCTTCCGCCATGTTATCACCGTGTGGTGTAATTCACTGAATCCTTAAAAGTTTTTGCAGGGCCATCAATGGTTAAAAAGAGGTCAAAGGAAACGTCTTCGGGTGGTGCTCGTGATAATCCGAACCCCGAGGAGGCTTCACCTCGGTCTCATAGACCCGGCCGCCACCTTCGGGCGGCGCTTTGGGAGCCTCGGCCTTGCGCTCGAGGGTGGCTACGAGGTCAAAATCATCGAGAGCGACTCCTTGGAGATAGTTGCGGAGGGAGAGGACAGGAAGACCATCGAGTTCGCGGTCAAGAGAATGAACTCCGCCTACGAGACCGGGGTCAATTACCTGGTTGAGGTCAGAAAAGCCATTCCTAGGCATGTTGGCCTCGGCTCCACGACCCAGCTTAGCCTGGCGGTCGGCACTGCCATAGCAAGACTTAACAACATTAACGTCCCAATCGAAGAGCTCGCCAAGGTTCTTGGAAGGGGGAGGAACGGCGGTGCTGGAATCTATTCCTTCGCCTATGGCGGGTTTGTCATGGACGGCGGCGTCAGGGACGGCATTCCTCCCCTGATACTCCGCACGGACTTTCCAGAGGAGTGGGCCTTTCTGCTGATTATTCCGGAGCTCAAGCCGGGTCTCGACGAGGAGGAGGAAAAGCCCGTGATGGCGAGTCTTGCCGGAAGGACAGACGTCGCTAGGGAGATAAGCCACAGAATACTGCTTGGCCTCCTGCCCGCTTTGAAGGAGAGGGACGTAAAAACCTTCGGTGAACACCTCTCCGCGATACAGCGGCTCGTGGGAAAGCACTTCGAACCGTACCAGGGCGGGGAGTTCAGGGAGGACGTTAAGCTGGTACTCGACTTTCTGGCGGAGAAAACCTACGGCCACGGCCAGAGCTCCTGGGGGCCAACGGTTTACGGGCTGATCCTCCGGAGTGACTTCGAGAGGCTCAGCGCCGAGGCCCGAGACTACCTCAGGGAGCACGGGATAAAGGCGAAGGTCGAGCTCGGCCTTCCGAACAACGCCGGCGCGGAGATAATCGGGGAGAGCGCGTTCCTTGAAAGGTTGATAAGGTCCGTGGGTGGTTAACGTGACCCTCGACAGGTTCATCAGGGTGAGGTACCGGGCCGACGAGGAAAAGGTGAAGGCCCTCCGGGAGATTCTAAGCGAACTCGGCCTCGACTGCGCCAGAACCATCGAGGAGCGGGTTGACCTCCAGTTCGATGCGCTGAGAAACCTCCACGGGAACCTGAAAAACGATGAGCTCTTCATCAAGCTCGTCATTGCAAACTCCCTCGTGAGCTATCAGCTGACGGCGAAGGGCGAGATGTGGTGGTGGGAGTTCTCTAAGCACTTTTCGGAAAATCCGCCGGGAAGGGGCATATCGGAAGCATACTCCCGATTTCTGCCGAACTCCAGAACCAACCGGAGACTTGTTACAGGGAAGGTCAAAAGACTGAAGAGAATCGAGCCCTTCCTCGATTCCCTCTCCCTGGAAGACCTTGGAAACTACTACTTCAGTGGCATGGAACGCCTGCGCGACGAGCTCGCGAAAACGCTTGGCTCGAGGAAAAGTGCCAAGACTATCGTCTTCGCCGTCAAGATGTTCGGCTACGCCGGCAGGATAGCCTTTGGGAAATTCGTTCCCTACCCAATGGGCATCGAGATACCCGACGACGTGAGGATAAACGCCTACACGAAGCGCTTCACGAACGAGCCCCCTGTGAGCTTCTGGAGGGGAATCGCGGAGGAAACCGGTATTCCACCGCTGCACATCGATTCAATACTCTGGCCGGTTCTGGGGGGACACGATGAGGTTCTCACGCGGCTGAAAAAGCACTGCACGAAGTGGGAGGACGTTTTGAGACTGGCTTCCCTCTGATTATCCCCCCACCCAAAGGGCTTAAATATTCCCCCGGCAGATCATACCTCGGAATTCGATGCATCGGGTGAATGGCAGGCTTTGTCCTCTCCCCCTTTGGGGGGAACTGTCAATTCAACCTCGAAAGCAAAACTTTTATACTCCTGTTGTTAGTCTAAACTTGGGGGGTATAAGCTATGCTCTGGGGATTTCAGCTTGAGTTTAAGCAGAGCCTTCGAACTAAGAAACTGTGGGTAATACTCGGTGTGATGATGCTCCTCTACATACCTGGGTTCTACCTTCAGAAGTCGAGTGGCAGGGAGATTGAAACTGTTCAACAGGCCGTCTCAGTCCTCATCAGCAACATCAACGGACTCGGCGGATTTTTCATTGCAATCCTTGCCCTTCTGATGGGTGCCACGGCAATAAACAGCGAGATAGAGAAGGGAACGCTCCGCGTTGCAATGAGCAAGCCGATAACGAGGTTGAGCTACATCGGCGGCAAGTTCCTCGCTCACACGGTGGTCGTGTTAATGGCACTCCTCCTCACGACCCTGGTGGGAATAGCTGGACTTGTCTGGCTGGGCGCCCCCCTCGGCGGCCAGCTCGTCACTGACTCACTCCTGCTCAACGCCTTATTGCTCCTGGCAATGATGCAGTTAATAGCCCTCGGTTACATAATCTCCACCACCGTGAAGTCCTCCAGCACGGCCCTTGGCGTGGCCCTCGTGGTGATGTTCGTCTTCTTCATGATAATGCCGGCCATAGTCCAGTTCATGGCCGCCAAGGATACCATAATAAGCGACCACCCCGACTGGGACGCCTACCGGGAAAAGACCAAGGAGTACCAGACCAAGTATCTTTTCTACGTCCCGACAACCCAGATAGACGTCATCGTGAGCGACGCCACCAAGATTACTGGCAGCGTGGACAACCCACAGGTAGAGTACATCGGAATAGGCGGTGCCATACGGGAGAACCTCACAAACCTGGGGATACTGGTGAGCCTTACGCTCGTCTATCTCGCCCTCGCTTTCTACCGCTTCCTCCGCATGGATCTGAGGTGATGTCAATGCTCAGGATTGAGAATCTCGTTAAGGTTTACAAGGACGTTAGGGCTTTGGACGGTCTTAACCTTGAAGTGAAGCCGGGTCAAGTTTACGGCTTCCTCGGCCCAAACGGTGCTGGCAAGAGCACGACAATCCTCAGCACCCTCGGTCTAATCTTTCCTCAGGAAGGGAGGATTGAACTGTTTGGCGAGGAGGTCTTCAGGGGCGGCAAGTTTGACGAGAACCAGCTCGTTGAGGCAAAGAAGAGAATAGGCTACATGCCGGAGCACGCCACGCTCTGGGATTTTCTGACTCCCGAGCAGACGCTGGACATCATCGCTGACGCTTTCAAAATACCAAAAACCGAGAAGGGGAAGCGCATCAATGAACTCCTCGAGCTTGTTGGTTTGAAGGAAGCGAGAAAGAGGAAGGTTGGGAAGTTTTCGAAGGGCATGCGGCAGAGACTCCTTTTGGCCCAGGCGCTCATCAACGACCCGGAGCTTTTGATTCTTGACGAGCCGATGACTGGGTTGGATCCGAGGGGTATTGCTGAGTTCAAGGAGATTATTAGAGAGCAGAGGAAGGCTGGAAAGACGGTGTTCTTCTCCAGTCATATTCTCGCGCACGTGGAGGAGGTTTGCGACACGGTTGGGGTAATAGTGAAGGGCAAGCTCCGTGTCGAGGACAGTCTGGAGAACATCAAGCGGGAGTTCCTGAGAAAGGCGGGGTACACTATCATCATTGAGACTAACAAGCCCGTGGACTGGAGTTCGGTGGAGTGGAATGTGAGTCCGCTCGGTGAGAATAAGTACCGCGTTGTCGCCCCTGAGGACATCAGGGAGGAGCTTCATGACTTTGTGGCGAACCAGGGCGCGAAGATTCTAACAATGCAGGTCAAGGAGCCAAGCCTCGAGGAGATATTCCTCGAGATGGTGGGGTGAGTTCGACCTTGTGTTATTCATTTTTGTTCAGCAAACTTTTTATGTTCTCAATCCAAACATGTTTGGTGGTTAAATGCTACTGCCCATGCACATCTTCGTAGCTTACATGGTGGGAGCATGGAGGGACTGGGACAGGAAGCTCCTCGGTCTCTTCGTGATTGCCAACTCCGCCCCGGATTACAGCTTCATACAGATGCTCCTTATGACGGGAGACTTCACGAGAACCTTCTTCAACCACGGGATGGTGTCCTTTCTCTACGTGCTCCCCTTTGGTCCCCTCGGCATCATTGGCAACGGGTTTCATCTCATAGCGGATTTCTTCACGGGCGGGATTCCATTTCTCCCCGATGGCGTCTGGTATGGACTTCCCAGAACGGGCTGGCACCTATGGGGCAAGTTCATACTTGTCCCGTGGGAGGTTCCGATAGCCGTTATCGGCCTGTATGCCGCATACAAGCTCGGAGTTGGGAGGGTCGCCCACTCACTCCTCGCCTTCCTGCTCGGCTACGCCGTCTTCGCGCTCCTCAGCCCGCTCTACATCGTCAACCCCTACCTCTCCACGGGGGTGAGCTTTCTAGTGCTGTGGTACCTCTACGAGAAAGCCGAGGTTCTGGAGCGGCTGAGGGTTCTTGGAAAGGGAGAGGGGGTTAAAGCCTAGCCCTCTCGAACTCCTCCTTCCTGTCAAGTGGCTTGGTGGCGTCGATGCCCCACTTCGCGGTGAGGCTCTTCTCCGCGGAGGGATCGAGGGAGCTTCCCCTCGCGTTTGGGACTATCACGAGGTCCTTATCGGCCTGGAAGCGCGTCGCTATCGCCCACTCCACCTCCCTGTCGTCGTATATGTTGACGTCTTCATCGACAACTACCACGTGCTTCAGGCTCGGGTGGCCGGCGAAAGCCGCCAAAATCGCGTTCTTCCCGTCGCCGTCGTGCTGCTTGGTTATGCTGACAACGGCGTGGAGCCACATTGCACCGCCTTCGGTCAGCCTTACGCCGTGAACCTTGGGGACGACCCTCTTGACGCTGGCGTAAATCTGTGGCTCCTTCGGCAGGCCCATGAGCATGTAGTGCTCGTAGCCACCCGGGAGAAGGGCGTGGAAGACCGGCTCGTCCACATGGTACATCTTCTCGAAGACCACCAGCGGCTGCTTTCTGACGTAGTCGTATGTACCGGTTATGTCCACGAAGGGGCCTTCATCAACGAGCTCCGGCGTGATTCTGGCCTCAAACACGAACTCACTCTCGACCGGAACAGGGATTCCACCGAGTTCGACGACATCGATGGGCCTTCCGAAGGCGAGCTCGCTCAGCTTTGACGCTATCTCAAGCTCGCTGACGCCGTAGGCTACGCTCGTGGCTCCGGTAAGGAGGAGGTGAACCGGGTTCCCGACGACTATCCTCACCTCAAGCTCCTCTCCGTGTTCCGCCTTGTCCCTCCACATCGCGTAGAGGTGCCTGGGGACGAGCCTGATTGCGACAGTCTTCTCGTCCCTGACCATCATCCTGTGGAAGGACATATTGGTGAAGCCGTTCTCGTCCTTCGCTATGACCATCGCCGAAGTGAAGTATGGCCCGCCGTCCTTCGGGTAGTACTTCGGAATCGGAAGCTCGAGGAGCGAGAAATCCTCCGTCGGGTTTTTCATGAAGGGGGCGTTTTCAACGGTCCTGTATGGTGAGGGATTTTCCATCGCCTCCGCAATCAGGTGAATGAGTTCCTCCCTGCTTGTGTTGAGGAAACCCGCTATCCTTTCCCGCGTGCTCCAGATGTTGCCCGCAACGGTCCAGCCGTTCACGTTCTCAAACAGGACGGGCCTGTTCCTGTGCTTCAGAAGGTAGCGCGTTATTTCAAGTTCCTTGGACACGGGTTCTTTGACAACAACGGTATCCTCAAATCTCCCCAGGATTTCCTTCAGCATTCCATCACCCTAGTTCCATGTTCCAAAAGGCCTATAAAGTCTTTTTCCAAACCTCGGACGATTGGTCATGTCCATGGTGGTCCTCCGCATTCCTGATGGCTCTGCACTGGCCAGAATCGAGAAGGCAGATCCCCAGGTGTACTTCAAGATATACGACCTTCTCACATACAAGAGGGACTTCGGAAAGTGGGAGAAGCCAGAGAGCTTATACGACCCCTACGAGAAGACCTTTCCCGTTGGCCTTCTCCCGAGGGTGAAGAAGTTCCTCAACTGCAAGGGCTACAGGGTCAGAATCAAAGACGAACGCAGAGTTAGGGGAGTTAAGCTCAACTCGGTCTGGAACGAGGAGTATAAGCTGAGGAAGTATCAGGAACGGGCCGTTAGAAAGGCCCTCAGAGAGAAGATGGGGGTCCTGGCTCTTCCTGTTGGCAGCGGAAAGACCGTAGTGGGACTCAGGATAATTCACGAGCTTGACCTTTCCGCGCTGATAGTTGTCCACACAAAGGAGCTGCTCTACCAGTGGGCAGAGAAGGTGAGGGAGGTCCTCGGTTTAGAGCCAGGAATCGTCGGCGACAACAGATGGGAAGAGGGGAACGTCACGGTGGCGATGATACAGACGCTGCTCTCGAGGGGCGTTGAGAGGCTGGAGAACGACTATGCCATCGTCATGTTTGACGAGTGTCATCGGACCTCGGCCGCCGAAAAGTTCTACCAGCTTGGAATAAGCCTCCCTCAAGTTTATCGCTTCGGCCTTTCGGCAACTCCCTGGAGAAGGGTTAGGGGGGAGGAGATAAAGATCGAGGCCGTCGTCGGGCCGACGATATTCGAGGTCCGCGCCGAGGACCTGATAAGGGAGAAGTTCCTCGCGAAGCCGCGCTTCGAGATAATAACATACGAGTCAAGCATGCCCTCTTTCAGCGAGCGCTACAAGGAGCTCTACGAGGATATGATTATGAACAACGACGAGAGGAACAGGGTGGTTGTGGAGAAAGCCGTCGAGCTGGCCAGGAAGGGCCACCGCGTCCTGATAGACGTCAAGCGCATCGAACACGGCAAGATTCTGAAGGAAATGCTCGAAAAGGAGGGAGTGAAGGCAGAGTTCCTCAGCTCAAAGAGTCAGAACCGCTGGGAAGTCCTGGAAGCCTTCAAGAACGGTGAAATCCCTGTCCTGATTTCGACGCTCCTCAAGGAAGGGGTGGACATACCTGAAATTTCGGCAATAATCCTCGCGGGCGGCGGAAAGAGTGACATAATGACGATTCAGACGATAGGCCGTGCTCTGAGGCCCAAGAGTGGAATGAAGGCAGTCATAGTCGATGTTCAGGACGACGATCCGCTGCTCTTCACCCACTTCATCGAGAGGCAGAAGGCGCTGAAGCAGTACTACGGCAGGTACTACGACCGAGAGATGGCCTCAAAGCTCGAGCAGAGCGTCGCCAAAAAGCGCCGCCCTCGTCAGAGCTCTTGAGTAGCGCTCGAAGAGATCCCTCCGCGCTTTTTTAATTCCCCTCCCATCTCCCGTGAACTCAATGCCAGGATAGTCTATATGCCACAGGACCAGACCTTCAGCCGGGGCGGGCGGGATTTTTTTCGTGTAGATTCCCTCCAGCATGCTCTTAACTTCTCCTACCTCAAGCAATCCCAAACCGCAGAAGCGGAGGGCGTTCACGATTCTACGCACCATCTCCCAGAGGAAGCTCTCGCCCGAGATTTCAACCACGTAATAACCCCCTCTCTGGGTCATGACGATTGAGCTTATCGTCCTTACAGGGTCCCTGCCGGGTTCGAGCTTCGCGAAGGCCGAGAAGTCGTGAGTCCCTTCGAACAGCTTGGCACACTCGAGCATCGTCTCCAGGTCAAAGCCCTCGTCCACCAGATAGTAGCGGTACGTCTTTCCCCGCGCCCAGAAACGCGGGTGAAACTCATCCGGAACCTCCGCAACGCCGAGAACCCAGACGTCCCTCAGGTGGTGGTTGAGGACCTCTGGCTTGGCCAGATCGGCCCGCTCGCCGGGAACAAAGGAGACGACGTTGAAGAAGGCCGAGACACCCCTGTCCGTCCGCGAGGCACCCTTGAAGTCGTTCTCCTCGGGATTTTCAATTATCCGGAGCTTGGTCAAAGCCCTTATCAGCTCCCCCTCTACCGTTCTCACTCCCGGTTGCCTCTGAAAGCCGTAGAAAGCCGTCCCGTCGTAGGCTACCCTGAGGGCGAGCTTCATGGTTGCAATTTTGGCGGGGGGTATAAAAAGCCTTGCTCCTGAAAATCCTCCAATTTTCTTTACATTTGCAAGCCAAAAATTTGGAAGGAATACGAAAAAAAGTCCACAAGATTGATAAAGAGGCAGAGAGAACTGGAACCGGGGTGAGTATATGGAGAAAGTCTTTGACGTTGAGGTTATATTGAGTGTGATAAACTTCGAGCTGATGTTCATCGGGCTGGAGAAAAGGGCAAAAGAGGATTAAAGGTACGGCTCCGTGTAAAGGGGCCTCAGGAACAGCTCAAAGCCCGCCACCGGCATCTCGATTCCCCATTTTTCGAGGACCGCGGGGTGCACTTCGCCTATGACGCCGATGGTTTCTCCGTTGACGATTATCTTCCCGACCCTGCCAGGAATAAAGCTCGGGTGCTCGGCCTCTTCGAGCTCGTAGGCAAACCCAAGGTGGCGCATCACGCTGTCCAGGATCTCCTTCGCATCGGTGAAGGTCACCCTCGGCTGGGCCATAACAACGGCCAGCTTGCTCTCGCTGACGGTTTTGGTTTCTCTGCTCTCGTCAATTAGCGTCGCCTTCCCGACCTCGAAGAGCCTCTGCGGGTACTCCTCGTGGGTGTTCTGGCTCAGGAAGTCGAGAAGGCTCGGCAGGAGCCAGTTCCTGAGGGCCGACCACTTGGGGCTTATCGGGTTCTCAATCTCCACAAGCTCCGCCGGCGGATTGTTGAAGTGGTTCCTGCCGTATTCGAGGTTCATTCTGTCATACTGGGCCTCCCTGTTGGTCAGGTTGAAGGTCATGACCTCCTGCAGGCCGAAGCCGACCATCAGCTCCCTGACCGCGTCCTCGAACTCGACGAACTTGTCGCCCCTGCCCTGAACGGCCAGCTTTGGTTCCTCCGGCTCTATCTCGTTGTAGTCGTAGGCGATGAGGACATCTTCAAGAACGTCGCGAGCGTGCATTATGTCGTCGCGGAAGGCAGGATAGAGGAGCTTGGCCTTACCCCCCTCGAGCTTCACATCGTACATCATCCTCTCGAGTAGCTCCTTGATCTCCCCGTCGCTCAGCTCTATTCCTGTCAGCTTCCTTATGTAGTCCAGCTCGACCTCGAAGGGCTTTGGTGTCAAATCCGGCGTCTCGATTTCAAAGTCCGGATAGACCACCCTAACGCTCTTTATCTTTCCTCCGCGCTCGGCCAAAGCTGTAACGACGACGTTGAGAGCCAGCATGACCTTGTTCAGGTCCCAGCCGGTAACGTCGACGAAGACGTTTCTGGTTTCGGTCGTCACCCTTCCGGTGGTTTCCGAGTTGATGATCGGCGGCATCGAGAGGACTTTTCCCTCGCTGTCCACGAGGAGCGGGTAGTAGGGCTTGTCCCTGATGAGGTGACCGTACTCCTTCCCCTTCTCGTGCTTCTCGAGGATTTCCTCAAGCGTGAGCTCCTCGTCAAAGCCGAGGGGGACGAACTTCTCGCTCTTCTCGGCGGCGCGGTAGTAGATAGGAGGTTTGACCTTGTCGAAGTCGAAGATGCCTATTGCCACTTCCCTCCTTCTCCTCCCGAAGGTGAGGGCCACCTTTTCCTGAAGGTTGATCATCTGCTTCAGCGCCTCCTCGTCGAGGTGCAGGCCCTCAACTATTGCATAGACACCGTAGGGGCGGATATCCTTCAGTTTCTCGTCAACGTAAACGGTGACACCGCTTTTCCCGACTTCATACCTCGGCAGGCCCTTATCGAACCCAAGTGCCCAGCGTATCTGCCTCGCTATCCCCTCGGCGCTCCACAGGTCGGGCCTGTTGGTGTCCTTTGAGTCGGCCTTGAAGTAAACCTCACCGCCCTCCTCCCAGACGTCGTCCAGCTCGCATTTCGCGTAGAGGAATAGGTCCTCCCACTCCTCGACGGTGAAGCTCTTCCCGATGAGCCTCTCCAAATCCCGCTTTGACACATCGAACTTCGGCATGCTATCACCTCAACAGGTCTTCAATTGGCAGGGCCTCGTATTGCCCCCTGTTATCGAGTATTCCACCATCGTTCGTCACAATTGGAAGTGACAGGGCCAGGGCGAGTGCAACGAACGGCGTGTCCTTTTCATCGAATCCTCTGCAGATCTCGTAGGCCCGCTTCAGGAAGGGTCGGTACTCGCTTAGGGGGTGAAAAATGATGCGTGATAGTATCTCCTCCCTGAAATGGGCCAGCTCGGCGCTGCTAACGCCCCTTTTCACGGCCTTCTTTTCGATTACCGGCCAGTACTTTTTAAGCTCCACGAGCAGGTAGTCGGGGGCATGGAGCGGAATCTCGGTCGTGAGCAGGAACTCCCTCAAACGGGAGCTCCTGGGTAGCAGCGCCGATATGATCACGTTCGTATCAACGATTATCCCAGTCCCAGCTCCCTCTTGAATTCCCGCCATGCCTCTTCCCTCAGTGCCTCGATTTCCTCGAGGTCTTCCTCATCGAGGTTAAGCCTCTTTGCAACGTCTTCCACGAAGGCGAGCCTCGCAACCTCGGCCTCAATGGCCCTCCTAACCTGAAGCTCTATGAAGTCCCTCCTCACCCCAGGGGGGATTTCTATAACGACCTTTGGCATTTTGCATCACCACACCAGCTTAGCCTCCCTGAGCCACCTGAGGTCGTAGCTGAAGAGGTAGCGAATGTCGTCTATTCCGAGCTTGAACATCGCCAGCCTGTCTATTCCTATTCCCCACGCTATGACCGGGACGTCTATGCCAAGAGCCTTCGTCATCTCCTCGCGGAAGATTCCGGCGCCGCCAAACTCGACCCAGCCGAGCTCGGGGTGATAGGCGCTCATC
Organism: Thermococcus cleftensis; assembly: GCF_000265525.1. Classification (NCBI taxonomy): domain Archaea; kingdom Methanobacteriati; phylum Methanobacteriota; class Thermococci; order Thermococcales; family Thermococcaceae; genus Thermococcus; species Thermococcus cleftensis. The sequence continues at coordinate 306,294 of NC_018015.1, forward strand.
TGGACGCTCGGCTCCGTGAACGGATAGTAGTCGGGCAGGAACTTGACTTTTTTCGCTCCCGCTATCTCCACCGCGAAGCGCTTGAGGATCCCGAGGAGGTGCCTGAAGTTCAGCTCCTCGCCGACGACGAAGCCGTCAATCTGGTTGAACTCTATGAGGTGCGTCCTGTCGAGGACGTCCGGACGGAAAACGCGCTGGATCGTGAAGTACTTCCCGGGAATCTCGACGCCCTTTGCCAGCTGTCTCGCGTCCAGGGCAGTTCCATGGGCCCTCGGCATCAGGAGCATCGCCCTCTCCGGCGACCAGACGTAGCCCCAGCCACGCGAACCGGCCAAACCGCGCTCGTGGGCCGTCTTTACCATTTCGACGAGCTCTTTCTCAGGAAGGCTTCCGCTCTTCGGGTACCTGAGCTGGTAGGTGTCGGTCCACTCCCTCGCCGGGTGGTTCTGGGGCTGGAAGAGCGCATCGAAGTTCCAGAACTGGGTTTCTATGAGGCTCTCGACCGTCATCTCGATGAAGCCCATCTCGATGAGCCTTCTCCGGATCTTGTCGAGGAAGGCCCTGTAGGGCTGCTTCTTGCCGGGGTAGATCCTCCTGACAGGGGCCCTTATGTCGAACTTCCTGAACTCGACTTCCTTCCACTTGCCGGACTTGATGAGCTCGGGCGTTAGAACTGAAACTTCCCTCTTCAGCTCGATGCCCTTCCTCACGAGCTCCTCTCCGGCCGGGGTTATCTCGACTTCCCTCTCGGTAACCGTCTCCTCCTCGCCTATCTTCCGCCTCTTCAGCTCCTTAACCGGGACTAGCTTCTCAATCTCCTTAACTGGGAGGGCCTCCTTCTCAGCCAAGAGCTTCAATGCCCTGTCTATGGGCCTTTCCTCTGCATTAAGGCCTTTCTCCGTGATCTCTAGGACGAGCTTCCCGTCCTCTTTCTTAACATTCGCCCAGCCCTCCTTCCTGAGGAGGCCGACTATCGGCTTGAGCTCGTCCTCGCTGAGAACAGTCTTAAGGTCGTCGAGCGTGACCTTTCCCCTCTCGCGGAGAATCCCCAACGCCCTCCACTCGGGAAGGCCTATCTTCCCGTATCTCCTTCCGGTCTCGGTGATTCTAACAACGCGCTCGCTCCTCTCGTGGAGCTTTGCAAGGCCTTTCGCCTGCAGGCCGAGGACTGCCCTCATAACCGCTACCTGCTCGATGTTGGCTGCCTTGACGAGCTCCTCGAATCTGGTCTTTTTGAGTTCACCGAGCTTGATGAGCGTGAGCTTCTCCTGGTAGCTTAGCTCCATGGTGCCACCTCCCTGGTTGAGTCTGAGGCGAGTTACTTAAGAATTGCGGTGAAAATGGGAGAAGGGGAATCAGCCCTTGTGCGGGAAGAAGACGACCTTGCCGGTCTTTCCGGCACGCATCAGCTCGAAGGCTTCCTCGAACTTGTCGAAGCCCTTGTACTTGTGGGTGATTATCGGGTCGAGGTTGAGCTTTCCGCTCTGAATCAGGCTCGAAACGGTGTACCAGGTCTCCCAGAGGTGCCTTCCGGTTATGCCGTGTATTTCAAGGGCCTTGAAGATCATGAGGTTGTTGAAGTCGAGGGAGACGTCGCGCGGGAAGAGGCCGAGCAGTGAGACCCTCCCTCCTGGGGTTGTGGCTTTGAGGCCCTGCTCGAGGGCCTTCGGTGCCCCGCTGAACTCGAGGAAAACCTCAACACCGGCGCCGTCGGTTATGTCCATGACCGCCTTGACCGGGTCCTCCTCGAAGGGGTTGATGACGTAGTCCGCTCCAACCTTCTTCGCGAGCTTCCTCCTGAACTCGCTCGGCTCGGAGACTATGACCGGATAAGCGCCAGAGGCCTTGGCGACGGTGATTCCAAGGAGTCCGAGCGGGCCGGCTCCGGTTATGAGCGTGCTCCTTCCGGCTATCGGGCCAGCTAAGACGGTATCGACTGCATTGCCGAGGGGCTCCTGGAGGGCCGCGTACTCCGGCGGCATGTCCTTCGGGTTCTTCCAGGCGTTCTGGGCGGGAACTATGGCGTACTCTGCGAAGACACCGTCCATATCTACGCCGAAGATCTTGGTGTTCTGGCAGACGTGGTAGCGGTTGTGCTTGCAGGCGTAGCACTTGCCGCAGACGATGTGGGTCTCGACGCTTATGTAGTCACCCTCCTCCAGTGTATCGACGCCGGGGCCGACCTCGACCACCTCTCCCGCGACCTCGTGACCCATAATCTGGGGCGGCTTGATCCTGCTCTGCGCCCACTCGTTCCATTCGTAGATGTGCAAATCGGTTCCGCATATGCTCGTCGCGAGAACCTTGATGAGAACCTCACCCGGCCCGGGCTTGGGTACATCGACCTCAACGAGCTCGGCGCCGTAAGCGGGCTTGGTTTTCATGATGGCCGGCATCTTCTCGGTCATGGCAATCATCTCCTTAACTTTACAATGGATATCTGAACGGGGACGATATAAACCTTTTGCGGGGTTTCTGGGGTTTGGTTTTCCCCTTCACAATCGGAAACCTTATATCTTCCTTTGAGTATGTCTCTTGGGGGTCTGGAGATGGCGCTCGTGGTCGTAACGGGCAGGGGAGGCGCGGGGAAGACCACTACCACCGCGAACCTGAGCACCTTTCTTGCCATGCGGGAATACCGTGTTCTGGCCGTTGATGGTGATCTGTACCTCCCCAACCTCGGCTTTCACTTTGCCCTTGACACCGTCAAGTACACGCTTCACTCCCTCCTCAAAAACCCCGACCTGGACCCCGAGTGGGCGATTTACAGGCACCCGCAGACTGGCGTTCACGTGATGCCCGGGAGCACTCAGCTTCAGGACGTCCTCGGCATCTCCCCCCGAAAGCTCGTGGACATACTGGAGAGGGTTAAGTACAAGTTCGGGGTCGTTTTCGTGGATTCGCCCACGGGGATACCTTTTGACACCTTGCCGACGTTTGAAGTGGCGAACTATCAGATAATAGTCGTCGAGATTGAGCGCTCACCGATTTACTCCTTCGAGACTATGGTTAAGAACGAGATTGAAAAGCTCAAGGCACTGGGAGAAAGGTACAATCTCAACATCGGGGTGATTCTCAACAAGGTCCGCGAGTCCTCGGACGTGGTGGACAAAATCATCGAGGCTGTTGAGGAGGACCTTGATGTTCCCGTCCTTGGCTGGATCCCCTTCGACTACAACGTTCCCGAGTCCATCAACGTTGGAATTCCCGTCGTCAAGTACGCCCCCCGCAGCGATGCCGCCATAGCCTTTCAGGAGACGGGGGAGGTTATCGAGGAGTGGCTGTTCGGCTGATTTTGGAGGTGTTAAAATGGACGCGGAAAAGCTCGTTGAAAAAGTTGCAAGTGGGGAGATAAAGCTCCACCAGGTTGAGAAGTACACCGACAAGAGAACCGCAACGGAGGTAAGGAGGAAGGCCCTAGAGAAGAAGCTCGGCATTAAGCTGGAGCACATTGGACACTACAGCATAGACCCCGAGCAGGTTATAGGAAGGAACATCGAGAACATGATAGGCGTCGTCCAGATACCGATGGGGGTTGCCGGGCCGCTCAAAATCAACGGGGAGTACGCGAAGGGCGAGTTCTACATACCCCTTGCCACCACGGAGGGAGCCCTCGTCGCAAGCGTTAACCGCGGCTGCTCCGCCTTGACAGAGGCGGGTGGGGTGAAGACAACCATAATCGACGACAAGATGACCCGTGCACCGCTCCTCAAGTGCCCGGACGCGAGAAGGGCCAGGGAAGTTGCAGAGTGGGTTAAGGCCAACATCGACTACCTCCAGGAGAAGGCCGTCAGCAAGGTAACGAGGCACGGAAAGCTTAGGGACGTTAAACCCTTCATAGTCGGCAACAACCTCTACCTCCGCTTCGAGTTTGAAACAGGCGATGCGATGGGAATGAACATGGTGACCATCTCCAGCGAGGAGATAATGAAGGTCATCGAGGAGGAGTTCCCCGATGTCAAATACCTCGCCCTCTCCGGCAACATGTGTGTGGACAAGAAGCCCAACGCAATGAACTTCATCAACGGGCGCGGAAAGACGGTGATAGCCGAGGCGATAATCCCGCGTGAGATAGTCGAGAAGAAACTCAAGACCACCCCGGAGCTCATTGCCGAGGTGAACTACCGCAAGAACCTCGTCGGCTCCGCCCAGGCAGGCTCCTACGGCTTCAACGCCCACTTCGCCAACATCGTCGGCGCCATATTCCTCGCCACAGGCCAGGACGAGGCGCAGATTACAGAGGGCTCGCACGGTATAACCCTTGCTGAGGTGACTCCCGAGGGGAACCTTTACATAAGCATCACCATGCCGAGCCTTGAGATTGGAACGGTTGGCGGGGGAACGCGCGTCCCGACCCAGAGGGAGGCGCTAAGCATAATGGGCGTCGCCGGTGGTGGCGAACCGGCAGGAACGAACGCCAAAAAGTTCGCCGAGATCGTTGCGGGAGCCGTCCTGGCCGGGGAACTCTCGCTCCTTGCGGCTATAGCTGCCAAGCACCTCGCCAAGGCCCACAAGGAGCTGGGGCGCTAGAGGGAAACCCTCCCCACGAACCCTTTCTTTTCCGATGCCCTTATCGTTTTCTCCACGAACTTTTCCTCGAGCTCCGCTATCGCCCCCTTCCCCGCTTTGGGCCGAGGAGGTACTCAACAGGTGCAAAGATCGCACCGAGGAGAAGGGACCCCAAAGGCCGAGATTGAAGTAGTCGCTTATTGAAACTACCGCAAAGGTGGCACCCCGCTGACCTCCTCCCCGCCGTGAGGGACGAGGATTCGACTTAACCCCTCGCTAAGGACGGGAAGGTTTGAGGGTTTCTCATCAGGATAACCCTTGAAACGGGTTCCTCGAACCCGCCCTTCATGGGGCTTCCGCAGACAGGCAAGTTTGAGACTTCAAAGTTCGTAAAGCTTCTCGACAGATCGGTATCTGCCCCCAAAGTCACCTTTCAGAAAAGACGCCAGGAATCAAGTAAAGTTTAAGGGAAAAGAGTTCAGGCACTCTCCTCCTTGATAAGGACGGCGTTTACAACTCCGTCCTGGCCGGGCCTGCTGGTGACGATGGCCTTTCCTGCCTCGGTCTCGATGATGGCACCCTTGGTGATGATATTCCTCCTGACGTACTGCCTGTTGGCCGGGTTCTCGACGACGTTGAGTATCTTGACCTTCTTGCCCTTACCACCGTCGAAGACGTTGGCGTAGAGGGCCTCGATGAGGCGAACCTTCCTGTTTCCGCCGTAGGTCCTGATTATCTTCTTCTTTTCCCTGTCCTCGCCGACCTTGGTAAAGGCCGGCTCCCTTCCGAGCTCCCTCTTCCTCTTCTTCCTAGCGAGGATAATCCTTCCACCTGAAGGCTTCTTGAGTGACCTTCCCTGCCAGATAGCCATTCTTCTCACCTCATGAGATTGATATTCTCGTTTACAACCTATCGCCACTTTCGGAGGTTCGTTTATAAGCTTTTCTGGCTCGCGGGCTCAAAAAATTTAAAAGGCCTCCACCCATTACTCCAATGGGTGGTGGAATGGGGGCAATAGACGCGTTCGTAAGGACCTTTTCGCTCATGGTGGAGGCCAAGAAACTCTACATTCCCGCGCTGATATTCTCACTCCTCCTGGCACCGGTGGCGGCTTACCTGCTGCCGAGTGAACCGTCCTTTGAAATCACCCCGAACCAGACCACCAGCGGGGACGTGATAATAGAGCAGTACGGCGGGGACGTGGAGGGGGAGATAATCGACTTCCTTGTCCAGCTTGGTAAAGCCCTCGCGATACTTATTGCCATCAGCGCCGTCCTCGGTTCGATCGTCCAGTACGCCATCACGAAGGGTGCCCTCCTCCACGAGTCTGGGGAGGAGTACGGCATCGGCGAGCTTCTCCTCGACGGCCTCAAGCACCTTCCGGGGGTAATTGCAATAGAACTCATATTCATGGCCGTGGCCATTGCACTCGCCTCGGTCGCGCTTATCCCGGCAGTTCTGGGGGTGCTCTTCCTTCCGTGGGGCGCGGTGCTGATACTAATCGGGGTTCTGCTCCTCCTGGCGATTCTGGCCATCACCACGAGCATGACGGCAATAGCCATACCCCTCTACGCCGACAAAGGAAGAATAGGCGCGGCATTCAGCGCCTTTGGAATGGTCTTCGGAAACGTCCTCTCGAGCATCGCCTTCGGCGTGCTCCTCTGGGTGGGGGTTATAGGAGTGAGCATGATCGCCGGTTCTGTGGGCTTTGCCGTGGATCTTGTGTTTCCAGAGGGGATTGCAAGTTACGCCTCCGAGCTCCTCCAGGCACCCTTCAACGCCCTGATGATGGAATTTCTAACTGTCGGAGGCGTGGCCTTTTACAGGGAGCTTCAGAAAATGGAAGAGCTGAAAAAGGTGGACGAGGAGCTCCTGGGTCTGGCTTAGCCCCCGTACTTTCTCCTCTTCGCAGCTTCCACGAGTCCATTGAAGACCGGGGCGGGCCTCATCGGCCTCGACTTGAACTCCGGGTGGAACTGGGTGGCTATGAAGTAGCCGTGGTCCGGTAGCTCGAGTATCTCCATTCTCCTCTCGTCGTCCCCGGCGATGCCGCTGAAGACGAGGCCGGCCTTCTCAAACTTCTCTATGTAGTCAGGATTGACCTCCCAGCGGTGGCGGTGGCGCTCGTAGACTATCTCCCTGCCGTAGAGCTTCCTGGCAAGAGTATTGGGCTTGATGTGGACTGGATATGCCCCGAGCCTCATCGTTCCGCCGAGCCTGTCCAGGTCCCTCTGCTCCGGCATCAAATCGACGACGGGGTAAGGTGTCTGCGGGTCTATCTCGGTTGAGTGGGCGCCTTCCAGGCCGAGGACGTTCCTGGCGAACTCCACAACGGTCAGCTGGAAGCCGAAGCAGATCCCCAGGAACGGGATATCGTTCTCCCTGGCGTAGCGTATTGCCATCATCTTGCCCTCGGTTCCCCTCGCGCCGAACCCACCAGGCACGATTATGCCGTCCACGCCCTCGAGGAGTTTAACCCCCTTCTTCTCGACGTCCTCCGCCTCAACCCACCTGATTTTCACCTTGACGTCGTTTGCCACGCTCGAGTGCTTCAGGGCTTCCTTTATGCTGAGGTAGGAGTCAGCCAGTTTAACGTACTTACCGACCACGGCTATCTCCACCGTGTCGGTCAGGGCCTTGTACTTCTCGACTAGCCCACGCCACTCATCGAGCTCCGGCTCTCTCTCCGGAAGGCCGAGTCTTCTCGTGAGGTACCTCGCGAGGCCCTCTTTCTCGAGCATCAGCGGAACCTCGTAGGTGTCCTCGACGTCGTAGGCGCTGATTACAGCCTCGTCGGGGACGTTGGTGAAGAGGCTTATCTTCCTCCTCGCGCTCTCCTCGAGCGGTTCCTCCGAGCGGGCAACTATGGCATCTGGCTGGATCCCGAGGGAGCGCAGCTCCTTGACGCTGTGCTGGGTTGGCTTCGTCTTCTGCTCGCCGACAACGCGGAGCTTCGGCACGTAGGTGACGTGGACGAAGGCGACGTTCTCCCTGCCCTCCTCGATCTGCATCTGCCTCGCCGCCTCGAGGAAGGGCATGCTCTCGATGTCTCCCACCGTTCCTCCTATCTCCACCACCACGACATCGTAGTCCCTCGCTATTCTCCTTATGCGCTCTTTTATCTCGTTGGTTATGTGGGGGATAACCTGGACGGTGGCGCCGAGGTATTCCCCCTTCCTCTCCTTCTCGATGACGGCGGAGTAAACTTTGCCCGTCGTTATGTTGTGGTCAAAGCTGAGGCTCGTGTTGAGGAACCGCTCGTAGTTGCCGAGGTCGAGGTCCACCTCGCCGCCGTCGTCGAGGACAAACACCTCTCCGTGCTGGTAGGGGTTCATCGTTCCCGCGTCGTAGTTTAGATAGGGGTCGATTTTGATGTTCGTCGTTCTGAAGCCCCTGGCCTTCATCAGCATTCCCAGTGAGGCGCTGGTTATGCCCTTCCCGAGACCGCTCACCACACCACCGGTGACGAATATGAACTTTGCCATGGCAAAACCTCCACGGGTTATGTTGCTGGTTGATTGATGAGTGCTTAAAAGCTTTGTCGAGGCTGAAAGGAATACTAGATAGGACCCACACACCACTTAATGATTAACTACGGGTAACCTGCATAGAGATGGATAGAACACCCTGGCCAAAACCTTGGAAGGCGCTGACACCAACCTCAGTACCATGATAAAACAGCTGAGCGCACTGTTGGTGTACCGGAGACTTTTCAAGAAGAAGAAACCGGAGGGGAATCTGATCACTCCTCCAGCTCCAGACCGTCCCCCTCTTCCTCCTCGGTCAGCTCGCGAATCTCGTAGACCTTGAGGGGAACCTTCTTGAGGGCCTTTCCGATGACGGCCTTGGCTATCCTCTCGGCGTGCTCGATGGTCTGGGCGTTGTAGACCTTGATAGTAAGGTACATTCCGACCAGGCCGACAGAGCCTATGACAAAGGCGCTCTCGAAGTGGGCGCCGCAGACGGGACACTGGGAGTAGCCTATCTCAACCCTCACGAAGTCGAGCTTCTCCTTATTGAGTGCCTTGGCGACCTTGCTCACCGCGACGTTTATCGCGTCCTCGCTCGTCTCAACGTCCCTCACGATTATCGGCGCTTCCAAAACGACAACGTAGTCTCCCATGGCTCCCACCTCAGCCGAAGGCAAAAAGCCTGTCGTCCTCTCCCTTGAAGACTCCAAGCCTCACACCAGCGTCTATGAAGCCGTGAGCGTAGTTCAAAGCGGCGAAGGCGGTAACGTAGTCACCTTTCTCGTAGTAGTATCGGGCATCGTTGAAATAGCTCCTCGCCATCGTCAGAAAATCCTCCGCAACGCTCCTCAGAAGACTCTTCTCGTGAACGGCTATTTCAAGGACCTTCAAGGCCTCTTCGGTGATTCTAAAGTACTTCTGGAGCTTTTCCTCCGTTATCTCCCGCCCCACCGGTCTCGCCTCAGCCATCGTTGGAGGGGTCGCTTATAAACCTTACCTCGGAAGCTTTTGGGAAAGCTTCACTGAGAAACTTTTCAAAGCAACGCTTTATCAGAGCTTGTGATTCTTCCCCACAAGGTGCGGTTGATATGGCTTACCCTACCAGACTGCCGTTCCACAAGCCCTAAAACACGGTTCGAACTCTTAAAGCACTCCAACGGAGCGGTAGAGAAGCAAACCCCCTCGCTAAAAATCACCTGGAATTAAGCTGTGCAGGAAGAAGCTACAAACTTTGATGAATCTTTCCGCGAGAAAAGTTTCTTATGGTGGGCCCGCGGGGATTCGAACCCCGGACCTCCACCTTGTCAGGGTGGCGTCATAACCAGTCTAGACCACGGGCCCAGCCCAAATGTTGGTGGACCGGCCGGGATTTGAACCCGGGGCCTCCGCCTTGCCAAGGCGGCGCTCATACCAGGCTGAGCTACCGGCCCACTCCCATCGACGCCGTAATCACCTATCTGGGGGGGTTTATAAATTTTGCGGTTGGGATATCTTTCAGATACCCATCGAAAAGCTAATATGGTGTTCTGTGAATACCGAAACGGTGATTGGCATGAATCCCGTCGAAGAGGCTCTGAAGATTAAGGAGCAGATTATCTCCTGGAGAAGGGACTTCCACATGTATCCTGAGCTAAAGTACGAGGAGGAGAGGACGTCGAAGATTGTAGAGGAACACCTGCGTGAGTGGGGCTACAGGGTAAAGCGCGTCGGGACGGGCATCATAGCGGACATCGGGGAGGGCGAGAAGACGATAGCCCTCCGCGCCGACATGGACGCCCTGCCGATTCAGGAGGAGAACGACGTTCCCTACAAGTCCAGAATTCCCGGAAAGATGCACGCCTGCGGTCATGACGCCCACACTGCGATGCTCCTCGGGGCGGCAAAAATAATAGCCGAGCACGCCGAGGAGTTCAACGGCAGGGTAAGGCTCATCTTCCAGCCGGCGGAGGAAGGTGGCAACGGAGCGGTTAAGATGATTGAGGGTGGCGCTTTGGAAGGCGTTGACGCAATCTTCGGCTTCCACGTGTGGATAGACCTCCCGAGCGGAATAATTGGAATCCAGGAAGGGCCGTTCATGGCGGGGGCTGGAATATTCTCCGCCAGGATAACGGGCAGGGGCGGACACGGGGCTTCCCCCCACCAGACGGTTGACCCAATTCCCATATCAGCGGAGACGATACTGGCCCTTCAGACGATAGTGAGCAGGAACGTTTCCCCGATCGAGACAGGAGTGGTCAGCGTCACGGCGGTGCACGCTGGAACGGCCTTCAACGTGATTCCTGAGGAAGTCGAGATGAAGGGTACGATAAGATTCTTCAAGCCTGAGATAGGGGATCTTATCCAGAGGCGCATACGGGAGATATTCAGGGGCGTCGCCATGGCCCACGGTGCCTCCTACGAGCTCTCAATAGAGGAGCTCGTCCCACCGACGATTAACGACGCTGAGATGGCAAGGTTTGCCAGAAGAGTCGCCGAGAAGTATGGCATTAGGCACGGAGGTGTTGAACCGACGATGGGTGCGGAAGATTTTGCCTTCTACCTCCAGAAAGTTCCCGGGGCTTTCCTAACGCTCGGGATCCGCAACGAGGAGAAGGGGATAATTCACCCGCACCACCACCCGCGCTTTGACGTGGACGAGGACGTGCTTTACCTCGGAACGGCCATGGAGGTTGCCCTAGCTCTGGAGTTCCTCAGGTGAGGGGCTTTCCCATTATTTTAACTTCCCCAACCTTTTCCACCCCAAAGCTCCTAGTTCCGCGCTGGAGGACGGTTAAAACCCCCTCAAAGCCAAGGACCTTTGCCCGCCCGAGGACGGGTTTAACGTCTTCAATCCTCCCCCACAGGAGAAGTGCAACCCCCTCCCTGCCGGGAAGGTTTCTGAGGGCGTAGTAGGAGTCCCCGCTCTTTCCTGCTTCGACCGTGTAGTGAATGCCAGCGATGTTGTCCCCGAATGCTGAGAAGAACACGCTGTAGGAGCTCTGGAAGCGTCCTGCAACCAGTTCAAGGTTTTTAACGTTCTGCCAGCTGAATTCAAGAACCTCCGTCCGTCCCATGCCCTTTGCATGAACCCACACTATGGTTCCATCAAAGAGCTCAACGTTGAAGCCGAGCCTCTCGTAAAAGCCCTTGGCTTCATCGTCGGGCTGAACCGTCAGCATCTCCGCACCCCTCTCCCGGGCAACGTCCTCGACGAACTCCACTAGGGCCCTTCCTATTCCCCTACCCCTGTAATCGGGGTGAACTTCGATGACGTCAACGTGGGCTATCCTCATCTGCCTTCCCAAAACGGGCTCCTCCGAGAAAAGGACCTCAACTTCACCAACGATTTTCCCGTCAAGCTCGGCAACAGCAACGAGCTGGTCGTCGAGGAGAAGGTTGTTGATGTGAACCGCTAGGGTCTCAACGCTCGTCCACGGGCCACCCTTCGTGTAGCGCTCGTAGAGACTGCCCTTCAAATTCTCTCCGGCGGTATGGAGCTCAACAATACCTCTAACGTCTTCAAGGGTCGCCAAGCGGATCCTCATCGCCCTCACCGAGGTAGCCGAACTTCCGGAGAATGTGAATTATAGCCTCGGCACCGCCGTCGCCGTAGGGCTTCCGGGTTACGTAGTCGGCCTCTCTTTTCACGCTCTCGGGGGCCTGGGCTATGGCAACACGGTAACCGACGACGCGGAAGGCGTCGAGGTCGTTCTCCCCATCGCCGACGTGCGCCACCTCGCTCGGCTTTATCCCTAAAAACTCGCAGGCCTTCTCAATCCCAGTCCCCTTGTTTATCCAGGGCTTCTTGACGTGGATTGCGAAGCCCGAATCGACGGCTATTAGGTTAAGCCCAAGCTCCTCGATAATCTCTCTTACAACCTCGACCGGAACCGTTCTCCTCAGCACGAGGCCGGCTTTCCGCTCCATCGTCGAGTAGCTGAGCTCGGCCTCAGGATAGCGCTTCTTCAGCTCGCTCCAGAGTATCCACTCCTCGTCCATATCCGTGAGGAAAACGCGCTTCCTCATCGTCCCCTCACCCTTGAGCGAAAGTGCTCCACCGTCTTCGGCTATGACCGGCCCGCTCGTGCCGATGAAAACCGCGGCCGCCTCGGCGAAAGGAACGGAGTTCCCCGTTACGAGCATCACCGGAACACCAAGCCTCTCCGCGAGCCTTATAGCTTTCAAGGCATCGATGCTGAGCGTCCTGTCGCGATAGGTTATCGTGCCGTCTATGTCAAGTGATATCGCCTTTATCATTCTCTCACCCAGAAACGGGAAGGAAGGAGCGATTATAAGGATTTCTACCCATTAATGGTCCTTCATTATCTCCCTCAGGACACTCGTCGCGTAAACCCCCTTCGGCAGGAAGAAGCGGAAGCACATGCCCGTGCCGGGAATGTAGCCGTAGGTTAAGCCAAGGGGCCTTATCAAAAGCTCCCTCCTCCCGCCGGGTTCGGCCATCGGCCTCGGCAGTCTCCTGAAGGCTTCAAGGCCAATCCCTTCCTCCTCGAGGATTTCCCTCTCAAGCTCTCCCGGGAGACCCTTTGCTTTCCTCATGGAGAAGCCGAAGAGCGGGCCTGAAACCATCGCCTGCCCCTTCCGTACCTTCTCATTGACGAAATCCCTGTTGGTCTCGGTGACGCGGTAGGTTCTGTCGCGGTAGGGGATTCCGCCCTTCATTTGGACCACGACGTCCCCGACGAGGGCCTCGTTCAGGGGAAGCTCCTCTATTCTCCTCGACAGGTAGAGGTTGAAGAGGTAGCTCTGGTAGGAGTGAATGAAGATGCGCATTATCGGGAGCGGGAGCGAGAGAAAAGCCTTTTTCCAGCTCCCCGTTTTTTTGTAGGTGTGGAGCAGAGTCCTCTCGTACCTCAGAAAGCGCGGGAACTCCTCCAAAGCCCTGTCCACGTCCCCGGTTTCCCAGAAGGTTTTCCTGGCCTCGTCGCCCTCCATACTCCCGTCCGCATAGCCGAGGAAGAGCCTCGCCGCTTCCTCAAACTCCCCCTGGAGGAGGAGCTTCCCGACTAGGTGGTTCACCACCCTTCTCTCTCCGAAGCGCTGGTAGCCGAAGTAGTTCGGGAAGCCCCCCTTCTCGCGGAGCTCGCGGACTATCTCCTTCGTCCTCTCAAAGGCTCCCTCGCCAACGTCTCGGACGATTATCCTGAACCGGTTCCCGAGCAGGTGGCCGAGCTTGATGAAGCGGCCGTAGCCTACAAAGGTCAGCTCGATATCCCTGATCCGGAGCGATTCCACCTTTTCCCTGGCCTCAGCGGGGACGCTTACGTACTGGTACGTTACCGCGTGCCTGTCCTTGGTCCCGGCGAAGCCTATCTCGCGATGGCTTATTCCGGCACGCTTCGCTATCTCCTTTACGGCAGTCATCGTGTCCCAGTTGCGCTTCTTGAGGAGGAATATGGCATGTCTCTTGCCCTCGAAGATCGAGGGCAAAGGCTCTTCTATTACGACAAAGTCCTCGGGGAGGGCCTTTATCCGCCCGCCTATCCCAGGCTTCTCGCTCAGATGGCGGAGCAGGGAGAAGAACTCGCGGTAGTTCATCTCTCACACCAGCTTGAGGTGGCCAGTAACCTTATCCAGCAGTTCCTCCGGACCGGGACCGATTGCTAAAACTGTCACCGTCCCCGGCGGAATCTCGGTTAAGCCAGCGTCGCGTATCAGCGCTGTTGGAAGGCCGAGCTTCTCAGCCTTCTCCTTGAGCTGGAAGAGCTCCTCGAGGTTCTCCGCCTTCACCACGACCTTCTTCTGGCCCTCATTGAACCAGGCCCTGAACCACTCTGGCTTCTCTTTCTGGGCCTTTAAAGCGGCCGTCACCGCCCCGTGAGCCACTTGAACGGCGAACTTGCCCTTGCTGAGCTTGAGATCCTTCCGCGAGACTATGACCTGCTTGTACCTGAACATGACCCACACCGGAGAAACTCTGAGGGGTCGGTTTATAAAGTTAAGGAAGCAGAAAAAGGGAGAATCAGAGCTCGGCCATTCCCTGGCCGGTCTCGGTTTCTTCGCCCTCCTTCTTGGGCAGTCCTCCCGGGCGCCTCTGCTTCTTCCTCTCAAGCTTCTCCCTGAGCTTCTCCGCCTCATCGCGGTACTTATAGGCCAGTCCTCCCGCTATCACCGCGGCCAGCAGGAAGATTATCGCCAGGGGCAGCCAGGGGTTGCTCTTCTCTTCCTTGGGAAGGTAGTAGGCGGAGATGTTGGCGAGCTTCTCGGCCAGCGGGATCGGGTTCTCCATTCCGGCCAGGGTCTTGTTCACGTATTCCGGAAGCTCTTCGGGGGTAGGCCAGACCTTGACCTCCTCCTTGATTATCCTCGGCGGAACACTGTTTATGGTGACGAGGTTTCCGAGGTTGAGCCTGTGCTGACCGCCGAGCGGGTCGAGGTAGACGAGGGTGGCCCCAATGTTGGTAAGGTTCTCCTTGAGGACGGTGAGGTCGAGCTGGACTGTCTTGGTCTCGCCGGCCCTTATCGTGCCGAGCTCAACCAGACCCTGACCATCGACGCTTGCCGGGAGGTCAAGGAGCAGGGTGGCGTTCTTCACGAACTCGAAGTCGGGGTTACCCTCGGAGGCGCTAAGGGTGAACTTAACTTTAACCTCATCACCGACTTTGGCGGTCACGTAGTTACTCCAGGTGCCGTTGTAGGCCTGGGCAGTGACCTCGATGGTGGGCACGTTGTAGACCTTGATGCCGGTCAGGGGAGCGGAGTACACGGTTTTCTTCTTGCCCGTCTCAAGGCTCTGGTCGTCGTAGAAGGTAACGACGGCCTTTCCAATGTCGAACTCGCCGACCTTGGTGGGCTTGAGGACGTAGATGAGCGCCGGCATGTTGGTGAAGGCCGGGAAGGTCTTGAGGTTCCAGGTCTTGGTCATGCTGATGAGCTCGAAGTCGTTCGGTATCGGCGCGGCGACGCTCACGTCGTAGGCGTCGCCCCTTCCCAGGTTCTTGACGTTGATGGTGACCACCAGGTTGTCGTCCAGCATTATCTCCTTGGGTATCGCATCGATCGTCGCCACGATGTTGGCCTGACGGAGTATCGGGGTCACCTGGGTTCCAAGTGGAGCGTAGACCCTAATCGTGGCCCTCTTGTAGTCCGGCTCGACGTTCTGGACGGAGAGCTTAAGGGGCGTTCCCGGAACGTCCTTTGGAACGTCTCCAACCTCTAGGAGCATCGTGCCGAGGCTCTCGCTGCCCTCCAGAACCTCAACCTTGGCAACGTCTGGAATCGCAGAGACAAGCTTAACGTAGTAAGTGGTGTTCTCAACCTTCACGGGGAGCTTCTCGTTCACGTAGAGGAGACCGTTGTAAACCAGCACCGTCTCCTCCTGCGGCGGTTCCGGCGGGTTCTCCTCGCCCTCCTTCACTATCTTGAAGTCCGTCGAGGCGACCTTGGGAATGTAGATGTTCACGGTAGCACCGTTAGTGACGGTGTTGGTGACCTCCACGGTGAGGTAGTTGGAATAGGAGTGTGAACTGTCAAGCTGGTAGCCGACGGAAGCCGCCGAACCCTTGTTCACGGTCAGCGTGTAGGTCTTCCCGTAGGGCATGGTGACGGTGAAAGTGGCCGTATCGCCCGAAACAGAGGTCAGTTTTATCTTTATCTGGGGGAACCCCTCGGGTAAGGTAATGGTGTTTCCAACGACCATGTTTTGGTCGGAGAGAATCTTCTGGAGGGGTGATTTTATCTCGAGGAGGACTGACTTGGTATCGTATCTAATCCAAAGGAGACTCACGTTCAAGTAAACGTTCGCACTCGACGGGTAGAGGAGGTAACCGTTGAGGCTCAGGACGTACCTGAGCGGCCCCTGAGGCCCGTTGACAAGGAGATAAATCTTGCTCCAGTTTGGCGTGACATCGACGAACTGAATCTCGAAAGGTCCGAGAATTGCCTTGTCTCCCAGGCCAAGGTAAACGTCACCGGTTATGCTGGCGCTCTCGGGCACGGCAGCTGACATCACTGGGCGTGCCATCGGTGTCAGTGAGAAAACCATCAGCCCCAGTAGGATTAAAGCAATGGCCTTTTTCATGCCTCCAGCCTCCAAAGAGTAGTTAGCTAATCACCAAAAGGAAAAGGTGGTATAAAGGCGTTACGGTGTGAGCCTCTTCCTGTCCCTCGGGAAGAGTATAACTTCCCTGATGTTTGGAAGGTCGAGCATCTGCTTTATCAGCCTCTCAGCGCCGAGGCCGAAGCCCCCGTGCGGCGGCATGCCGTAGCGGAAGGCCTTGAGGTAGAACTCGAAGTTATCTGGATTGAGCCCCTTCTCCTTTATCTGCTCGACGAGAACATCGTAGCGGTGCTCCCTCTGACCGCCGGAGGTTATCTCAACGCCCCTGTATTCGAGATCAAAGGCCCTGCAGATTTCTGGCCTATCCTTGTACTTCATTATATAGAACGGCTTTGCCTCGCTCGGGTACCTGTAGAGGAAGTAAAGTGGAGCGTTCTCGTTCTCCATCATGTACTTCCCGAGGAGCCTTTCCCCTTCGGTGTCTATGTCCTCTCCCCAGGGGATTTCCTTGCCCAAATCGGCGAGAATCTCAAGTGCCTTGTCATAGCTCAGCCTCGGGAACGGGAGCTTCGGCTCCTCAAGCTCGAAGTTGAGGTTCTCCAGTTCCTTCGCGTTGTGCTCGCGGACGTAGTTTATAGCGTGGGCCACCAGCCTCTCAAGGAGGCTCATCACCTCTTCCTCGTTCTCGATGAACGCCATCTCCGCATCGACGCTCCAGGCCTCGTTGAGGTGTCTGGTGGTGTTGTGCTCCTCGGCGCGGAAGATTGGGGCTATCTCGTAGACCCTGTCCAAACCTGAAGCCATCATGATTTGCTTGTAGAGCTGGGGGCTCTGGGCAAGGAAAGCGTCCTTCTCGAAGTACTTCATGGGGAAGAGCTCGGTTCCGCCCTCGGTGGCAGTCGCTATAATCTTGGGCGTGTGGATTTCGATGAAGCCGTTCTCGTGGAAGAAATCCCTGATTGCCTTGAAGACGCTTGAGCGTATCTTGAAAATCGCCATCACTTCCGGCCTTCTAACGTCTATGAAGCGGTTGTCGAGCCTCGTGTCGAGCTCGGCCTTTACCTTGCCGGTAGGGTCAAGGGGGAGCGGGCTCTCGGCCCTGCTGAGGATTTCGAGCCTCTCAGGGAGAATCTCGAAGCCGAGCTTTGCCTTGGGCGTGAAGTTCACAGTTCCCTCAACCGCCACTACGTCCTCGGCGTTGAGCTTCGGAATGAGCTTGAAGAGCTCCGGCTCGACCTTCTTCTTGGGGGCGGTTATCTGGACTATGCCTTCCCTGTCCCTGAGCCAGAGGAACTTTATTCCGCCCAAATCCTTGATTTCCCATACCCAGCCGGCCACCTTAACCTTCTGGCCGTTCAGCTCCTCAGTTATCTCGCTCGAGTAGTGCGTCCGATACATACCATCTACCTCCGGTTGTGAAACCTGTAGGAGAGAAAAGGAAGTTCAAATAAAGTTTATCTTTACCTCGGATCCGGTTATCTGGGAGAGTATGCTCTCCAGCACCTCAGCCTTCTCCGGGAGCTTCTTCCTGTCCCTGCCAAGGACGAGAACCTTGTAGTAGGTTCCCCCTCCGGGCTTGTAAACGATGTTCACGCCAAAGACTCCCGCCGGGTAGAGGAGGTCGGTGGCGAGCTTCTTGATGTCCTCGGTACCTTTGACCTCAACGGCCTCGATAACACGTATCCTCTTTCCAAGCTCCCTCATGAGGGCCTTGATGTTCTTTCCGCCTTTGCCGATTGTTACGGGGACGTCGCCCTCACCAACAACGATGACTATGAGATCGCCGGCCTCAACGGCCTTCTTGAACTCCATATCAACGTCCCCGATGAGCCTGTAGAGAAGCCTCGCGACCTTAACGTCCAGTTCGGAGATAATCCCCTCTTGGAGCTTTTTCTCGTCAGCCGGACACAGAATGTCGTCGGTCTTCAAGCACACCTCACAGATTGGCGCCTTCATCTTCTCACCTCCTCGCCTGAGAATGACCTTAAAGGGGCTAACCCTTAATTCTGGAAGTCCTTTAAAAAGGTTATTATGGAATTAAAAAGCCGGAAAAGGGTTCAGATTTCGCCCTCTATCTCGCGCCTTATCCTCTCAATGAATTCAAGGGTAAAGACGTGTCTCTCCTCGGCAATCCTCCTGGCGGTTTCGGTGTACATCAAATCCTTGAGCTTGAAGATCTTCTCCTCGAAGTGCCTTAGAGAGGCCTCTATGTCCCTTCCATTCTCGCCCGAGTACATAAAAACACGCGCTATTCCGATAGCACCAATCGCGTCAAGCTTGTCGGCGTCGCTCAGGATTTTTGCCTCGAGCGTTTTCGGCTCGGGTCCCCTCGAAAAGCGATGGGCTTCGATGGCATGGGCGACAGCTTCAACCTTCTCCTCGGGGTAACCTAGGCTCGTCAGGAAACGCCTCGCAATTTTTGCACCCTCAACCGCGTGGTCCTCGACCTTCCCCGCGCTCTCCAGGGGCCTCGCTATGTCGTGGAGGAGAGAGGCCAAAGCGAGCACCTCTAAATCGGCCCCCTCCTCCCTGCCGATGTGGAGGCAGAGGTTGAAGACCCTTTCGGTATGGCTAAAGCCGTGCGTCCCTTCCCTCTCGAAGAAGCCCCTCGCGAACTCCCTCGTCCGTTCTATCAATCTGATTGAATCCTCTTCCCTTATGAAGTCTTCCAGCCTCATTCCACCACCTTGAGGGAATCCTTGACGAGCACGTTTAAAAGCTCAACGATGGCATCGTGAACGCTCAAGCTTACCCCGTCCACGGAAGGCGTCTGGGTCTTCAGGA